>JBILWX010000216.1:0-4217 GCA_044369655.1 Pirellulales bacterium
AGTTGGCATGGATCGTGTACCGGGCCGGAAAAGAACGTTTGTCGTCGAGGTGATTGTGCAGCGCCCCCCGGGAGCCAATCCGATCACTCGCCGGCGGGCAGGTTTTCCAGGTCGAGCAGTTCTTTGGGGCGTCCGGCCGCCTGCTTGAGCTTTCGCAGCCACTCGAGCGACGCGAATCGGATGCCGTCGAGCTCCACGGCCGTCTCCCAGACGGTCACCACCGGCACGGCGGGATATCAGGGGACGTAATCGAACAGATCGAGAAAACCCGCCGTCGTACAGAGCATCATCAGTCGTTCGGCAAGGAGAAACGACGCAGTGACCGGATGCGTGCGTTCGATGCCGGTCGCCGGATCGATCTCCTTGCTGATGTATTCCACAGCGATCTCTTCAAGTGCCTTCAGCAGGCTCGTCTCGGCGACGGGCGACCGGATCCATAACACGTCGGTGGCTTCGGTCGCGCGGATGAAGCCATGGAAATTGACGGCATGGCCGCCCACCACGACGAACGGCACCCCCTGCCGCTCGAGCACGTCGAAGACACGGAACTCAGGAGTCATCGGTATTCGCTTCGGCGTTCCGGCCGATTGATCTCGCTGCGAAGTTGCGGCGACGAAAATGGGCGAGGCCCTCAGGATGCCGCTCGAGGATCGCCCGGGACTGCGCCTTTAAAAAGAGCTGCGTCCCCTTTTCTTTCCCGCATGAACTCCACGCGTCACCCCACCGGCTTCCGCCGGGGGCTTGTGGGGGAACGCGTAAAAGAATCGCGAAAAATCGCTCCCGACCCGATTTTCCCGTCAGTCGAGCTTGAAGTCGATGACGTTCATCTTGCCGGCGACGACTTCTGCCGTGAGCGGGCTGGTGGCGGGCGACCGGTAGACCTCGGGGATGTCTTTCCGCTCAGGTGCGGGCTTTGGCCGCTCAAGCGGTGATGGCGGGGCCGCGTCCGGTCCGCTGCCGGGCTTGAACGGCTCGATCGCGACCCGAAACGATCCGAAATAGGCGCCGTCGCCGGGCTTCAGCGTGGTCAGCGAGAATCGGCCCGCCGCATCGGTGCGGCCCACCGCCCCGGGGCTTTTTTGCGCGACGAACGCCACCATCGCGTCGGGCACCGGCTCACCCTGCCACGTCACCGTGCCCGACACCTTCGCCATCGTGGCGGGGCCACAGCCGACCACGCCTAGCAGGATGAGGCCGGCGGCGGCCAGCGAAAATTCCTGCGTGCGATGCAGTGCGATCATGGATCCACCGTCTTCGTCTGGCCGGAGTCGCGAATCGCCAGAAGACGGTAGAGCGTGTTGTCAATCGAGCCATCGACCCACCGCACAGCCCCGTCGGCATAGACGAACTGAGCGCCGACGGCGTGGGCGGAGCGGAACGGGGTCGAGGGATCCTCGCTCGTCGGTCCGTTGGCAGCCCAGCTAGTAAAGGGATTGCCGCAGGTCGTCGAGCCGACGTGCCTGGTCGCCTGAATCCGCGCCATATTTTGAAACCTGGGCGGGTCCATATACGTGTAGCCCCCGCTGGCCCACCCGAGGGCCCCGGCGGCGCGGCACTGGTTTTGCTGGGTGCCGTCGAATCCCCACGCCGATTGCTCGCCGATCATCAACGTCTTCGACAGGCCGTCGGTGATTCTCTTGGGATCGCAGCCCTCCAGCTTGCAATCGTTGTATGACCAACTTGCGGCTCCATTTCCATAGTAGAAAAGCGTGGTTCGCGGTGGATGAAGGACGCCGTTTGAACAGGAGGTGGCATAGCCGGGGTTATCGGGGCAGCGGTCGGTCACGGTGGCGGAATAGGCACGATCGCTCGCACCGGCCACCGCGGCATAACTCGGGGAGAGCACCTTGACACCGTATTCGTCCGTTTGTCTTGGCATAGGGTTCGACGGACAGACGAGTACGGCCGACCGCATGCTTTTCATCGCCGCGCTGGAGCTACCTTGTCTTCCCAATTGACTCCATCCCGACGTGCCGGTCAGATAGGTGCTCCATTGGGGAAGTCTCGTGCTGTCGTAGACCCGCTGTTCCTCGATGCCGGGCAGGATCATGACGATCCAGGAGTAGTCGTAATAACCGCCCACGGCGCCCGGCGGGAACGTCCGCCGCTGCTCGAGGAAGGTGTGGCAGGCGAGGCCGAGCTGCTTGAGGTTGTTGCCGCACTGGCTGCGGCGGGCCGCCTCGCGGGCCACCTGCACGGCCGGCAGGAGCAGGCCGACGAGCGTGCCGATGATCGCGATCACGACCAAGAGCTCGACCAGCGTAAATCCCGCGGCAGCTCGCGGGACGGCAGTTCGCTTTTGGGATCGGCTCATGAGATTGGCCCGCATGGTTCTCACCCCTGCTTTTGATGAAATATCTAGGGATCGTTCACCCCGCCGTTGGACGAAATTGTAGCTTCCGTCAACTCCCCCGCCCACAACTTTTTCTTTCGATTTTGCGTAAGTCTTTCGATTTTTCGTAACCGGCTCCGGCCCATTCGCCATCAGCTCCGGCTGCCGCGCAGTTGGCCGGGCGTCATGCCGAGGTGCTTCTTCAGGAACGTCGTCATGTACGACACCGAGCCGAAGCCGCAGGCCATGGCCACCTGCTTCATCGAAAGCTGCGGATTGCCGATGATCCGCCGCACCTCCGCCAGCCGCGACCGCACCATCTCGTCGTGCACCGAACAGCCGACCGCCCGCCGGAACCGCTGCTCGAGCGTCGATCGCGACAGGCCAATCTCCAGGGCGAGCGCGTCCACCGTGAGGTCGGCCGCCGGCCGGCCCCGCACGATCCGCACCGCCTCGGCCACCTGCTCGTCGTCGATCGCCAGCATGTCGGTCGAACGCCTGCTCACCGGCCCGATCGCCGCCACCTCCACGCGGGTCTCGACGGCACGGCCTCGCCGCGGCCGCAGGATCGCATCGAGCGTCGCCGCCGCCGCCGACCCGAGCTGAAAAAACCCCGGATCGATGCTCGAAAGCGGCGGCACCGCCGCCTCGCAGAGAAGATCGTCGTTGCCGACGCCGATCACCGCCACTTCCTCCGGCACCCGCCGGCCCACCCGCCGACAGGCGTCGATCACGAGCCGCGCATGGGCATCGTCGCAGGCCAACACCCCCACCGGCACCGCCTGCGACTCGAGCCACCGGCAGAGCTGCCGGATTTTTATTTCGTTTGCGTCCTTCGCTTTCACGACAGCGCCGTCGCCCTGCGACGCCTTGCCCGCATGATCGGCCAGCCGCTCCACGTGACACGACCGCTGCGCCTCCCTCGCATGCCGCTCGAACGCCTGGCCGCGGGCCTCGCGACTCGCGCCGGTGGTCACATAGGCCAGCGACATGAGCCCGCAGGCAATCAAGTGCTCCGCCGCCAGTTCGGCGATCCGCTCCTCGTCGAGCACGACCTGCGCCGAGAGGCCGAGGCTCCGGATCGGCTGCGGCTCACAGCAGCAGGCCACGCCCACCACCGGCAGGCTGCCCGCCTTCACCGCCGCGACCAGCCGGGCGTCTCCCAGGCAGCCGATCACGCCGACGAACCCGGCCCGCGCCGACGGCACCGTGTCACGCAGGTCATCCCCCAGCACGATGCTCCACCGGGGCAGGTGCGCGGCCGAGCTGGCCTGAGGCCTGCCATGGCCGTTTCGCACGAATTCCATCACGCCCCGGGCCACCTGCCGGGTGACCGGATTGTGGCCGTCGAGAAAGAGTGCGACCTTGCCGGCGGCTCGTGCTGCCGAGGCAGCAGCGACGTGCGAACGCCTCACGCGGCTGACTGTGCCCTGCTGCTTCCGTGTTGGTCGTTCATCCATGATCGTTGCCATCGGACTGCTCCCGAGCGCCGTCGGCGGCACTCCCTTACCGATACTCCGCCCGGCCCCAGGTCGCCCCGCGCTCCCAGATCATGATCCGCCGCGGCTCATCCGCATTGCGGACCTCGATCAGCTGATCCCGCCAGAGGCGTCCCCCGGCATCACTCCAGTGCACCTGCCATGCCGTGGCCAGCGTGTCGCCGGCCCGCGGCGGATCGGCTTCGCAGCGGAGTAGCCGCCACGGAATCGCATATTCGAGGACGTAGCCCTTGCCGTCGGTATCGCGAACGAAGCCGCCGCGATAGCCGCTGGGATCCACCACGAGATCGCCCACCAGCATGCCGTGGGCGATCGTCAGGCAGGCCTTCTGGCTCGGAGCTTGGAACCACATCGTGAGATGCGCGAGCCGGTGGTTGGTCGCCGAC
>JBILWX010000197.1:0-5107 GCA_044369655.1 Pirellulales bacterium
CGGGGTCGTATTTGTGGTCGTGGCACTTGGAGCAGTTCATCGTCAGGCCCAAGAGCCCCTTGCCGACGTGCTCCACCGTCTCGTCCATCCACGGCGTGCGGTTGAAGAGGAACCAGTTGCGGGCGAGAAAGCCGGTGGCGCGGAGCTTTGCCGGATCGTCGGGATAGAGCTCGTCGGCCGCGAGCATCTGCCGCACCATCTCGTCGTAGGGCAGGTCGGCGTTGACCGATTCGATGATCCAGTCGCGGTAGTGCCACATGTGCTTCTGGCTGTAGCGAAGCTCGGCTCCCAGGCCCCACCAGTCGCTGTAGCGCCAGATGTCCATCCAGTGGCGGCCCCAGCGCTCGCCGTGCCGCGGATCGGCGAGCAGCTTCTCGACGAGCTTTTCATACCAGTCGGCCGACGCATCGGCTTGAATCGCGGCCAGCTCCTCCGGCTGCGGCGGCAGGCCGATGAGATCTAGATAGACCCTGCGAACGAGGACGTTCCGCGGCGGCTCGGGCTGCGGCACGACGCCGGCCTTCTCGTGGGCCTCGGCGAGAAACGCGTCGATCGGATTTCTTACCCATGACGGGTTCTTCACGGCGGGCACTTCCGGCCGCACCCGCGGCTGAAACGCCCAGTGACTCTTTGGATCGGCCTCGGGCTTCTCATCCGCCGGCGCGGGGCAGCCGGCCTTGATCCAGTCCCTCAGCAGCGCGAGTTGCTCAGCCGAGAGCGGCTCGCCCTCGCCCTCGGGGGGCATCCGCGTGGCCGGATCGGGGTCGCTCACCCGCTCGAGGATCAGGCTCGCGGCGGAATCCCCCTTCGTGACCACGCCACCCGACTCGCCCCCCTCGAGCATGAGCGCGACCGTGTCGAGCCGCAGGCCAGCCTCCTGTTTGAGACCGCCATGACAGGAAAAGCACCGTTCGGCCAGAAGCGGCCGGATCTTCTCGGTATACGCGGCCAGATGCGGATCAGCCGGGCTCCCGGACGGGGCAGGCGGCTCGGCCCGCAGCATTGGTGGGCACATACCAGCGGCAACAGTCGCGACCAGGGTGGCCAGACAGAAGCAGGCGGACGGCATTCGGGACTGACTCATGCGGCTGGTCTCCGGCGGGCGGCCGACGCCCGGCATTCTAGCATCGACAAACCGACATGTCACCTGCAGGGCGGGCCGATCTTCTGGGGGGCTGTGTATGATGCGGGCCGGGAAGCCATCTTTTCACCACGTACCGTCTCAAACCGCCCAAGGATCCCGGCCGTGGCCGCACGCATCAAGAAACAGGAAGACCTCACGGCGCAGGCCTACCGCGAGGTTCGCCGCATGATCGTCGAGGGGGCCGTCTTGCCGCGGCAGCGGCTCTCGCACCGCAATCTCTCCCGCGACCTCGGCATCGGCCGCAGCCCCGTCCGCGACGCGCTTCTGCAGCTCGAGGCCGAGGGGCTCATCGAGCATCGCCCCAGTTCCGGCATCTACCTCCGGGAGATCACCCCCCGCGAACTGGAGTGCATCTACGAACTGCGGATCGTCAACGAGCCCTATGCCGCCGAGAAGGCGGCGCAGTTCGCCGAGGCCCGGCACATCGCCGTGCTGCGACGGATCTGCGACGAGATGACGGCCATCGCGAAGAAAGCCGACAAGGCGGCATGGTTCGCGTCGGCCGACAACCGGCGGCGATTCTGCAGACTCGACATGGAGTTTCACGCGACCGTGCTCGAGGCGTCGGGCAACCCCATCGCCGTCAAGCTCTTTGGCAACGCGCAGCTGCTGGCGATGACCTTCGCCTGGGACCTGGGCCACGGCAAACCGGAATGGTTCGCCGAGATCGTGGAACGCACCGCCACCGGGCACAGGGCCATCTTCGACGCGATCCGGGCCCGCGACCCCGCCGCCGCCCGCAAGAAGATGCTCGAGCACGTGAACTGGGCGCAGCTTGAGATTCCCGAGCACTACGCGGCGATGCGGGAGGCCGCTCCCGCCGCATCGAAATAGCACTACTTGGGCGCAGTCGGCAGCTGCATCAGGTAGGCCAGCAGGTCGGGCAGGTTCTGCTCGCCGATCTGGTCGAGCATGTTCGACGCCATCGGCGAGAGATGCGAGACGGCCACCTCGTCGATGTCGGCGGCGGCAATCCGCACCTCCTTGCCCGTGTTGTCGGCGAGCACCAGGTCGGAGCCCTCTTCCCGGAGCTTGAGCCCCGAGATCACCCGGCCGTCGTTCGTCGTCACCATCGTGGTGCGGAAGGCCTCGTCGACGTTGCGGTTGGGGTCGAGAATGTCCTCGAGGAGCCGCTCGGCGCCCCGCTGCCCCACGCCGTCGAGCTGCGGGCCGACCTTGCCCCCCACGTCGGCCAGACGATGGCAGTTCGCACAGGTCTTCATGAAGATCGCCCTGCCAGAGTCGGGTGAGTGGGCCGCTTTCGCATGGTCAGCGGCCACCCGGGCGATCACCTGCCGGATCGCATTGTCGGCGGAGGGCAGGTTGCGGGTGAGGTCGGCGATCCGCAGATCGACGTCGGCAGCCCCGGAGGCCTTGAGCCTGTCCACGACCGGCTTGTCCTGCAGGAGCCGGGCCGATGCCTTCCCGGCGGCCACGCGATCGAGGAGCAGCTCGGCGCCGTCCCTCGTCGAGGCGAGCGCGAGCGCGAAGGGCTGTTGCAGGGCCGCCGGCGCGGTGACGATCGCCGCGGCGAGCGCGTCGCGGCCCGCCAGGGTGTTGCTCGCGCCGAGCTGGCGGGCGACGGCCTGTCGCAGCGGCACGGGCTCCTTCCCGCTGGCGACGATCCCGGCCAGCGCCGCCGTGGCCTGCTGCTGATCGAGCGCGGCGGCGGTCGCCGCCGCCGTCGTGCGGACGTCGTCGGGCAGCTTCCCGTCACCCAATACACGGAGCGTCTGCCCCGCGAGCGTCGCCAGTCGCAGCTGCTCGGCCACCCGGAGGGCGAGCGACACCATGCCGGCGGCAGGCACCGCACCACCGCCTGGGTCACCCACCAGATTCAAAATGCTCGGCGCGAGCGAAGCCCCCCAGCGGCCGAGTTCGTTGTCGGCGGAGAGCTTCCCGCCCCGGCGGGTCAGCCCGTCGAAGAGCGGCTGAAACACACCCGCCTCGGCGGCGATGCTCTGGCTGTTCTTTTCACGGGCAAACCGCGACGCCTCGTCGACGCGGGCGTCGCCACAGTGCTGGGCTACGCTCGACAGGCAGCGGCTCACGAGGTCGGGCTGCACGTCGTGGCTGCGGACGTAGTCGAAGGCGAACCAGACGGTGTCGTCATCCGGCACGGCGACCCCGATCTCGACGAGCTTCAGCCACTCGTCGCCAGCCAGGGTGAGGCCAGCCAGCTCAGCGGATGGCACCTTCCGCAGCTGGTTGCGCACGGCGATCCGCAGGGCCTGCACGAGCTGCGGGTCGTCGCTCGGGGCCGCAAGCCATGCCCGCACGAGCGGCTGGATCGAGGCCCGCTCCGGATGTTCGGCAACGGCCTCGGCAGCCGCGCGGCGCACAAATGGATCGGGATCAGCCAGCTTCGCGCGGACAAGATCGCCCCGCGCTGTGTCCCAGCCGGGCAGCGCAGCCAACGCCTTCACAAGCTGCACCCGGACGACCGGCGAGGGATCGTTCGTCGCCCGCGCGAGCGACTCGCCGGCGAGCCTACCGAGCCGCGTGAGCCCCCAGACGGCCAGCCCGCGCCGGTCGTCGGCATGGCCGGCATCCGGGGCAGGGGAGGAGGCGACCACGCCTTCGAGCAGCGAGGCGACGCCGTCGCGATCGCCCCCTGCCGAGACGGCCCGCGCGATGAGCGTGTCGAACGCCAGCCGCCGCGTGGTCATGGTGCCGTCGCCGAGGAGGGCCACGAGCCGTTCGTTGCCCAAGCCGGTGAGGTCGGCGGGGCTTCCAACGACGGCCTTGCCGTCCTCCCCCTTCCAGACGATCCGCCAGATGCGGCCGCGGTGGCGGTCGCGGCGGGGATGTTTTAGGTCGACCTCGTAGTGGCCGATGATGCAGTTGTAGAAATCGGCCACGTAGAGGCCGCCGTCGGGGCCGACCTGCAGGTCGACCGGCCGGAACCACCAGTCGTCGCACGACACGAAATCGGTCGGCTTCTCGACCCACGGCGACGATCCCCGCCACTCCGGGATGTCGCGATGGATGATGTTCGTCATCACGTTGCCGACGAACATCGACCCGCGATACTCAGGGGGAAACTGGTCGGCCTCGTAGGCACTCATGCCGGCGATGCCGGTCGAGCCATGGCCGTCGCCCGTGGTGAGCGGCGCGTAGCCGAGGCCGTCGTGCGGCTTGCCGAAGCTGTCGTAATAGCCGCCACGAAGGATCATCATGATCGGCTTGGAATGGCAGTCGGCAGTGAACTGGTTGCCCATTCGGTCGAAGCACATGCCGAACGGATTGACCTGCCCCCACGACACCTGTTCGATCGCCGAACCATCGGGGCGGAACCGGTAGGTGTTGCCGGACGTCATTTCGAGGACCACGTCCCCCTCGCCGCGGAGCTTTATTTTGGACGCGTTGCGGAAGCCGTGGCAGGCGTAGACCCAGCCGTCGGGACCGAGCCGAAAGGCATTCTGGTTGCCGTGGGTGTCGGCGAAGTCGAATGGCCCGTAGAGCACCTCACGGCGGTCGGCCTTGCCGTCGCCGTCGGTGTCGGTGAGCTTCCAGATGTTGGGAATCGACCAGACGATCACCTCCTGGCCGCGGCCGCCAGGGCCGCCGCCCGGCAGCGGCAGGACGCCGATGGGGATATTGAGGCCGTCGGCGAAGCGAGTCGCCTTCGTCGCCCGGCCGTCGGCCCCGAAGCCCTCGAGCACCGTGATCCCGTCACGCGCCGTCGCGTCTGACGCGACGGCGAACGGATACTCGATCGAGTGGGTCACCCAGAGCCGGCCGCGGGTGTCGAATGCGAGGTTCATCGGCTTCTGGATCTCGGGCTCGCTGGCGACGAGCTGCATCTCGAAGCCGGGTGGCAGCTTGAACTTGGCTCGTTCCTCGGCCGGCGAGAGAGCCTCGGTGGGAGCAACCGGCGGGCTGGCCACCGCCCGGCAGTGGGGAGCGGCAAGCCAGATGCAGACCGTGGCGACGGCCATCGACCGCAAGCAGATCATGAAG
>JBILWX010000077.1:0-16441 GCA_044369655.1 Pirellulales bacterium
CATCGGCATGTGGCAGACGGGGATCGCGGCGAGCCTCTTGTCGCTCGGCGCGATCGACTTCGGCATCGTGGTCGACTCATCGGTCGTCGTGATCGAGAGCATTCTCGAGAAGATCGCGCATCATCCGGGCGCCAGTGGCGCGGCGCGGTTGAAGCTCGTGCAGGAGGCGACCAATGCGGTGAAGAAGCCAGCCTGCTTCGGCCAGCTCATTATCATGATCGTCTACATCCCGATCCTCACGCTCGAGGGGGTCGAGGGGAAGATGTTCCGGCCGATGGCCATGACCGTGGTCTTCATCCTGATCGGGTCGCTCGTGCTGTCGCTGACGGTGGTGCCGGTGCTCTCGAGTCTGTTTCTTCCCCGCCGCGTCGACTCGCACGACGTGCTGCTCGTGAAACTCCTCCGGGCGGTGTACCGCCCCGTGCTGCGGTTTTGTCTGGCGGCCCGCGGTCCGCTGGTGTGTGCGGCGGTGACGATCCTCGGCATCACGCTCCTGCGGGCGCTCTCGCTCGGCACCGAATTCGTGCCGAAGCTCTCCGAGGGAGACATCGTGCTGGGCATCATCCGAGCGCCCGGCACGAGCATCGAGGAATCCTGCCGGATGAACACGCGGATCGAGCAGGTGCTGCTCAAAGAATTCCCTGCGGAGATCGCCCACATCTGGAGCCGCACCGGCACGCCCGAGGTGGCCACCGACGCCGGCGCGATCGAGGCCACCGACATGTTCATCGCTCTCAAGCCCCGCGCTGAGTGGGTCCGCGCCCGCACGCAGGCGGGGCTGGTCGAGGAGATGAACAAGGTGGTCGACGGCGTGCCGGGACAGATCATCTGGTTCACGCAGCCGATCGAGCAGCGGATCAACGAGATGGTGTCGGGCGTGCGGGCCGACATCGCGGTGAAGGTGTTCGGCACCGATCTCGAGAGCCTCGTGAAGAAGGCGGGCGAGGTGGCCCAGGTGCTCAAGAACGTGCGCGGGGGCGTCGACGTGGCCGTCGAGCAGGTGAGCGGCCAGCCGATCCTGAAGATCGCCGTCAAGCAGGACGAGGTCGCCCGCTACGGCATCTCGGCGCAGGCCGTGCTCGACATCGTCGAGAGCGTCGGCGGCAAGGCCGTGGGGCAGATCGTGGAGGGGCAGTTGCGGTTTCCGATCGTGGTCCGGCTGCCCGAACGGATGCGGGATGGGCCCGAATCGATCGGCGACATCGCCGTCCGCGGCCCGGCTGGCGAGAGCGTGCCGCTCGAGCGGATCGCCGACATCCAGACGATTCTGGGCCCCAAGTTCGTGACCCGCGAGTGGAGCGAGCGGCGGGTCGTGGTGCAGTGCAATGTCCGCGGCCGCGACGTTGGCGGCTTCGTGGCGGAGGCGCAAGGAGCGATCGACCGTTCGGTCGATCTGCCGGCGGCGGAGTTCCGGCTGGAGTGGGGCGGGCAGTTCGAGAACATGCAGCGGGCCCAGAAGCGGCTGGCGATCGTGGTGCCGCTGGCGCTTCTGCTGATCATCGCCCTGCTCTACCTCACCTATCGCAATGTCACGGACACCGCCCTGCTCTTCGTGAGCGTGCCGTTCGCCTGCGTGGGCGGCATCTGGGCGCTGGCGGCCCGCGGGATGCCGCTCTCGATCTCGGCCGCTGTCGGCTTCATCACGCTCTCAGGCGTGTCGGTGTTGAGCGGCATGGTGGTGGCCAGCGCCCTCCGTGAGCGGCTGGCCCGCGGCACGGCCCGCGACGTGGCGATCGAGGAGACGTCCTCGGCAAGTCTCCGCACGATCATCATGACGGCGCTCGTCGCGAGCCTCGGCTTCATTCCGATGGCGATCAGCGAGGGGACGGGGGCGGAAGTGCAGCGTCCGCTGGCCACGGTGGTGATCGGCGGCGTGATCACGAGCACGCTCTTCACGCTCTTCGTGCTGCCGGCCCTCTACCGGCTGATCCTCGGCGTATCGCCGGCGAAGATCCTGCCGGGCGACCGGTAGCGTGTCCCTCCGGCGGGGCCGGGTTTGCCCGTGCCCCATCGCCGGACGTTCGCGTCGGGCATCCTGCCCTCCGCTCACTGCATGTCCGCTGCGCTTCGCCATCCAGGCTGCGCTTGCTCCCATAGCCCGGCTCCCGGGGCACTGGCAGCCCCTCGCGTGATGGAATACAAGCCCCCGGCGGGAGCCGGGGGACACCGGGTCTGAGTGCCGTCTCGCGTCTACCCGATGTCGAGAAAGGCGGGCAGCGGGGCGTCGGCCGGGAGGCCGAGGATCGTGCGGAGTTCGGCGAGGTCGGCGTCGGTGAGCGGCACGAAGAAGACGGGGTCCTGGCAGAGCGTCGGGGCGACGAGCCTGTAGCCGGTCACCTGCGTGCCCTGCACGATCGGCGCCCGGCCGTAGCCATACATCATGTTGTCGACGTTCTCGAAGCAGTCGCGGAGCGTGACGGCGTCGGGGCGCGGCCGGCGGACGTAAAACAGTTCGATGACGTCTTTCCAGAAATGGGGGACGAATTGCTCGCCGAAGTCGGCGTAGCCGACCCGGTCGCGGTTCGTGCCGGCGATCATGATCGGCAGCGAGCGAAGCGCGAGGCCGCGGTCGCGGCACCGCGTCTCGATCGTGCTGCCGAGATTGATCAGGAAGTCGGCGCTGTAGCAGTCGTCGCAGACGAGGGCGAGGTGGGCGAGATCGACCGGGTTTCCCTCCCGGGTGCCGGCACCGTCGATGAGCGTGTCGGCCAGTCTGCCAAAGGGAATGGCATAGCTCTGGATCTCCTCGGGGGAACCGTGGCCGAGGACGACGACCGACGTGGGGGTGCCGCGAGCGGCGGCCTCGCCGACCGCCGCGAGGAATGCATCCGCGACCTGCCGGATCGACTGGGTGGCCGTGTCCTGTTTGAAGACGGTCGGCTGCGCTCCGTAGGCTGCGGCAATGGCCGTGATCTCCTTCGGCTCGAGGCCGCGGGCCGGATCGAGCAGGCCGATGATCGTGCGGTCGCGGCCGATCACGATCGCGTCACCCGTCTCGTTGCGTTTGCGGTCGATGAACCCCGCCAGTTTCACGATGCTGGCGAGCCGCTCGTCGTCGGCGAGCGTCGTCAGTCGGTCGGCATGGGCGGCGCAGAGATGGAAGAGCGACGGCTCGATCTGCCGGTAGTGCTTGGGGGTGGCGTCGAGCCGTCGGGAGATCGCCGGGGAAAGTTCGGCCTGGAAGGCGGCGAAGTCCGTCGGGAAATCCCCTGCTCCGGCGACTGCCGCCCAGCAGGCGATCAGGCAGAGCGGGAGGCAAGGAATGGCGAGGGGGCTGAGTCGCGGCATCGTGCCCTAGAGTCTATCCGAGGAACGCCGATTCGGAGCCGCTGTGTGGGGCGAGTCGCTTGTTGACGGATACGGAACGGGCGTATAGTATACGGGCGTATATCCGTTTGTTGGAG
The DNA here is from genome assembly GCA_044369655.1 of Pirellulales bacterium. Lineage (GTDB taxonomy): Bacteria > Planctomycetota > Planctomycetia > Pirellulales > UBA1268 > CAMCQY01. The sequence continues at coordinate 3,405 of JBILWX010000077.1, forward strand.
GCGTTCGTATGGTGACGCGTGTCGTGGATGGTTTGGGCTTGAACGGCTTGGCCCCGGATGCCGTAGCCCCGGATGGATTGACGGTGGATGATCCGGCGGCCACCGGTTTGGCGGCCGAGGGCTTGTTCAGGCTGTCGGCTGAGTGGCGGCAGGCCGAAGGGCGGACGCGGGGAACGGTGTCGACCGGTTTTCCAACGCTCGACCGCCTGTTGCCGGCCGGTGGCGTGCGGCGTGGCAGCCTTGTCGAGTGGCTTGCCGGCGGCGATGCTGCTGCCGGAGATGCCGGCGGGGCCATCACGCTTGCCTGTGCGGTGGCCTGCCGGCTGGCCAGCCCGCGGTGGGGAGATCAGTCACCGACTGCTCAGGTCTCGGCTTCGGCCCCGACTGTGGCCTCGACGATCGTGGTCGTCGATCGTGGTCAGCGTTTTTATCCGCCAGCCGTGATGCCCTGGCTCGATGCACTGGCAGATGCCACAGGAAAGGGAGGCGGCAGGCCGCATCTCGTGGTGGCCTGCCCCTCACGCGACGACGACGAACTCTGGACGATCGACCAGTCTCTCCGCTGCCCCGGTGTGGCGGCCGTGCTGGCCTGGCCGAAGCGGGTGCACGCCACGGCCATGCGGCGGTGGCAACTGGCCACGCGGGCAAGCGGGGCCGTCGGGCTGTTGGTACGTGGGCTGGAGGACCGCGGGGCTGTGGGCGAGCCGACATGGGCCGAAGCGAAGGTGGCGATCGCTCCGGTGGCGGGTGGAGAGCCTGCCATTGATCTCGCGGTGCGGCGACTGCGGCTCTCGCTTGTGGGGGGGCCGTGGGCGGGCAGCGAAATGCTCGAGGAACGATCGACGGAACTGCTTCTGGATCTGACGAATGGTCGCGAGGCGACGCGCCGCCACCGCATGTCGGCCCGGCCTGTCGCGCCGCCCGCAGCAGGGAGCTTTCAGGCAGGGCGTTTTCAAGTGGCAGGGATTCAGTCGGAGGAGGTGGCATGTCGCGCATCATGACGATCTGGCTGCCCCGGTGGCCCGTGCAGCGGCGGCTGCTCGAGCGGCCCGAGCTCCGCAGACGGCCCGTGTTTGTCTGTCGGCGTGAACGCCGCGGTGTGATGACGGTGGTCGCCTGGGCTTGGGCCGCACCGCCGCGGAGGACGGGGCCCTTGGTGCGGCAGGCCGGGGGTGCGAACCTCCCGCGGATTCCAGCAGGCATGTCGCTCGCCGAAGCGATGGGAGTGCTGTCGCTCGAGCACGGTTCCCGTGCCTGCCATATCGCCGAGGTCGATCAGGACGATCCCGTGGCCGATCTGGCCGTGCTCGAGGATGTCGCCCGCTATTGTCGGCGGTTTGCGCCGATCGTGGCGATCGAGAAGCCACCGCAGCACGCGCCTGGTGGGCCTGAATGTCTGCAGGTCGATGTGACAGGCACGGCCGGATTTTTCGGCGGCGAGGGGCCGCTGATCCGCACGGTCGTCTGGACGCTGGCTGCGCGGGGCATTCACGCCCGGGCTGCGATTGCCGATACGCCCGCCGCCGCCTGGGCTGCCGCGCACCATACCGATGCCCTCCACGTCGCTGCCTTCCAAGGGAATTCGATTGGCCGGGGGACGAGTTCCGCCCGTGCAATGTGCCGGCACCGGCGCTGGGCGATCGTGCCCGCCGGAGCGCAGTTGCAGATGCTGGCCGGGCTGCCGGCCACGGCCCTGAGGCTGGATGCCGCCGTGCTGGCACAGCTGCGAGACGTGGGGGTCGAGACCATCGGCGGCGTCGCGCGTCTGCCACGGAAGAGCCTCGCCTCGCGGTTTACTCCGCAGTTGGCGCAGCGGCTCGCTGAGTGTGTCGGCGAGCGGCCTGAGCCGCTGGTGATCCCCTGCTCCGGCGAACTGCCGACCGCCTCGCAGGCCTTCGATTTTCCACTCCTGCTCCGCGATACGTCACTGGATGATCTGGTCGCAGTGGTCGAGCGGCTGTTGCAGGAGTGTGTTGCGCCGCTGGCAGCCCGGGGGAAGGGCGTGCTGTCGCTGCAGGTGCGGCTCGAGCGTTCTGGATCGGCCCAGCCCCGTGAGGCCTGCGCGCCGGTGATCATCGATGTCGGTGTGTTTCAGCCGAGCAGTTCGGCGAAGCACCTGGGGGAACTCGTGCGGCTGCGGATGGCAAGGATGCGGATGCCGCGGGAGATCGAGGGGATCGCGGTGGAGGTGGTGTCTGCGGGGACGGCCGAGTGCCGGCAGCGGACGCTCTTTGGCGAGGCGGCGGAGGCATCGGCTGCGCGGGTGGGGATGCTGTTCGACCGGCTGTCCGGCAGGCTGGGCCGCGGGGCGGTGTTCGAGCCCAAGCCGATGGCCGATACCCAGCCGGAGTGTGCATGGGCGGCAGTGCCGCCGTCTCCCTCCAGAGCGAAGCCAGAGTCGCGGCTGTCGCAGCAGGATGCATCGCGTGCGGGCCGCACGATGGTTTCTCGCACGATCGTTTCCATGGCTGCCCCGCAGCGACGCCCGATCTGGCTGCTGCCCCGGCCGGTGCGGCTGGAAACGGTGTCGGTCGTGGCTGACGGAGCGTTCGAGACCGGCTTGCCCGAACGTCTGCCGCCGGTGCGGTTTCGCATCGGAGAGCAACTGCACGAGGTAGCGAAGGCCCACGGCCCCGAACGCATCGAGACCGCCTGGTGGCGCGGGCCGACCGTGCGCCGCGACTATTACGTCGTCGAGACGAAAACGGGAGCCCGCTACTGGATTTTTCGTCGGCTGCGTGGCGCCTCGGGCGGCCGGCCGGGCAGCGAGTGGTTTCTGCACGGCACGTTTGCCTGAATGCGTTTGCCTGAATGCGTTTTTGACAAGCAGGATCAGAGGAGAGGCATCCATGGATGAGCCACGGTATGCAGAGCTGCACTGCAGGAGCAATTTCTCGTTTCTGGAAGGTGGATCGCATCCCGAGGAATTAGTGGAGCGGGCCCATAGACTCGGCTACGAGGCGATTGCCATCACCGACCGCAGCACGCTCGCCGGCGTTGTGCGGGCGCACGGAGCAGCCAAACAGATCGCTGCTGCCACGCAGGCCACCGGTGGCGGAAAGGCCGGTGTCGACGGGCCGACAGGTATCAACGGTCCGACAGGTATCAACGGTCCGACAGGTATCAACGGTCCGACAGGTACCAACGGTCCGACAGGTACCAACGGTCCGACAGGTACCAACGGTCCGACAGGTACCAACGGTCCGACAGGTATCAAGCTGATCATCGGGGCCCATCTGGAGCCGGTCGATACCATGCCGCTGGTCGTGTGGGCGACCAGCCGCACGGGCTATTCCAATCTCTGCCGGTTGTTGACGGCAGGCTATGCTGCGGCCGCGGACGATGCTGCCGGTGTGACGCACGGCGCCGTCGCGAACGCCTGTCGGCTGTCGCTTGCCGACGTTGCCGCCCACACCGAGGGCCTGCTGGCGGGCGTGCCGTTGGCGGCGATCACGGCAGCCGGCATGAGAGACGCCGGTGGGCTGGGCGATGCAAGCGAAGCCGTTCTGCAATGGCGGGAGGTGTTCGACGATCGGTTGGTGGTGCTGGCCGAGGTGGCGCTCGAAGGGGACGACGAAGAACGCCTCCGCTGGTATGAGGCGGTGGGCCGTCAGGCACGGGTGCCGCTCGTGGCGGCCGGTGATGTCCGCTATCACGAACGCTCCCGCCTGCCACTCTTCGACGCTCTCGCCGCCGTTCGCCATGGCTCGACAGTGGAGGAGATCCGTGGCCGGTTGCTCTCCAACGGCGAGCGGCATCTGCACGACCGCCGGCGGATTGCCGAGCGGTTTGGCATGCTTGCGGGGGCCGTCGAGCGGTCGGTGGAGATTGCGAGACAGTGCACGTTTTCCCTGGCCGAACTGCGGTATGAATATCCCAACGCGAGCGTGCCCGAGGGCCGCACGCCGGCGGAACATCTGGCCGATCTGACCTGGCGGGGAGCGGCGAAACGGTATGCCAACGCAATGCCAGGCGGCATTCCGGATCGGGTACGGTCGCTCATCGAGCATGAATTGGCGCTCGTGGCCGAGCTCGGCTACGAGGCCTATTTCCTCACCGTCTTCGACATCGTGCGGTTTGCCCGTCACCGCGGCATCCTCTGCCAGGGGCGGGGGTCGGCGGCGAACTCCGCCATCTGCTACTGCCTCGGCATCACGTCGGTCGATCCGGCCCGCATGGATGTGCTCTTCGAGCGGTTCATCAGCCGCGAACGCTGCGAGGCGCCCGACATCGACATCGACTTCGAGCACGATCGCCGCGAGGAGGTGATCCAGTATGTCTACGAAACCTACGGCCGCCGCCGGGCGGCGATGACGGCCGAGGTGATCTCCTATCGGCTGCGGTCGGCCGTGCGGGACATCGCCAAGGCGCTTGGACTCTCACTCGACCGTGTGGAAAAAATAGCCGGCGTGCTCGACGTGGGAGATGGCGTGGAGGCATTGCCGCAGCGGCTGGCCGAGGCCGGACTCGATCCCGCCGACGACACGTGCACGCGGCTCACCACGCTCGTCGGCCAACTCGTCGGTTTTCCCCGCCATCTGGGGCAGCACGTGGGTGGCATGGTGATGACGCGGGGTGACCTCTGCGATCTCGTGCCGATCCAGCCTGCCGCGATGGATGGCCGCACCGTCATCCAGTGGGACAAGAACGACCTCGATGAACTGGGCATTCTCAAGGTCGATTGTCTCGCGCTCGGCATGCTCTCCTGCATTCATCGGGCGTTCGACCTGATCGAGTCGGCAGGCGGGCCGAGGCTGACGCTGGCCACGGTGCCCGCCGAAGACGGCAGTGTCTACGAGATGATCTCACGGGCCGACACGGTGGGCGTGTTCCAGATCGAGAGCCGGGCGCAGATGAGTATGCTGCCTCGGCTCAGGCCGGCCTGTTTCTATGATCTCGTCATCGAGGTGGCGATCGTGCGGCCCGGGCCGATCCAGGGCGACATGGTGCATCCCTATCTCCGCCGCCGGTCGGGCGAGGAGCCGGTGACGTTTCCGAGCGAGGCCATTCGTGGGGTGCTCGAGAAGACGCTCGGCGTGCCGCTCTTCCAGGAGCAGGCGATGCGGCTGGCCGTGGTGGCGGCGGGCTTCACGCCCGGGGAGGCCGATCAACTCCGCCGTGCCATGGGGGCCTGGCGGAGGCCGGGAGTGATCGACGAGTTTCGCAGGAAGCTGGTCGATGGCATGCGTGGCCGCGGCCTTTCCCGACAGTTTGCCGAGCAGGTGTTTCAGCAGATCCGCGGCTTCGGAGAATACGGGTTTCCGGAGTCGCATGCCGCGAGCTTCGCGCTGTTGGTCTATGTGTCGGCGTGGCTCAAGCGACATCACCCGGCCGCCTTCACGGCCGCCCTGCTCGGGAGCCAGCCGATGGGGTTTTACGCACCTGCCCAACTGGTGCGGGATGCCAGGGAGCATGGAGTGAAAGTGCTGCCGGTGGATGTGAATGCCAGTGCGTGGCAGGCGCGGCTGGAGGCGGATGGCACCAGCGGCAAGCGGAAAGCGGAAAGCCGAGGGGCATGTGGGCTGCGGCAAACGGGGCCTGCCATCCGCCTGGGGCTGGAGCAGGTGTATGGATTGGGTGAAGCTGCGGGCCGGCGGATCGAGGCGGCGCGGCGGGCCGGCCCGTTCAGGCTGCCGCACGAACTGGCCCGGCGGGCGCAGCTCGACCGGGAATCGCTCCTGCACCTGGCGCGTGCCGGGGCGTTTGAATCGTTGGGGCTCGATCGACGCCGGGCTGTCTGGGAGGCGATGCGGTGCCTCGATCGGCCGGAAAGTCAGCCGCTGCTGCAAGGGCTTCAAGACGATGACGATGACGAAGGTGACGATGATCTCTCCCTGCCTGCGATGACGCAGCAGGAGGAGGTGATCGCCGACTATCGCACCTCCGGCCTCTCCCTGCGCTCCCATCCCCTCCATTTCGAGCGTGACACGCTTATGGATCAAGGCATCGCCACCGCTGCCGAGGCGATCGTGGCCCCGGAGGGCCGCCGTGTGCGGGTGGCCGGCATCGTGCTGACCAAGCAGCGGCCGCCCACGGCGGGGGGAATGATCTTCCTGACGATCGAGGATGAAACCGGTGCGGCCAATATCGTGGTGCGGCCCGATGTCTGGCAGGCGGCCGACCATGCCGTCCGCCGTGCGGCGGTGCTCGTCGTGCATGGGAGAATCCAACGCCGCGGCCAGATCGTGCACATCCTGGCCACGAGCCTCGAACCGCTCGCACTCGCCAGCCTGCCAAGAATGTCCCGCGACTTCTGCTAGCTTCGCGAGCGACGGCATCGGTGCGAGGATCCCGAGCGTGTGGGTATCCTGCCACAGCGAGGGAACTCGCGCCATCCCGTCGCGGATCCAGTTGACAGCACGTTGGCCTCCGGAAACGGCTACGGGCAACTGGACGTGGAAGAAAATTGCCCTACAAAAGCAGCCATGACATCGACCGCCGTCACGGAAACGAATCTCGGCATCGGCCCGCTCTATCGCGGCAAGGTTCGCGATTGCTATCGCCTCGACGAATCGGCGTTCGGCCCCGCGATGCTCATCGTCAGCACCGACCGGATCAGCGCCTTCGACTGGATCCTCCCCACCCCCATCCCCGACAAGGGGAAGGTGCTCACCGCGATCTCGGCCTTCTGGTTCGGCTGGCTTGCGTCCGGCCCCCACCCACAAGCCCATCACCTGCTCACGACCGACGTCGACGCCATGGGCCTGCCGGCCAGCGTCGATCGCGACCTGCTTCGCGGCCGCACGATGCTCGTGCGACAGGCCGAAGTGATTCCCTTCGAGTGCGTGGTCCGCGGCTGGCTGGCCGGCTCCGGACTGGCCGAATACCGTCGCAGCGGCACCGTCTGTGGCGTGCGGCTGCCCGTCGGCCTCGGGCCGGGCTCACCCTTGCCGGAGCCGATTTTCACGCCGGCGACCAAGGCCGTGACCGGTCACGACGAGAATGTCTCGTTCGACTGCATGGCGGACCGCATCGGCGCCGCGCTGGCGTCGACCCTCCGCGAGAAGAGCCTCGAGGTGTTTCGGCGCGGGGCCGAATATGCCGCGTCCCGCGGGATCGTGGTCGCCGACACCAAGTTCGAGTGGGGCCGCCTTCCCGACGGCTCGCTGCTCCTCGTCGACGAGGTGCTCACCCCCGACAGTTCCCGATTCTGGCCGGCGGCCGGCATCTCCCCCGGCCGCGTGCCCGACTCCTTCGACAAGCAGTTCGTGAGGGATTGGCTGGAGACGAGCGGCTGGGACAAATCGAGCACCCCCCCTGCCCTGCCGGCCGACGTCGTGGCAAAGACCCGGGAAAAATACCTCGACGCCTGCCGGCTGCTCACCGGCCAACTTCCGTGAACGCGGCCAATGACGGCTATTTTTTGGCGGGCGTTTCTGGCCTAGGGGGGCGTGCCTGCCGAAATTAGACTCAACTGCGGCCAGCGACGCCCGGTTGGCCAGGCTCGGTCATCGACACCCCCCTTTCAAAATCCCTCCCCATGTTGCGTTACTGGACCGCCGGAGAATCGCACGGCCCTGCTCTCATCGCCCTCGTCGACGGATTTCCGGCCGGCCTCGCCGTCGACAAGGGATTGATCGATGCTGAACTCGTCCGCCGCCAGGGCGGCTATGGTCGAGGCGGTCGGCAGCGGATCGAGACCGACGCCGTCAGGTTTCTCTCCGGGATGTGGCACGGCACCACGCTCGGCAGCCCGCTGGCGCTCGAGGTCGTCAACAAGGATGCGAAACTCGAAAAGCTCGAGGACGTCGATCGGCCGAGGCCGGGCCATGCCGACCTCCCCGGCTCGATCAAGCATCTGGGCGGTGTCCGCGCGGTGCTGGAGCGGGCGAGCGCCCGAGAGACAGCCGCCCGCGTGGCCGCAGGCGGTCTGGCTCGCCAGTTGCTCTCGTGTTTTGGCATCGAAGTCGCCGGCTGGGTGACGGAACTCGGCGGCGTGGTGCTCGGCGACCGCGCCGGCACGCTGCCGGAATTGCGGGCCTGGCGCGACTCGAGCGCCATCTATTCCCTCCATCCCGAGCGCGATGTCGAGGTGACCACGCTCATTGATCGCGTCGGCAAAGAGGGCGACACGCTCGGCGGCGTGGTGGAGGTGCGCGTCGACGGGCTGCCGATCGGCCTGGGGACGCATGCCCAGTGGGATCGCAAGCTCGACGGCCGGCTCGCGCAGGCGGTAATGGCGGTGCAGGCGATCAAGGGGGTGGAAATCGGCATGGGGTTCGAGGCGGCGCGACGCCGTGGCTCCGAGGTGCACGATCCGATCCACTACGACGCAGCGGCCCGCAGCGGCCCGCAACTGGGCTTCACCCGCCCCACCAACAACGCCGGGGGGCTCGAGGCCGGCATGACCAACGGTCAGCCGCTCCTGGTGAAGGCCGCCATGAAGCCGATCAGCACCCTGCGGAAGCCGTTGGAATCGGTAAATCTCCGGACGAAGCAGGCCGAGGAGGCAGCGTACGAGCGGAGCGACGTCTGCGCGGTGAGTGCCTGCAGCGTGATCGTGGAAAACGTCGTCGCCTTCGAGGTGGCCGCGGCGCTGGTGGACAAGTTCGGCGGGGATAGCGTCGAGGAAATGCAGGCGCGGTGGCGGCTGTATCACGATCTGGCACGCGGCCGCTGACGCGGGCGGTCGGGAACCGGTAGGGAACAGGGATGTTCATCGAGCGGTCGACGGCACGGATTCGGATGCTGCGCACGGTTTTCGTGCTGCTCGGGATCCTGCCCTGCGCCGGCCTCTGCGGGTGGGCAGCCATGCGGCACTCCGACGGCCATCGCGAGGCGATCGAACGCCGCTGCGAGCAGGTGATCGGGCTGCCGCTCGCGATCGGCACGGTGGAGCATGTGCGGCCCAATGCCATGCGGCTGCGGGACTGCCGCCTGTCGTCGTCGGCAGGGGCCGTGGTGCTGTCGGCGCCCGTGATCGACGTCGAATCGTCGGCTGGGGAGCTGCGGCTGACGTTGGGGAGGCTCGACTGCACGCCGGAACTGGCCCGAACGCTGGCCGGCCTGGCGCGGGACTGGCTGCGGCAGCCGGTCCGGTTTCCGGTGGATTGCGTGATCGACGTGGACGATTTCTCCTGGCGGCCGCGTCCGCATGCCGACGTGGGGCCCGTGGCCAACAGCCTGCATGTCGAATGCGTGGCGGCCAACGGTTCCCGTGCGGTACGCGTGCGTCGGAGTGCCGATCGCAGCTCGCCTGCCGACGACGTTCGCTTGGTTGCCGGGGTGGTCGGGGGCCCGGGCGGCCAGGATGACGACACGCAGCCGCAGGTCGCGCCGCGCGCGGTGGAGCACACCGCGGCAGGAATGGAAGTGCATGGCAGCATCGTCGAGCCGCTGCCGGTTGACGTGCTGGAGGCGGCGGCTGGCTTGGAGGCAGGGACACTTCCGTTGGGCGCCGGAGCGGTCGTGAGCGGGAGCATCGCGGCGGTGCTCGACGGCGGGGAGTCGAGCGGCTCGGCCCGCGTCCGCGTCGAGCAGATCGATCTGGCCGCTGCCAGCAGGCATCTTCCCCACCGGCTGGCGGGTGAAGCGCTGCTGGACATCGACGGCCTCGAGTGGAGCCACGGAAGGATCACGGGATGCGGCTGCCAGTTGTCCGTCTCTCGCGGCCGTGTCGGCCAGCCGTTGCTCGATGCCTGCGTCTCCCTGCTGGGCTGTCGTCCCGGGCCCGCGTATCGCTCGCTGGCGCGCGAGGAGGTGCGGAGTTTCGACGACGTGTCGGTGCGGCTGGGGATCGAAAATGGGGCCGTCGACGTTCGCGCCGAGCCGGGTCGCGACGGTGCCTTGGCACGTGTTCAGGGGCTCTCGATCGTGGATCAGCCGCAGGTGCCGGTGCCGCTGGACAGGCTGGCCTGGTTGCTCGCGCCGCCCGGTTCCACGGCCGTTCCCGCCGCCAAGGTCACCGCCTGGCTGATCGGCTGCTTCGCGATCGACGCCCAGATGCGGCCTCCGGTCCGGGCCGCTCAGCCGTCATCTGCCGCCGGGCAAGGAGTGGGTGGTTCTTCCGAAAACCCACCCGATCAGGCGGGGCGGCCGCTGCGGCGCACCGAATTTTGACCCATTTTTGACATGGGTCGGACGGCGGTCTGACCGTTGATGCTGGCAAGTCTGACGAAATACGTCACAGTATTGCCCGCCGGCGGAGTGCCGGCCCCCGCGATCCGCTTCGATCGCCGTTCTTCCCGGTCGTGCTCTTGCATGCCGAGCGGGTGGGAGGCAACGGGCGGTCACGGCAGGATGACCGTGTGGCCTCTCGAAAGGAACCGATGACGCCCTCAACCCCGACCCTTCATCGTCACCCGCATGCTCGCAAGAGCCTCCATGCGAAAGGTGGCGGCACGACCGAACACCATGCAGACAGCGATCAGGCGGAACTCGAGCCAGTGGCGGGCGACGGCCTGGAGTTTGGCCGCACGGCCCTCCACGATCCCCGATTGGAAGACGGCGCGGCTGCGGCCGACGGTCTTGCCGCGGAGCCGCGGCAGGACGGTGTCGGCGCGGTGGCGGGCATCGATTGGCCCGTGTTGATCTGGATCGTGGGCGTGCACCTGACGGCACTTGCCGCTCCGTTCTGCTTCTCGTGGTCCGGGTTGGCGATCTGCATGGGGCTCTACTGGCTGACCGGCAGTCTTGGGGTCTGCATGGGCTATCACCGGCTGCTCACCCACGGCAGCTTCGTGACCTCGCGCCCGGTGCGGTTGTTTTTCGCATGGCTGGGGGGCGTTTCAGGCGAGGGTTCGGCGCTCCTCTGGGTGGCCAACCATCGCAAGCATCATGCCTTCAGCGATCAGGAAGGCGATCCCCATACGCCGCGCGACGGCGGCTTTTGGGCCCACATGCTCTGGATGTTTCCGAAACGCACTCCGGACGAGTTGGCGGCCCATATCACCCGCTGGGCTCCCGACCTCGACCGGGATCGCGGCCTTCATTTCCTGCAAAACACGTTTTTGCTGTGGCACGTTCTCATCGGCTCGGCACTCCTGGCGGCCGGCTGGTGGCTGGGGGGGCCGCGGCTGGGCGTCTCGTGGCTGGTCTGGGGACTCGCCCTGCGCATGGTGATCGTGTTCCACGTGACGTGGCTGGTGAACTCGGCGACCCACATGTGGGGCTATCGCAACTACGAGACCACCGACGATTCCCGCAATCTCTGGTGGGTGGGCCTGCTGGCGTTCGGGGAGGGGTGGCACAACAACCACCACGCCTACCAGCGGATGGCGAAGCACGGGCATCGCTGGTGGGAGGTCGACGTCACCTACTGGGGTATTTTGGCGCTCGAGAGGCTCGGGCTGGCCTGGAACGTGGTCCACACGCCGTATGGTCGGAATAGCCACGGAACAACGGGAAAATAACGTCGGTCTGCGGGGTTTATCGTCTGCTGTTGCAATCTGTACGCCCCTCGATACACTTCGCGTAACGAAACCTCATTTCAACAATCAATGTCGCCCGTGGACGGGTGGATTCAGGCTCGATGTCGCTTACAAAAGAACGCAAAAAAGAGCTGATCGGTGCGTATCGGCGAGGGACTGCCGACACTGGTTCAGCCGAGATTCAGATCGCCCTTTTGACGGGGCGGATTTCGCATCTCACGGAACACTTCAAGAAGCACTCCAAGGATTTTGCCAGTCGCCGCGGGCTGCTCATGATGGTGAGCCGTCGGCGTCAGCTTCTTGATTATCTCAAGCGAGTCGCTCCGCAGCGGTATCTCGACGTCATTCGGCGGTTGGAGATTCGCAAGTAGGCCTTCTGCCTGTCGCCCGTCGGCGCGTGGCATTGATTGGTGTGGTTCGCCCCGTTGTTTCCTCGTTCGCGGTTCCGTGCAGGCCTCTGTTGGCCCGACGTGACCGTGAGGGGACGGGGTGCTATTCCGCTCCAGCCATCAATCCACCATCTCGCTCTGTGAATTTTTAAAGTGCGGCCCGGGTCATGGGTCGTTCCCCGGGAAGAGTTCCCGGGCGCAAAGGGAAGGGAAGAAAAAAGGAAAGAATCATGAAGCAACGTGTTGAACGACAGATCGGCGACCAAGTCCTCTTTATCGAGACGGGCTTTCTGGCCAAGCAGGCCGCGGGCAGCGTGCTCGTCGGCTACGGCGAAACGAGGGTGCTCGTGGCGGCTGCCACCGGCGCGCCCCGCCCCGGCATCGATTTCTTCCCGCTGACCTGTGACTACCGCGAGCGGGTGGCCGCCGCCGGCAAGTTCCCCGGGGGCTTCCTCAAGCGCGAGGGCCGTCCCACGATGAAGGAGACGCTGACCAGCCGTCTCATGGACCGTCCCATTCGTCCGCTCTTTCCCGAGGGCTTTTTCGACGAGGTGCAGGTGCAGGCGCAGGTGCTCGCCAGCGACCGTCAAAACGACCCCGACATCCTCGGCATGGTCGGCGCTTCGGCGGCCTTGTGCGTGTCGCCGCTTCCCTTCCGCGGCCCGCTGGGCAGCGTGCGGCTGGCGCAGGTGGATGGCCAGTTCATCCCGTTCCCGACCCAGGATCAACTCGAGGAGAGCGATCTCGATCTCGTCGTCTCCGGCAGCCCCACGGCCGTGCTGATGATCGAGGGCTTTGCCCGGGAGATGCCGGAAGACCGGATGCTGCAGGCGCTCGAGGAGGCTCATCGCCACATCCGCACCATCTGTGAGATGCAGGAAGAACTCATCCGCAAGGCGGGCAAGCCGAAGAAGGAATACGTTCTGGCCGATTACTCCGGCCTGCGGGACCGGCTGACGCGCGGCTACCTCGCGGAGCTCAAGGGAGCGAAGGCGATCGCCGGCAAGCAGGATCGCGGTCAGGCCGTCAAGGCGCTGCGGGAGCGGGCCAAGGCCGAGATCGCCCCGGCCGAGCCGGCGGCGACGGCCAAGGCCGGCGATGCGGGTGGCTTCAGCGACGCCGACTTCGCGCACGTCTGGCATGCCCTGGAGGAGCAGGCGGTCCGCGAGCTCATTCTCGAAGGCAAGCGGCCCGACGGTCGCGATTACACGACGCTCCGCCCGATCCATTGCGATGTCGACCTGCTGCCGCGGGTGCACGGCTCGTCGCTCTTCCAGCG
>JBILWX010000050.1:0-25121 GCA_044369655.1 Pirellulales bacterium
CGGCCTGATCGACGAGTACTCGAAGAAGTTCATGCTCGACTACTACTTCCCGTCCTACTCGGTCGGCGAGGTGCGGCCGATTCGTGGTCCCGGCCGACGCGAGATCGGCCACGGCGCCTTGGCAGAGCGGAGCGTCAAGCCGGTGCTGCCTGATCCTGACGTCTTCCCCTACACCATCCGCGTGATCTCCGACATCCTCGAGTCGAACGGCTCGAGTTCGATGGCGTCGGTCTGCGGTGCCACGCTCGGGCTGATGGCTGCAGGCGTGCCGATCTCGAATCCCGTCGCGGGCATTTCGGTCGGCCTTGTCAAGCAGTCCGAGCAGAAGTGGGTTCTGCTCACCGACATCATCGGTGACGAGGATCACTACGGCGACATGGACTTCAAGATCGCCGGCTCCCACGTGGGCATCACCGGCATCCAACTCGACCTGAAGATCGACGGCATCTCGCCGGCGATCATCGAGGCCACGCTGCGGCAGTCTCGCGAGGCCCGTCTGGAAATCCTGCGGAACATGCTCTCCGCGATCCGTCGGCCGCGGGAAGAGATTTCTCCGTGGGCACCGCGGCTCCTGCGGACGCGGATCGACCCGGAGAAGATCGGCCTGCTCATCGGTCCGGGCGGCAAGACGATCCGGGCCATCCAGGAATCGTCGGGCGCCAGCATCGAGGTGGAGGACGACGGCACCGTGACGGTGGCCAGCCACGACGCCGAGGGGGCGATGGCCGCCATGGCGAAGATCGAGGCACTCACCGCGTCGATCCAGATCGGACGGATCTACGAGGGCCGCGTGACGAGCGTGAAGGATTTCGGTGCGTTCGTGGAGCTCGTGCCCGGCAAGGACGGCCTCTGCCACGTCAGCGAACTGTCCGAGGAGTATGTGTCGAGCGTCGCGGATGTGTGCCGTGTGGGCGACATCATGCGGGTGAAGGTCATCGCCGTCGACGATCAGGATCGCGTCAAGCTCAGCCGCAAGGCAGCCATGCGTGAGCAGGCCCAGGCCGGCGGCCAGGGCGGCACCTGATCGGTTCCCCAGGCAGCCAGCTGAAAACCACGTGGAAGCGGTCATGTCGTCCGCCGACGATTCAAACCGCTCACGGGCGGAAACCTATGCGGAATTTGCGGCTCTCGTGGGCGCTCTTGCCCACGAGATCCGCAATCCGCTTTCGACCATCCGCCTCAACATGGAACTCCTCGCCGAGGATTTCGATCAGACCGATCCGGAGTCGCCGACCAAGCAACGCGATCGCCGGGCACGGGCCAAGATCGACCTCGTGCGGCAGGAGTGCGACCGGCTGCAGAAACTGTTGGGCGATTTTCTCGACTTTGCGCGACAGGAAACGCTCACCCTCGAGCCCGGGAGCCTCAATGCGGAGATCGACCAGCTGCTCGATTTCTACGCCCCGCAGGCCCGTGATGCCCACGTCGAGATCATTCGGTATCTCGACCCCGAACTGCCGATGGTTCGGCTCGACCGTGAAACACTGCGTTCCGCCGTTCTCAACCTGCTGATCAACGCGGTGCAGGCGATGGAGGGGGGCGGCCAACTCGTCGTGCGGACGCGGCCGGCCGGGTTGGGGGTGCTGCTGGAACTGATCGATACCGGGCCGGGGATGGACCCGGAGACGTTGGCGAAGGTGTTTCGCGCCTTCTACACGACCAAACAGGGTGGCTCCGGGCTCGGGCTGCCCACGGCCCGGAAGATCGTCGAGGCCCACGGCGGTTCGATCGACATGGAAAGCACCCCCGGACGGGGCACCAAGGTCACCATCTGGCTGCCGGCCCCGCCCCGGCTGCCCACAGCCGGGACGCGTTCGGCGGCGGCGCAGGACCGGGCCGCGGCCAGACCCCGCCAACTGGACGGGCCGGACGGCGGCTTCGTACCATCGACGGCATCATGAATCAGACGAAGGAGCCCGCTTCCGCCGTGCATGCAGCCCCCGCCGCCGGGTCGCCGGGTCTCGTGCGCGTGCTGGTGGTCGACAACGACATCGTCCACGCCCGCACCATGGGAGAGGTCTTGGGACGGCTCGACTATCAGGTGACGGTGGTCGGCAGCGGCACGGAGGGCGCGAGAAAGCTCGAACAGGATTCGTTCGACGTCGTCGTCACCGACCTGATGATGAACGACATCGGCGGCCTGGAGATTCTCGCACGGGCCAAGCAAGCTTCGGCCGAGACGGAAGTGATCGTGGTCACAGGCCACGGCACGATTCCGTCGGCCGTCGCCGCCATGCAGCAGGGAGCGTTCACCTACCTGCAGAAGCCGCTCGATCTGGCCCACCTGCGGTCGGCCGTCGAGAAGGCGTCGGCGGGCGTCCGCCTGAAACGGCAGAATCTCGAGCTCAATCGCCGGCTCGACGAAAAGTTCGGTTTCGAGGGTGTGGTCGGATCGAGTGCGCAGATGCTAGCCCTCGTCGAGCGGCTCAAGCGGATCGCCCCCACGGACGCGACGGTCCTCATCCAGGGGGAGACCGGCACGGGGAAGGAACTCGTGGCTCAGGCCATCCATCAGAACAGCCCCCGCAAGAGCAAGCCCTTCGTGGCCCTCAACTGCGCCGCCCTCAGCGAAAATATCCTCGAGAGCGAACTGTTCGGCCACGTGCGGGGCGCGTTCACCGATGCCTCCAGCGACCGCGTCGGCAAGTTCGAATACGCCAACGGCGGCACGCTGTTTCTGGACGAGGTCGGCGACATGCCGATGCCGACGCAGATCAAGCTGCTGCGGGTGCTCGAGTCGGGGGAGATCACGCGGGTCGGCTCCAATACGCCTACTCGGGTGAACGTGCGGATCCTGTCGGCCACGAACCGGAATCTTGAGGATGCGATCGCCACGGGGGTGTTTCGCAGCGACCTCTACCATCGTCTGAAGGTCGTCACCATCGCCATTCCGACGCTGCAGGAACGGGCCGCCGACATTCCCCTGCTGATCGAGCACTTCATCCGCCAGTTCGCAAAGCGGCACGGCAAGACGATCAAGGGAATGTCGCTGGCCGCCCGCATGAAGCTGGGCTCGTACGACTGGCCGGGCAACGTGCGGCAGCTTCGCAACGTGATCGAGAGCATGGTGGTCGTCGATTGCGATGAACTGCTCGACGTGGACGACCTGCCGCTGGAGTTCGCGCCGGAAACGTCGGCCGCAACCGCGGAGGTAGCCGGCTCGCCGGCGGCAGCCGCCGGCGGCGTGGAGGCGGGGCTGGCGACCCTCGTCGGTCGCCCGCTTGAGGAAGTGGAACGGATCCTGATCACCGAAACGCTCAAACTGACCGGCGGCAACCGGGAACAGGCGGCCGAAATGCTGGGCATCGGCGAGCGGACGCTCTACAGGAAAATCAAGGAGTACCAGCTGCCCTGACGGAACGAGGCGGAGGCGGCGACGGAGGCATGGCGAGAATTCAGAAGCTGCCGGTGGCGGTGGTCAATCGCATCGCTGCTGGCGAGGTGGTCGAACGGCCTGCCAGCGTGGTCAAGGAACTGCTCGAAAATGCGCTCGACGCATCCCCCTCGCGTGTGGATGTCGCGGTCGAGCAGGGCGGGATCGCGCTGGTGCGCGTGGTGGACGACGGCGGGGGCATCGAGTCGGAGGACCTGCCGCTCGCGGTCACCGCCCACGCCACCAGCAAGCTCCGTGTGGCCGAGGATCTCGAGCACATCGAAACGCTCGGGTTTCGCGGCGAAGCACTCGCCAGCATCGGGGAAGTGGCCCGCCTCGTGATCCGGTCGCGAACTCCGCACGGCGCGGGGGCGAGCCTGACCGTCGATGGCGGCCGGGTGGGTGAGGTGGTGCCCGAGGGGGGCGGCCTCGGCACCACCGTCGAAGTGCATCAACTCTTCGGCAACGTTCCCGCCCGACGCGCATTTCTCCGGGCGCCGCAGACCGAATGGTCGCATTCCTCGGAGGCGTTCGTCCGTACGGCCCTGGCCCATCCGGGCGTAACGCTGTCGTTGTCGCACAACGGTCGCCGCGTCCATGACCTCCCGGCGGTGACCGAGTGGCGGGATCGGATCGGTGGGCTGTTCGGCTCGAGTCTTGCCGATCGGCTGATCGAAGTGGCGGCGGAAGACGGCGAGATCTCCCTGCGCGGCCTCGTGGGACGGCCGGAAGACGACATGGCCGGAACGCGTCTGCAGTATCTCTTCGTGGCGGGCCGACCGTTTCGCGATCGCTCGATCCTGCATGCCGTGCAGGAGGGCTACCGTGGACTGCTGCTCTCGGGCCGACAGCCGATCGTCTTCCTGGAATTCGACATGCCCGCGGACATGGTCGACGTCAACGTGCATCCTGCCAAGATCGAGGTGCGGTTCCGCGAACCTTCGAGGCTCTACCGGCTCGTGCTCGCCGCGCTCCGCACGGCGTTTCTGCAGCACGACATGGGAACACGGCTCAAGCCCCCCGAGGCCTTGTGGCCGGCCACCGACCAGAGCGGCGGGCACGCCCCGATACGCGGCACGGTCGGCTCCGGCTTCCGCCCCGCTGAAGCGGCGGCTCCGGCGACTCCGGCGGCTCCG
The DNA here is from genome assembly GCA_044369655.1 of Pirellulales bacterium. Classification (GTDB taxonomy): domain Bacteria; phylum Planctomycetota; class Planctomycetia; order Pirellulales; family UBA1268; genus CAMCQY01. The sequence goes on from JBILWX010000050.1 coordinate 4,510, forward strand.
GCAACTCCGGCGGCTCCCTTGGCGCCGTGGTTTGGCCAGCCGCAGAAGCAGTTCCCCCACCCTGCCCCGACGGCAGCGCGCCGGCCCGAGCCTCTGTGGGAACAGGCCGAGTGGAAGCAGGCCGAGCAGATGCCGCACGGTGTTCCCGCCACGGGCGGCCCGCATGCTGCGGCCGCAGAGTCGGGCCGCGGCCCCGCGGAGCGGGCCGTCCAGATGCACAATCGCTACATCGTGGTCGAGTGCGGGGATGGGATCGAGGTGATCGATCAGCACGCCCTCCACGAGCGGGTCTTGTACGAGCGGCTGAAGGCCTCGGTGGCGGGTGGAAATCTGGAGGTGCAACCGCTGCTCATCCCGGAGAAGGTCGACCTGGCGGCCGCCGAACTGGAACTCGTCACCGAACATGCCGAAGCGCTCGACCGGGCGGGCATGCGGGTCGAGCCGTTTGGTGGCTCCACCGTGATCGTGACGAGCAAGCCCGTGCTGGCGGGCAAGACGCCGGCAGCAGAGATTGTCCGCGAGGTGCTGGATCGGCTCTCGGCGGTGGCGGCCGGCGGTGACGCCGGCATGCTCGTCGACGAGGTGTTGCACGGCCTCGCCTGCCGCGCCGCGATCAAGGCGGGCGATCCGCTCTCGCGTGAGGAGGTCGATGCTCTCGTTCGCGACCGCCGGACGGTCCACGAATCGCATCACTGTCCCCATGGCCGGCCGACCTCCCTCGTGCTTTCACGACAGGAACTCGACCGCCAGTTCCGCCGCACCTGACCCTCCTTCCGACGGAAAACACCATGATCTGCGTCAGCATCGGACGGGGCCGTCACCGGCACGTCATCGCCGAACACAAGTATCTGGCCGAGCACGGCATCCGGCTGGTGGAGTTGCGGCTCGACTACATCGAGGGACCCGTGCAGGTGGCTCGCCTGCTCGCGGACCGGCACTGCCCGGTGATCGCCACCTGCCGCCGTGCGGCGGATGGAGGCCGCTGGGGGCAAACGGAGGAGGCCCGCAGACTGGTGCTGCGCACGGCGATCGTGGAGGGAGCCGATTTCGTCGATCTGGAGGATGACATCGCCACCAGCGTGCCGCGGTACGGCAGCACCAAGCGGATCGTCAGTCACCACGACTTCCACAAGACTCCCACCGATCTCGAATCGCTCCACGCCCGTCTCGCCGGCATGGACGCCGACATCGTGAAGATCGCCACCATGGCCAACCATCCCACCGACAATCTCCGTATGTTGGACCTGGTGCGTTCGGCCCGGATCCCGACCGTGGGAATCTGCATGGGCGACATCGGCATGCCCACCCGGATTCTCGCCGGCCGCTACGGCGCCCCGTTCACGTTCGCGACGTTCCACGACGACCGCGTGTTGGCACCGGGGCAGGTCGGCTGGCGGCAGATGCGGGATCTCTACCGGTATGACGCGATCTCGACGGCGACGCGCATCTACGGCGTCGTGGCCGACCCGGTGGCCCACAGTCTCAGTCCGGTCGTCCACAATGCGGCGCTCCAGGCGGCCGGCATCGACGCGGTCTACCTACCGTTCCGTGTGCCAGCCGAGCAGATCGACGACTTCCTGACCCGGGCGGCGGAGTGGCCGCTGTCGGGGTTGAGTGTGACGATTCCCCACAAGGAGGCGGTGCTCAAGCACGTCGTCCATCAGGAGGAGTTGGTGACGGCGATCGGCGCGACCAATACCCTGTCGTTCGAGCCGTCGGGACTGGTGGCATCCAACACCGACGCGATCGCCGCGGTGGAGAGCCTGAAGGCGGCTCTCGTGGAGCGGGAACATGTCGGGGACGACCCGCCCAAACAGACGTCAGGCTTCGGGTTGAAGACGGCGCTCGTCCTCGGTGCGGGAGGGGCCGCGCGGGCGGTCGCCTTCGGCCTCAAGCGGCAGGGCGTGGATGTCACGGTGAGTTCCCGCACGCTCGAGCGGTCCCGGCGAATCGCCGGCGAGGTCGGCTGCCGTTCGGTCGACTGGAACGCCCGCTACCGCGTGCCTCACGAGTGCATCGTGAATGCCACCCCCATCGGCATGCACCCCAACGTGGATGAAACTCCCTATGCCAAGGAGCATCTGCGGCCCTACATGGTCGTCTTCGACACCGTCTACAATCCGGAAAACACGCTGTTCGTGAAGGAGGCCCGTGCCGTGGGCTGCCAGATCGTGACGGGGGTGGATATGTTCGTGCGGCAGGCGGCGATCCAGTTTCGCATCTGGCACCAGGCCGACGCCCCCGAGCAGGTGATGCGCGATGCCCTGAAGCGGGCCACGTCATCGGCGCGTGCGCCGGACTGACGGCTTGGCGTCGCTGGGTACCGACAGTTTCGACAGGTTCTTCTCGTCATGCCACGCATCACCCTCATCGGCTACCGGGGCACGGGCAAATCGACCGTGGCGGCCCTACTTGGCGACATCCTTGGCTGCGGGTGGTGTGATGCCGATCTGATGCTCGAGAAAAAACTCGGCTGCACGATCGCCAGCCTGGTCAAGGAACGCGGCGAGGCGATCTTTCGTGACGAGGAAGCTGCCGTGCTGATCGAGCTGCTCGAAGGGTTTTCAGGTGTGCTCTCCACGGGCGGAGGGGCCGTGCTGCGGGCCACCAATCGCGAGGCTCTCCGGCGGCTGGGCCGGCCCGTCGTCTGGCTCACGGCACCGGCTGACGTGGTCCGCCGCCGGCTGGCCTCGGATCCCACCACCGCGGACCGCCGGCCTGCGCTGGCGACGCCGCCTACCGGCGGTTCGCCGGCGCACGGCGACCCGTTGGCCGAGGTGGCTGCGGCGCTCGAGCAGCGCGAACCATACTACCGCGAGTGTGCCGATCTTCGGATCGATACCGCGGTCGCGACGCCTGCCGCCGTGGCGGCCCAGGTGGCGGCATGGCTGGCGACTCGAGGAGCGACGCCGTGATCTCGACCCACTCCGTGCTCGCGCTCGTGCCTGCCGGCGACAGTGCCGTCTGGGGACTGATCGCGGCGGTCGCGGGAGCCGTGGCGGGACGGCTGCTCACCTCGCGAGTGGGCGGGTTGCTCGACGCCGGTGCCTTTGCCTATGACGACCCGCCGATCCAGGCGGCACAAGGGGGCACCCGGAGTCGTCGTTGGATGGAAGTGGCGGTGGCGGCCGCTGCGGTCGGGCTCTGGTGGTGGGAGGTGCGAAGTCTGGGGCTGGGGCCGATCGAGGGACCCGATGCCGCGTCGCCGCCCTTCGCCGCCGCGGCTCTGGCACGGTGTGCAGCCCATGCCGTGCTCGGACTGCTCCTTGCCGCCGCGGCGTGGATCGACATTCGGCATCGGGTGATCCCCGACTGCGTGACGGTGCCCGGGGTGATGCTTGGGCTCCTGGTGGTGTGGCTGGTGCCCGACGTGCTGCTGCCCGTCGGATGTGAAGTGCCCAGGTCGTTTGCGCAGCCCCTTCTCGAGCCGGATGTGCTGGGGTGGTATGGCGGACTCCGCACGCAGTCTCCGCCGCCGTGGATGGAGGGCATGCCCCGCCTGCCGGGGCTCGTCGTTCCAGCAGCCATCTTTCTCGCCTGGTGGTTCGTCTGCACGGCTCCCTTCCTGCCGCCGGTTGACGTCGATCCCGTTTGTGCACAGGCATCGGCGGGGACGCCGGTGCGGCGGAGAATCGAGCCGCGGAACCTGATCCTGCTCGCAGGACTCGCCGCGATCCTGGCCGCATGGTTCATCGGAGGCGATCGCTTCCGGGGGCTGCAGTCGTCGCTCATCGGTCTGGCCGTGTCGGCCGGACTCGTATGGAGCATCCGCGAGGGGGCATCGCGGAGTCTGGGACGTGAAGCGATGGGGCTGGGTGACGTCACCCTGATGGCGATGGTAGGGGCGTGGATCGGCTGGCAGGCAAGCGTGCTGGCGTTCTTTCTGGCCGCCTTCATCGGCCTGCTCCATGGGCTCGCGCAGGTGGTCAGGCATCGGGAGAATGAACTGCCATACGGGCCCAGCCTGTGCCTCGCGAGTGCGGCCGTGATCGTGGGCTGGCGACCGCTATGGCAGTGGGCCGGCGGCCCGTTCACGCAACCGCTCGAACTGGCCATGGTGATCGGTGTCGTCGTCGTGCTGACGGCCGGCACGCTCTTCGTCTGGCAGCGGTTGCGCCGGTGATGGTGCCGCCTTCGTTCAGCGTCATGGCAGGATACCGTGTTTTTTGCGGAGCATCCCGGCCTTGCCCGACCTGCCGGCCTTTCCTACGATCCCGCCCCCTGTTCGGGCGTGGAGCCAAGGCATGCCGATTCCGTATTGGTCCATCAGAGAGTCCGGCGTCGTTCGCTGGGTGCTGCTCCCGGCACTCACGTTGGCCGTCGGCTGCTCGAATCAACTGTTTCGAAAGCCCACGGCTGCGACGCCCGTGAGCCTCGTGCCGCCGCCGGGCGTGGCGGCTCCGGCGGCCACGCTGCCCCCGCTCGGTTCAGCAGCGGCGATGCCGCTACCCTCCTATGCGGACGTCGACGCCCGGCAGCTGCAGACGACCCTGGCCCGCAGTCAGGATGAGAACCAGCTTCTCAAGGACGAGATCACCGTGCTGCGTGAGCAGCTGGCCAGCACCTCGAACCAGCTGGCGGTGTCGCGATCGACGGCAGGCGGCGCGGCGGCGCCGTGGAACGTGCCAGTGGCTCCCGGGCAGTCGGGCATGCCGCCACTTGCGGGCGGCGGCCAGCAGCCACCCGGGACGTCCGCGGTCACGGCAGGAATGCCGTCCCCACCGGCAGTGAACGGCCCGGCGGCGATGCATGCGGCGATGGGCCAGCTGGCGGTGCCGGGTGTCGAAAAGCGGTTCGACGGCAACGTCGTGCGGCTCGAGGTGCCGGCGGATCGGCTGTTCGATGGCGGCAGCGCCGCCCTGTTGCCCGGCGGGAGCGCGCTGCTCACCCAGGTGGCCGGCGAGATCGATCGGGTTTTCCCCAAGCATTTCATCGGCATCGAGGGACACGTCGATACCGAGCCGCTCGAGCAATCTTCGTGGGGATCACCGCACCAGCTGACCGCCGCCCGCGCGACGACGGTGTTCGATTTCTTCACGACCCGCACGCCGCTCCGGCAGGGACAGCTCTTCGTCGTGGCGCACGGCGGGAATCATCCGGTCGTGTCCAACGCCACCGCCGCTGGCCGCACCCGCAACCGCCGGGTGGAACTCGTCATCTATCCCGAGCGGATCGGCGGCGGGGACGAGCCCGGCGCAGAATCGCCGTAGTGCATCGTGGGCGGGGAGCCCGCCCGGGGCGTTTTCGCCGCAGTGCCCCTCGCCGTGACGGCCACTTTGAGCCGGCCGCCCGGAGCCCTAAACTCCTCCCATGGTCACGATCATCGACTATGGCAGCGGCAACCTCCGCAGCGTGCAAAAGGCGCTCGAGCGGGTGGGCGTCGAGGCCCGCATCACCCACGACCCCAACGTCGTCGCCGAGTCCGATCGGATCGTGCTGCCGGGAGTCGGTGCCTTTGGCGATGCCATCCGGGCGCTCCGCGACCGCGGCCTGGTAGAGCCCATCCTGGCACACGTGCGGGCCGACCGGCCGTTTCTCGGTATCTGCATGGGGCTGCAGTTGCTTTTCGAAAGCGGTTCGGAAGGCGGCCATCACGAGGGGCTGGGCATCCTGTCGGGTGAGGTGACCCGGTTCGAACTGCCCCGTGGTATGAAGATTCCGCACATGGGCTGGAACCAGGTCTCCTGGCGGACGGGGAGTGCCGAGCAGACCGTCGGGCGACAAGGCGACCATTTCTATTTCGTGCATTCCTACGTGGCGCGGCCGCGGGACGAAGCGGTGATCGCCGCCACCAGCGACTACGGCGGCCCGTTCTGCGCGGCGGTGGCCCGCGGGCGGCTGTTCGCCACGCAGTTTCACCCCGAGAAGAGCCAGGCGGCGGGCATCGACCTGCTTCGTTCGTTCATGAGGAGATCCTGACCATGGAATTGTGGCCCGCCATCGACCTCCGCGGCGGCAGGTGCGTGCGGCTCCTGCAGGGCGATTATGCGCGTGAGACCATATTCGGCGACGACCCCGTCGAGATGGTCGGCAGGTTTGCCGCCGGCGGCGCCCGTCGCCTGCATATCGTCGACCTCGACGGAGCGAAGGAAGGAACGCCCGTGCAGGCCGGCCTCGTGGCCCGCATGGCGGCGGCCGCTGGAGTGCCCTGCCAGCTCGGCGGTGGGATCCGTTCGGTTGACACGGCGCGGGCGTACGTGGCAGCAGGCGTGCAGCGGCTCGTCGTGGGCAGTGTGGCGATCGAGAACCCCGCCCTGCTTGCGGAGCTCGCGCAGGCGTTCCCCGGTCGGATCGTGCTGGGGCTCGATGCGCGCGACGGCAAGGTCGCCGTGCGGGGCTGGCTCGAGACCAGCACGCTCGGCGCGATCGATGTCGCGAAGCGGCACGAGCAGCTGCCGCTGGCAGGAATCGTCTACACCGACATCGCCAAGGACGGCATGATGGCGGGCCCGAACATCCCTGCCCTCGCGGAGATGGTCCGTGCGGTCCGCCTGCCCGTCATTGCCTCGGGTGGTGTCTCGAATGCGGGTGACATCCGACAGGTGGCGGCCATCGGGGCCGCCGGCTGCATCGTGGGGCGGGCCCTCTACGAGGGGAGCCTCACCTTGGCCGAAGCGGCCGCAGCCGCCGGCGAGCAGTCTTCCGCCGGCACAGGCTGACGGCCGGGCTTTCCCAGTCTGCCGGGCTTGCCGAGGCAGACGGGGAGCGGCTTTTTTTGCGGGAAACGGCCGAAGAACCCTCAATTCCCGCGGGGTTTCTCGTCGACCGCTTAGGGGACTGGTTTGCCGCGTCCACCGGCCGTCTTTACCATCGACTCCCATGGCCACCGATATCCGCATCAAGGAACAGCTTCCGGAACTCACGCGGCGGATCGTCGAGACGTATCAGGATGTCCCGACGATCCACTATCTCGGCCACTGCCCGCTGCCCAATTACGAGGCGATCGTGTCGGCCTGCGAGGATCTCAAGGAGATCCTCTACCCGGGGTACCGCCGCCGGGAGAATCTGCACATGGGCAACGTCACCTACCACGTGGGTGACCTCGTGGACGGGCTGCACGACAAGCTGACCACACAGATCGGCCGGGCACTGCGGCACAGTCTCTCGGCACAGCGAGTGGCCACCGAGCAGGGCGTCGAGCCTCCCGCCGTGTCCGATGCCGTGCAGCATTGCACCGAGGAGGGGGATTTCGAGGCGCTCGGTCAGGCGAAAGCGGTCGAATTTCTGGAACGCATTCCCGATCTCCGCAGAATCCTCGCCACCGACGTGCAGGCCGCCTATGACGGCGATCCGGCAGTACGCACGCTCGACGAGGTGATCTTCTGCTATCCCGGCCTCGAGGCGGTCACGATCCATCGGTTGGCCCATCTGTTGCACCGGCTCGAAGTGCCGCTGATCCCGCGGATGATGGCCGAGTGGGCCCATGCGCGGACCGGCATCGACATCCACCCCGGCGCGACGATCGGCGACCATTTTTTCATCGACCACGGCACGGGTGTCGTGATCGGCGAGACGTGCGAGATCGGCAGCCGGGTGAAGCTCTACCAGGGCGTGACGCTCGGGGCCCTCTCCTTCCAGACCGATGCCGACGGGCATCTCGTGCGGGGCACGAAGCGTCATCCGACGATCGAGGATCGTGTCGTCATCTATGCCAACGCGACGGTGCTCGGCGGGGCCACACGCATCGGCCATGATTCGGTGATCGGTAGCAACGTCTGGCTGACGCGGTCGGTCGACCCCCATACGACGGTCGTGCTCGAGCGGCCCAAACTCCGCATGCGCGGCGAAGCCCCGCAGCCGGAGTCGGACTACCAGATCTGACTTCACGCGGGCAGGGCCATCCATGGCCCCTGCCCGCTTGGGTCGGCCGGTGGGAATGCCGAGGATTCCCACGGCCGACGGTCATCGCATCCTGCGATGCGGTCTTCACGCGGGCAGGGCCTCGCGTGCGTCAAGCGCGTTCTAGAGCGCATCCGACTTTGGTGTAGCACCGGCTACGGGGCGGCAAAAGTCTCGTCGCGTGGGCAGGATAGCCCAAAGCTCCTCGAGCTTTCGCCGACCCCTTCGCCTACCTCTCCCGGAACACCAGGGCGTCGCTACAGCTATTTCGGGTGCGCTCTAGCGACTGCGTTCAGCAATCCGCACGACCTCGCGGGCCGTGGCTTCGGCCTGCATCTTCGTGGCGATCGCCTCGTCGCCCGTGGCAGTAGACCGTTGAATCATTTCCAACTCCTCGCGAGCGCGGGTGAGGTCGATTTTTTCGGCGGGCACGGCCCGCTGCGTGATCACGGTGACAGCGTCGTGACCGACCTCCACGAATCCACCCTCGACGAAGACGCTGCGAACGGCATCGGCCGACCCGCCCTGCTCGCCGGTGATCCGCACCTCACCGGCCCCGAGGCGACCGATGAAGGGGGCATGGCCGCGGGCCACGCCCCGCTGGCCGTCAAACAAGGGCAGCGTGACGGAACGAGCCCGCGTGTCGAGGCTCGTCATCTCGGGGGTCACGATGACGCAACGCACGCCACTGGCGTCGCCGTCTCGCCCCGATGCTGATCCAGTTGTCTCGGCCATGATGCGTGTTTCCTCGATGCGTGTTCCCTAACAGCTTGCCTAGCGGGTCGCCTACCAGGTCGCCTGTGTGCGGGCACCAGCCTCAGCCTTTGGCGGCCATCTTCTTGGCCTGCTCCTCGGCCTGCTCGATCGGGCCGACGTACATGAACGCCTGCTCGGGCAGATGATCCCACTTGCCGTCGGCGATCTCCTCGAACGACCGGATCGTGTCGGCCAGGCTCGTGATCTCGCCCGGCTTGCCGGTGAACACCTCGGCCACGAGGAACGGCTGCGACAGGAAGCGTTCCATGCGTCGGGCACGGTGCACGACGAGTTTGTCCTCCTCGGACAATTCGTCGACGCCGAGGATCGCGATGATGTCCTGCAGTTCGCGGTATCGCTGCAGCGTCCGCTGCACGCGGCGGGCGATCTTGTAGTGCCGATCGCCCACGTACTGCGGATCGAGGATGCGGCTCGACGAGGCGAGCGGATCGACGGCCGGATAGATGCCCTTCTCGGAAATCGACCGTTCCAGATAGAGGAAGGCGTCGAGGTTGCCGAACGCCGTTGCCGGGGCCGGGTCGGTCGGGTCGTCGGCGGGCACGTAGACGGCCTGCACGGAGGTGATGGCCCCCTTCGACGTCGACGTGATGCGTTCCTGGAGCGCTCCCATTTCCGTGGCCAGCGTCGGCTGGTAGCCCACGGCGCTCGGCATGCGGCCGAGGAGCGCGCTCACCTCGCTGCCCGCCTGCGAGAAGCGAAAGATGTTGTCGACGAAGAGCAGCGTGTCGGCGCCGGTCGTGTCGCGGAAATATTCGGCCATCGTGAGAGCCGAGAGGGCCACGCGGAGGCGGGCTCCCGGCGGCTCGTTCATCTGGCCGAACACCATGCAGGTCTGCTCGATGACGCTGCGGCCCGTGTCGCCGATCTTGGCTTCCTGCATCTCGAGCCAGAGGTCGGTGCCCTCGCGGGTCCGCTCGCCGACGCCGGCGAATACCGAGTAGCCGCCGTGGGCGCTGGCGATGCGGGCGATCAGTTCGGTGAGGATGACCGTCTTGCCCAGGCCGGCACCGCCGAAGAGACCGGCCTTGCCACCACGAACGAACGGCGTCAGGAGGTCGATCACCTTGATGCCCGTCTCGAAGAGCTCCGTCTTGGTGGACAGTTCGGTGACAGGCGGCGGATCGCGATGGATCGGCCACCGTTCCGCGGTCTTCACCTCGCCGCGATTGTCGATCGGTTCGCCGAGCAGATTGAAGACCCGACCGAGCGTGGCCGGTCCCACCGGCACGGAGAGCGGGCCCCCCGTGTCAACGACGTCCGCCCCGCGGATCAGCCCGTCGGTGCTGCCCAGGGCCACGCAGCGAACCTTGCCGCCGCCGAGGTGCTGCTGCACTTCACCGACGAGATGGAGCGACACACCCTTTTTCTCGCTGTCGATGCGGACGGCGTTGTAGATCGCGGGAATGCTGTCCTCCGTAAACTCGACGTCGAAGGTCGAGCCGATCACCTGCGTGACGTGTCCGATGTTCCTGCCTGCTGTCTTGGTCGCCGTCGCCATGATGGTTCCTGTTCGTGTAACGATCGAAAGTGTGGAGTGTGGTGGACTGTTCGCTTATTGCTTGAGTGCCTCGACGCCGCCGAGAATCTCCATGATCTCGCCCGTGATCTGCGACTGTCGGGCCCGGTTGTATCTGCGGGAAAGGTTCTTGATCAGGCCGGCAGCGTTCTCGCTGGCAGCCTTCATGGCCACCATGCGGGCCACCTGCTCGCTCACGGCGGCGTCGAGAAAGCACTTGAAGAGCCGCGACAGAAAACTCGCCGGCAGGATTTCCTCGAGAATGCTCTCGGCCGAGGGATAGAAGTCGTATTCCTGCGAGGCCAGTTTGCCGGTGCGGGCATCTCCTGCCGCTGCCCCTGCGATCTCCGGAGCTTTTAGCGGGAGGAGCATTTCAGTGACCGCCTCCTGCCTGGCGATGCTGTGGAATCGCGTGTAGACAACGTCGAGGCGGTCGATTTTTCCCGCGGCATAGGCCTCCAGGTAGGCGCGGCCGATCGGCATCACTTCGTCGAACGCGGGCTTGTCCTCGAACGACGTGTAGCGATCGTCCATCTCGATGCCGCGGAATTTCAGGGCGGAGATGCCGCGTTTGCCCGACACGGCCACGTCGGTGTCGACGTGCTCGCTCTTCCATTGGCCGAGGATCGCCACGGCCTGCCTGACGATGTTGGAGTTGTAGCCGCCGCAGAGGCCGCGATTGCCCGAGAGCACGAGCACGGCGGTGCGTTTGGTGGGCCGCACGTCGAGCAGCGGGTGGACGACGTCTGCGCCGACGCTTGCGATGTTCTCGAGGATCTTCACCAACTGCTTGGTGTAGTCCCTCGCCGCCACCGACCGGTCCATCGCCTTCTTGAACCGCGCGGTGGCGATCAACTCCATCGTGCGCGTGATCTTGCGGATGTTCCGCACGGAACGCCTGCGTCGATCGAGTGCTCTCGCCTTGGCCATGGTGTTACACCTTCAATCGGGTTCGCAACTACTTCGCCGTGCCGGCCAGTGTCCGTGAGCCGGGCGGCGCGCCGGCCTTCGCGGCCCACTGCCGCTTGAATTCCGCGATCGCCGCCTCCAGTTGCCGCTCCGACTCCGCATCGAACTCCTTCGACTGCTCGATCTTTGCGCGGAGTTCGGGAATCTGATCGCGGATGAAGGTCAGGAAGCCCTTCTCCCACTCGGCGACCTCCTCGCGCTTGACGCTGTCGAGGTGGCCGCGGGTGCCGGCATAGATGCTGAGCACCTGGTCGACCACGTCCATCGGCTGGTATTGGCCCTGCTTGAGCAGTTCGACCATGCGGTAGCCGCGGTCGAGCCGCGACTGCGTGGCGGCGTCGAGGTCGGTGCCGAGCTGGGCGAAGGCTTCGAGTTCGCGGAAGCTCGCCAGGTCGAGACGCAGACCGCCGGCCACCTTCTTCATCGCTTTCGTCTGGGCGGCACCGCCCACGCGCGACACCGAGATGCCTACGTTCATGGCCGGACGCTGGCCGGCGAAGAACAGGTCGGGCTGCAGGTAGATCTGTCCGTCGGTGATGGAGATCACGTTCGTGGGGATATAGGCCGAAACTTCCCCCTCGAGCGTCTCGATGATCGGCAGCGAGGTGAGCGAGCCGCCCCCCTTCTCCTTCGAGAGCTTGGCCGACCGCTCGAGCAGGCGGCTGTGGGCATAGAACACGTCGCCCGGGTAGGCCTCGCGACCCGGCGGCCGCCGCATCAGCAGCGACAGCTGACGGTAGGCCGTGGCCTGCTTCGAAAGGTCGTCATAGACGATCAGCGCGTGCTCGCCGTTGTACATGAAGTATTCAGCCATCGCGGTGCCGGAGTAGGGGGCGATGTATTGCAGCGGAGCCGCGGTGCTGGCCCCGGCCACGATCACCGTGGTGTAGTCCATCGCGCCATACTTTCGCAGGATGTCGATGGCCACGGCGACCGACGAATCCTTCTGGCCGACGGCGACATAGAAGCACTTCACGCCGCTGTTCTTCTGATTGATGATCGCGTCGATGCCGATGGCCGTCTTGCCGGTCTTGCGGTCGCCGATGATCAGCTCGCGTTGACCGCGGCCGATCGGCGTCATGGCGTCGATCGCCTTGATGCCCGTCTGCAGCGGCTCGCGGACCGGCTGCCGGTCCGCCACGCCGGGGGCGAGCGTCTCGACCGGCCGACGATGTTCGGTGACCACCGGCCCCTTGCCGTCGAGCGGATTGCCGAGCGGGTCGAGCACGCGGCCGATCACGGCCTCGCCCACCGGCACGCTCAGCAGTTTGCCGGTGCTCCGCACCTCGTCTCCCTCGGTCACCTTCAGGTAGTCACCGAGGATGATCACGCCGACGGAGTTTTCCTCGAGATTGAAGGCCAAGCCGGTGACGCCGCCGGGGAATTCGACCATTTCGCCGGCCATTACGCCGGACAGGCCCCACACCCGCGCGATGCCGTCGCCGACCTCGAGCACGCGTCCCACTTCGCGCACGTCGATGCCCGACTCGAAACGATCGATCTCCTCACGCAGTACCGAGGCGATCTCGTCCGTATTGAATTTCATGGATGCTCCTCTGCTTCAGGCGGGCCCTGAGCCGAAGAAGGCTCGTGGCCACGGAATGGTCATAGACGGTGTCGGCGATCCGCACGATGAGGCCGCCGATCAGTTCAGGATTGACGCGAAAGGTTGGGGTGACGCTGCCGCCGACGGCTTTTTCCACGGCGGCCAGGATCTCTTGCTGCTCCGCGGCGTCGAGCGGCAGCGCCGTGGTGACGGTGGCCTGACGGCGGCCATCCAGTTCGTCGGCATGCCGCTCCGCCGCCGCCACGACCTGCGGCAGCATGCCCAGCCGTCCATGCCGGGCCAGCACGTGCAATGCGTGCAGGGTGGTGGGGAGCACGCGGCCGGCACAAATGCGGTTGATGACGGCCGACTTCTCCTCGGGAGTCACTTTCGGGGAGTCAAAAACAAGGCCGGCCTTGGGCACCCTCGGCAGCACGTCGCGCACCATCGCGGCCAGTTCTTCGAGCACCTCGCGGCGGCACTGCTTGCGGTCGGCGGCCTCGATGATCGCCTGCGCATAGACCTTCGACAGCCGCTCAATACCGATGTCGGTAGGGCCTTCGCCGGCGTGGCCGGTCGGGTGCTGGGCGTCGTGGTGATCGTGCGCGGGTTTCATTGGAATGGCCTCAGTTCACGCTGGGGTTCGTGCCGAGGCTCGCCACCGAGTCGCGGACGAGACGGGCCTGATCGTCGCGGCCGAGCTTTTCCCGAAGGAACTTGCCGGCCACTTCGACCGCGAGATCCCCTGCCCTGTCGGCGATCTGGGCGAGCGCGTCATCCTTCGCGAGACCGATTTCGTGGCGGGCACGGGCCTTTTCCTCGTCAGCCGCCTTGCGGGCCTCGGCGACGATCGCCTGCCGGGTGGCATCGGCGTCGCGGCGGGCCTCCTCCAGCATGCCGCGGACCTCGTCGGTGGCCTCCGCCAGCCGTCGCTCGTACGAGGCCAGCATCCGCTTGGCCTCATCGTTCGCGGCGTGCGTCGACGCGATGGTGTCGGCGATCCCCTGCTCGCGCTTGTCGAGCCCGTCCATGATCGGCTTCCAGGCAAACTTCGTCAGCAGGCCGAGAAGGCCGAGAAAAACGACGAATGACCAGACGGCCAGGTCGGTCTGAAACCAGGCCGGGCTCTCGAAAGCTTTCTGCGTGGTGCCGGCCGGCGGGTTGTGGCCGATCTCAGGCAAATGGCCGTGGTCGCCATGACCAGCATGCCCAGTGTTCCCAGTATGCCCAGCAGCGTGGTGCTCGTCGGCTGCCACCGCGGATCCGCCGAGCAGGCTGAACAAAAGTCCGCAGAGCACGGTCGCCGCAACCATGCGCAACGACGACTGGACGTGAACGAGGCGTGTGGGATGAATCTGATTCAAGGTATTTCTCCGCAAACGTTGATCCGGCATCGGGTTCGAATCTCTTGCCTTGCAGGCCACGGCAGCCAACGGCTCTCGCAGCCCCCGCGCGAGGCGGGGAGCGGTATCGCTCCCCGCCTGCGACGGCGGAATTTCCGAGTCCGGGTTCGAGGGCCGTCACCGGCCAGCGGGAACCTCGGGCCTGGAGATGGAATCACTTCTGCGAGCAGATGAACAGCGCGTAGAACGTGAAGCCTTCGATGAGGGCGGCGGCGATGATCATCGCCGTCTGGATGCTGCCCGAAACTTCCGGCTGACGGGCCATGCTCTCGTAGGCCGCCGAGGCAAGTTTGCTGATGCCGTAGGCGGCACCGATGACGACGAGGCCGACGCTGAACGGAGCGGTCAGGTCGATGAGCGAGCGACCGCCCGCCGCCTCCTGGGCACTGGCGACGTTGGCACACAGCACCGTGACGACGACGGCGGCGAGGGTGGAGAGCGTACGGAAGGAAGTGAGGGATCGGATCATCACTGGATCAAACTCCTTGGATAACGAGGGACCGGACGAGCGTCCGGCGAGGGAAACGAAAAACTGGGAAAACGGTGACCGAAGTTCTAAGAAAATCCTGGCGAATGTGCAGGTGGCGATCGGAAGGGGCGATCAGTGCTGGTGGACCGAGGCCCCGATGAAGAGCGCCGACAGGAAGGTGAAAATGTACGCTTGCAGGAAGGCGACGAACAGTTCGAGCACGCTGAACAGCGTGCAACTCACCACGCTGATGCCTGTGACCGTCGCCCACATGCCCATCGAGTACGTCGCCGCAGCGGAGATCAGTCCCATGATGCCGAGAAGCACGAGATGCCCGGCAACCATGTTGGCCAGGAGCCGAACGGCGAGAATCAGGTGTTTGATCAGCAGGCCGAGCATCTCGATGGCGAAGATCATCGGCTTGAGGAGGATGGCCAGCGGCAGCGGCAGGTCCATCGACGGGACCTGGTTACCGAAGAAGCCCAGAAACCCGAACTTCAGCATCCCCGCCACCACGACCGTGGCGAATGTCACGCCGGCGAGGGCGAGCGTGACGGAGAACGACGCCGTGGGGGATCCTGCCCAGGGCACCATCCCGAGCAGATTGCAGCCGAGCACGAAGAAGAACAGCGTCAACAGAAGCGGCACGAAACGGTCGCCGTCGTGATGTTCTCGGACGGCATGGACCGCCGTGGTCGCTGCGGCATGTCCGTGGGAATGGCCGGCATGCCCGTGGTCTTCCTGGGAATGGTCGTCGTGCGCGTGGTCGTCGTGATGGTCATGGCTGTCGATGGCCGGTCGGGCGATCTTGTCACGGACAAAGAGGATCATCGCCTCGAAGAGATTGGCGAACCGTCCCTGCGGGGCGTCGCCCGTCCGCAACGCCTTCGCCAGTCGCGTGAACAGCAGCAACAGGAGGCCTGCGAGCACCAGCTCCAGGATCATGTATTTCGAGATCCCGAATCCCGACTTGACCGCGAACAGGCTGTCGAGCGTTCCGAACGGCTGCGGGATGAGAATCTTCCCATCCATGGCATGGTTGAACTCGGCGACATCGGTGATGTCGGGCCGGCCGTCGCGGAGGAACTGCGGGACGTCGTCGAGCGTCTTCCATCCCTGCCGCCACAACGCCTTCGGTACCTCGAAGAAGTAGCTGTCTTTCAGGTGGTAGATCGGATTGTGGTCGGACATCGGCGCCTGAAGTGTCTGAGCCTGGTTTCCTTGCTGCTGTCGGATCGCCGAGGCGGCAGAAAGGTCTTTGGGGACGCAGAGTGTGGATGAAAAGGACCGCTTCCGTCAATCAGGAGATTTTTTGCGGCGATTCCCGCGGAGACGGGAGTCTCCAATGATGTGCAGAAGAATGTCCGTGGCAAGGATCGCGAGGTAGAAAACCAGCACGAATCGGTCACCACCAGCCTCGCGGAGCCCGCTGCCGGCTCCCTGCAGCCATCCCAGGGCCGCCAGCGGCAGGAAAATCCGCAGCGCCACGGCCCCCAGTCCCTTCGCCACCCCGAGGGCTGGTTTTCCGGTCGGCCAGCGGGCCGCGATCCAGCCCCCCACCCCTCCGACGAGGCAGACGGCGGCCGCGAATGCGACCGCCTCGGTCTGGCGGGGTGTCCCGTTCCCGGCCGCGATCGCGATTCCGGCGGCCGCGGCGAGCACGGCTGCCAGAACGGCTGTGCCGACGAGGGTAAAGCCGATGCCGGATGGGGGGCGGTCCCGTCCTGAAGAAGCCATCGATGGAGGACCCTTCGATGCGGTCACGGTCGCTGTTTCCCCCGCAGTTGCACCAGCCACGTGATCCCGAGGGCAAAGCCCAGCACGAGCCCGGCCATCCCCACAAAACCTGTCCCCAGTCGCGCGTCGATCCAGTTGCCCGCGACCGCTGGCAGGAACATAGCGAGGCCGACGGCGATGATTCGCGAGGCCCAGACCATGGCCTCGCCGACGGGAGAGCCTGCCTCATGGCGACGTTCGGATGGTGGGGCCATGCCGGCAGTGTACCACCGCCTGTTCGGCTTGCGGTTCGTGCTGCTTCGCTCTGCCCCGGGTATCGTATGGAGGCCGAGTGCCGCCCGAGGCGCTCGGAGTTTCTGCAGGTTCGCACGCATGGCCCAACGCAAGCACCGCCGTCGCCGTCGTCACCGCCGCGGGGATGCCGCCGCTGCCGTTGGTGCCGTGGCGCCATCGGGACTGCCCGCCTCGACCATGCGGATGCTCGGGTGCGATGGCGAGTCCTGCCAGGAAACCGTCGTCCTGCGGCCGGAAGAACTGGCCGTTGCCCGGGAGAAGTGGCCGGTCGTCTGGATCGACGTCGAGGGGCTGAACGATCCCGAGTCGATCCGCATGATCGGCGACGTGTTTCAGATCGGCGAACTGGCACTCGAGGATGCCACCACCCCGGACGAGCGGCCCAAGGTGGAGGTGTTTGGGCACCAGGTGCTCGTGGCGGTGCGGATGGCGAGGTTCGACGGGGAAGTGGTCGTCACCGATCCGGTCTGCCTGTTCCTGGGCGATCGCTATCTGATCACGTTCCGCGACCGGCTCACGCACGACGGCTTCGAGGGCGTCAGGCAGCGGATCCGGCACGGTCGCACGCGGATCGGCCACCTTGGCGCCGACGCGCTCTGCGCCCTCCTGCTCGATGCGGTCGTGGATGGCTATTTTCCCGTGCTCGAACAGTTCGGCGACCGGCTCGAGTCGCTCGAGGACGAGGCGATGAACAGTCCGAGCCGCGACTCGCTCGTGCGGATCCACGACGTGCGCAACGACTTGATGACGCTCCGCCGCGCCCTGTGGCCGACGCGCGACGTGCTTCATGCCCTCGGTCGCGAGCAGACTCCGTTCGTGGGTGATCACGCGCGGACTCACTTCCGGGATTGCTACGACCACACGATGGAGCTGCTCGATCTCATGGAGAGTTATCGCGAGATCGGCGCGGATCTGCGGGACATCTACCTGGCGAGCCTCAACAATCGCATGAACGACGTGATGAAGGTGCTGGCCGTGATCGCCACCATCTTCATGCCGCTCACGTTCATCACGGGCTACTACGGCATGAACTTCGACACGAGTTCCCCATGGAACATGCCGCTGCTCCGCTTCCGGTACGGGGGCCTGGTCGCCGTGGCGTTGATGGCGGCGACGACGGTGGGCATGGTGGTGCTCTTCTGGCGACGCGGCTGGCTGAAACGCTGGCACTGACTTCCCGCGACGGCTCGGCATGGGAGCCCTCCCTTCATGCCCATCCGCAGCATGGCGTCAGCTGCGGCCGAGCAGGAAGAAGGTCTGCATCACGCCCTTCCCCTTCACCGTCACCTCGCCGCGGTCGGCGAACCGAAACCGGTCGGCCAAAAGCAGGCGCGTCATCGCGGAGACATGGATCCGCGACGGCTCTCCGTGGGATTCCATCCGGCTGGCGAGATTGACCGTGTCGCCCCACAGATCGTAGGTGAATTTGTGCCGGCCGATGACGCCTGCGACGACCGGTCCCGAATGGATGCCGATCCGCACCTCGAGCCCCAAGCCGCGGTTGGACATGACGTCGCGAAAGGCCTGCTGCATCCCGATCGCCATGGCGGCCACCGCGTCGGCGTGGTCTGGACGGGGCACCGGCAGCCCGGCCACGGCCATGTAGGCGTCGCCGATCGTCTTGATCTTTTCCACCCCGTGGAGGTGGGCGAGGTAATCGAATGCGGAGAAAATCTCGTCGAGCAGGCCGACCAGATGCTGGGCGTCGGTGTGCTGCGAAAATTCGGTGAAGCCCTTGAGGTCCGCGAACAGCACGGTGACTTCCTGGAAGCTGTCCGCGATCGTCGATTCGCCGTTCTTCAGGCGATCGGCGATTTTTTCCGGCAGGATATTGCGCAGCAGCCGCTCCGACTTCTCCCGTTCGAGTTTCAGTTCGGCGAGCGACCGTTCCAGGGCGGCGAAGGCGGCGTTGCGCTCCAGGAGCCGTCGGTAGGCGTCGGAGTGGACGCGGATACGGGCGATGAGTTCCACCTGATCGGGCAGTTTGACCAGGTAGTCGTTGGCTCCCGCCTCCAGCAGTCGGGCCTTGACCACCGGTTCCTCCTGGGCGGAGAGCATGATCACCGGCACGTCGGCCGTCGCCGGTAGGCCTCGAAACTGACGCACCATGTCGAGTCCGTCGATGCCGGGCATCACCAGATCCTGGAGGATCACGGTCGGCTGGAACGCCTCGGCCGCGGCCAGCGCGGCGTGCGACTGCTGGCAGAATTCGTAGACGATGTCGGGCTGGCCGGTGAGGAGGCGGCGGACGGCAGCGCCGATCATGGCCTGATCGTCGACGAGCAGCACGCGATG
The DNA here is from genome assembly GCA_044369655.1 of Pirellulales bacterium. Classification (GTDB taxonomy): domain Bacteria; phylum Planctomycetota; class Planctomycetia; order Pirellulales; family UBA1268; genus CAMCQY01. Next base: position 23,355 of record JBILWX010000050.1, read on the forward strand.
GGCGGTGGGAGCGGCTACCGCCGGAACGACTGAATCTGACATGCGTCGCGGCCGTCCATGGTTGCGGGGGTGAGGTCAGCAGCCCACCGGCGCGTGAGGTTCTGTACGGCCAAGCCCACCGCCGCGTGAGGCTCTGTACGGCCAAGCCCACCGGCGCGTGAGGTTCTGTACGGCCAAGCCCACCGGCGCGTGAGGCTCTGTACGGCCAAGCCCACCGGCGCGTGAGGTATCAAACTGGGGAACTAGGATTCGAACCTAGACTAACTGGTTCAGAGCCAGTCGTGCTACCGTTACACCATTCCCCATCCGCGGGGTCCCTGCTGGCCGCTCGTTCCGGCAGCACACGGATCGCGACGATCCGGGTATGCTGTCGGCCGGTCAGCATCGAAGAGATTACCCGGTGGGCTCGGCAGTGGCAATTCCGCTCACCGCGACACCTTGGCCGTGCACAAGAGCGAGAAGGCAGTGGCTTTCCTCGAACTGAAATCCGGGCCCCGCAGCGGCGAACGCATTGCCATCCGCTCCGGGCGGGTGGTCATCGGTCGCCACCCGGCCTGCGACATCGTCATCGACGCCTCCGCCGTGAGCCGGCAGCACGCGGCCGTCGCGGTTCAGGACGGGCAGGCGACCGTCGAGGATCTGCGCAGCCGCAACGGCACGACGCTCAACGGTCGGCCGCTCACCGGCCCCCACAAACTGTCGGATGGCGACCAGATTCAGATCTGCGAACAGACCCTCGTGTTCCTCTCCAGCGACCGTCCCTCATGGGTGACTCCATCGGCCGATGCCGGAGCGAGCTCGATATTCGGTTCGCAGACCGCGCTGTTTGACGAGGTAGTCGAGGGTGGCGACCACGATTCCATCATCGTGTCGCAGCTGTCCGTGGGTGAGCCTGAAGGGGATGCCGCGGTGGGCGGGCATGCCGAGGCCAAGTTGCGGGCCGTGATCGGCCTCAATCGTGCCATCGGCTCGTCACTCTCGCTCGACGAGGTTCTGCCCAGACTCCTCGACGGACTGTTCGAGGTGTTTCCCCGCGCCGAACGGGGGTTCGTGCTCCTGTCAGATCCCTCCTCGCGTCGGCTCCTGTTGCGGGCCAGAAAGACCCGCGGGCAGACGCAGGCTGGCCCGCTTCGCCTCAGCCTGTCGCTGATCGATCGCGTGGTGCAGTCGCGGCGGGCGATTCTCTCGGCCGACGCGGCCACCGACAGCCGCTTCAATGCCAGCGAGAGCGTCGTCGACTGCCGGATCCGGTCGGTGATGTGCGTGCCGTTTCTGGGGGGGGACGGCCATGTGCTCGGCGTCATCCATGTCGATTCGCGGGACGTGCGGAACGGCTTCGATCAAGCCGATCTGGAGGTGCTGGCGGGAATTGCCGGGCAGGCGGCGCAGGCAGTGGAGCAGGCCGTTGCCCATGATCGCCGCGTGCAGCAGGAGCAGATCAAGCGGGATCTCGAACTTGCCCATCGCGTGCAACAGGGGCTGCTGCCGACGAAACCGCCGGAGATCGAAGGGTATGAAGTATTCGATTTCTACGAACCGGCACAGCACGTGGGAGGGGACTTTTTCGCCTACGTTCCCCTGTCGGAGGGGCGGTTGGCGATCGTGCTGGCCGACGTCTCCGGCAAGGGAGTGTCGGCGGCTCTCGTGATGGCGGCGCTGTCGGCCGACGTGCGGTATTGCCTCGCCAGCGAGCGGGATCTTGCCAAGGCCGTGTCGCTGATCAACGAGAGTTTTCTGCGCGGTGGCTGGGACGATCGGTTCGCGAGC
>JBILWX010000158.1:0-7127 GCA_044369655.1 Pirellulales bacterium
GCTCGATCCACGGTCGCACCACGTCACCATGGTGAGCGCGGGCCACCTGCCCGTGTTCCTCCGCGAAGCATCGGGCCGGGTGCGGACGGTCGGCACCGACCTGGGCTGCCTCCCGCTCGGTCTCGACGCCAGCCGCGGCTATAAGGCCTGCGAACTCGATCTGGCGGCCGGCAGCACGCTCGTCTTCTACACCGACGGGATCAGCGAGGCCCTGGACCACGAACAGCGGCTCTACGGTCTGGAGCGAATGGAGAAGGTGCTGGCGGAGCGTGGGGGTGACGCCGGTGAAGTGGGCCGCCGACTGCTTGCGGACGTGGAGCGTCATTCGGCTGGTCAGATTCGCAGCGACGACATGTGCCTGGTCTGCGTCGGTCGCCTAGCCACCGGCCGGCAACCGTCAGAGTCTTCCCAGAGTCCGAGAGCCGTCCGCGGCAGGCCGTCGATGCAGCCGAAGGCGTGAGCGGTCGATACCACTGGCAGCCACGGAAAGGCCGGTAGGACCGGTTTTCGTGGATCGTCTCTGCGGGACTGCGAATCTGGCAACGGAGGGGGGAAACCGACCATGAGCTTCTTTCAGTGGCTGCGTGAAGGCGTAAGGCAGGCTGTCGTCCTGGGGCTGGCCGATGCGGTGGAGGATGTCGGCACCCGCAATCAGGGGGATGACCTGGGGCCGGCGCTGGCCCAGTCGCTCCGGGAACGGCTCAGCGTCCACAGGGAGCCGCATCAGACGGCCACGGTCCTCGAGTCGAAGGCGTCGCCCATTGCCGCGGCCCCGAGCCGCCGCAGGCTCGGCCGCACGCTTGAACAGACCCGCGACGGCCTCCGCAAGGCTGCCTAACCGTCGATCGGCAGCGTGACGGTGACCGTTGTGCCCCGACCAGGACTGCTCGTGATCGTCGGCTCGCCATGGAGCAAGCGAGCCCGCTGGCGGATGCCCTCGAGGCCGAAACGGTCGTCCGGCACCTGGGCGGGATCGAATCCGACGCCATCGTCCTGCACGACGACCCGTATCTCGCTGGCACCATGCTGTTCGAGCCGGACGCTTGCCAGCGTGGCGTGGGCGTGGCGGCGAATGTTCGACAGTGATTCCTGCACGATGCGAAAGATCGTCGTTTCGATGTCCGGCAACAGCCGCCGCGGGGGCAGGCCGTGGGTGAACTCGACCCGCGGAACGTCGGCGCGGGCGTCTGCAGCCAGTGATTCGACCGCGTCGACGATGCCCAATTCGTCCAGTGCCGGCGGTCGCAGCCCGCTGATCAGCCGCCGGGCCTCGTCCGCGGCCGCCCGCAGCAGCTTCAATCCCTCGCGGAGGTCGCGGTTGTCGGTCGAGCACGCCTCGGCATGTTCGCAGGCCTCCAGGTGCATGATCGCCCCGGCGAGATATTGGGCGAGCCCGTCGTGAATCTCGTAGGAGACGAGCTGCCGTTCCCGCTCCTGAATCGTGAGCAGCCGCTGGAGCAGGTTGCGTTCGTGCTGCAGCGTCTTCTCCGAGGTCTTCAGCGGCAGGATATTCTCACAGCACGCGAGGATGGCAGCTGTCTTGCCGTCGACGAGCACCGGCCCCAGCCGCAGCGTGAAATAGTTGAGGCCGCCATCGGGCCGTTTCACGGTCGTCTCCAGCGACTGCTCCGTGCCGGTGGAGAACACCTGCTCGATCACCTGATAGAGGTGCTCGGTCGACTCCGGCATGGTGAAGTCGAGCATGCTGCGACCCATCACCTGTTCGGGCGACCAGCCGTCGTCCACGCGGTTGCAGAAGCGGATCGAGCCGGTCCGATCGATGACCGCGATATAGTCTCCCGACACGCGGCAGACCGCCTGCCAGAGCGCGGCGGTGTCGATCCGGGATACGTCGGTCGGGGCGGCCCCATGCGGATGGACCACGGCCGCCGACTGCCCGGCCTTGGTTTGTTTTCTGTGTGGCATGGCCTGCGTCCCCCTGATTGGTCATCGTTTCGGTCGGGGTATCCGGCCTGTGACCGCTCCACCCTTCGCGGCCCGGCCTCGGCCTCGAGCCCCGCCTTTTCCGGGGCCTGGTTTCCCGTTCCGCAGGCCGGCGATCTGGTCGCGAAGCCGTGCGGCGCGTTCGAAGTCGAGTTCGGCCGCCGCCTGCATCATCTCCGCCTCCAGGTGTTCGAGCAACTCGGCGGCACGCCGCTGCGAGTCGTCCCCCTGCCCCACGGCCTCGAAGGCGACCGCCCGGGAGGCTGCTTCCGCCTCGATTCCGGCCCGAATCTCCTTGCGAATGGTGGCCGGCGTGATGCCGTGGGCGGTGTTGTAGGCCTCCTGAAGCGCGCGGCGCCGGAGTGTCTCGTCGACGGCTTGCCGCATCGATTCGGTGACCGTGTCGGCATACAGGATCACCCGGGCGTCGACGTTGCGTGCCGACCGTCCGATCGTCTGCATCAGCGACGTTTCGTTCCGCAGAAACCCTTCCTTGTCGGCGTCAAGAATGGCGACGAGTGCCACCTCGGGCAGGTCGAGTCCTTCGCGGAGCAGGTTCACGCCGACGAGTACGTCGAAGCCCCCCTCCCGCAGCGACTGGAGGAGTTCGACACGCTCGAAGGCGTCGAGTTCGCTGTGCAGCCAGCGGCAGCGCACCTTGCGATCCTGAAAGTAGGCAGCCAGGTCTTCCGCGAGTTTCTTGGTGAGGGCGGTGACCAGCACGCGATGCCCCGCCGTCACCGTCTTCTCGATTTCACCCAGGAGATGCGTGACCTGTTGCTTCGCCGGCACGATCTCGATGACCGGGTCGAGCAGGCCGGTGGGCCTGATCACCTGCTCCACGACCTCGCCCCCGGTGCGGTTGAGTTCCCATGCGCCGGGCGTCGCCGACACGTAGACGGTCTGGTCGAGCTTCTTTTCCCACTCCTCGAACATCAGCGGCCGGTTGTCGAGGGCACAGGGGAGCCGAAACCCGTGCTCGACGAGCGTCAGCTTTCGGCTCCGATCGCCCGCGTACATGCCGCGGACCTGGGGCACGGTGACGTGCGATTCGTCGACGAAAAAGAGAAACTCCTTCGGGAAGTAGTTGAACAGCGTTTCCGGCGTGCTGCCCGCCGCCCGGCCGCTCAGGGGCCGTGAATAGTTTTCGATGCCGGGGCAGAAGCCCGCCTCCAGCAGCATTTCGATGTCGAACCGCGTGCGGGCCGAGAGCCGTTGCGCCTCGAGCAGCTTGCCCTGCGACTTGAGCTCCTCCAGCCGCTCGTCCAGTTCCCGCTTGATCTCTCCCACTGCCGCGCGGATGCGGTCCTCCGGCATCACGAAGTGGCGGGCCGGATAGAAGTACGTCTCGTCCTTCTTGGCCGCCACCTCGCCGCTGGTCGGATGCGTGATCGCGATCGATTCGATGGTGTCGCCCCAGAATTCCACGCGGGTGGCGAGTTCGTCGTAGGGCGGCCAGATGTCGATCGTGTCGCCCCGCACCCGGAACTTTCCCCGTTCGAGCGCCAGGTCGCTCCGCTCGTACTGGATCGAAACCAGTTTTTCGAGCAGGTTGTCCCGCGTCAGCGTCATGCCGCTGGCCAGCCGCACGACCATCGCCCGATAGTCGTCGGGCGATCCGAGACCGTAAATGCACGACACGCTCGCCACCACGATCACGTCGCGGCGGCTGACCAGCGCGCTCGTCGCCGCCAGCCGGAGACGATCGATCTCCTTGTTGATCGCCGCATCCTTCTCGATGAAGATGTCCCGCTGCGGAATGTATGCCTCGGGCTGGTAATAGTCGTAGTAGCTGACGAAGTAGTGGACGGCGTTGTGGGGGAAGAAGTCGCGGAACTCGGCGTAGAGTTGGGCCGCCAGCGTCTTATTATGGGAGAGCACGAGCGTCGGTCGGCCGACCTTGGCGATCACGTTGGCCATCGTGAACGTCTTGCCGGAGCCGGTCACGCCCATCAGGACCTGCGACGGGCGACCCTCCTCGATCCCGCGGACGAGCGCGTCGATCGCGGCCGGCTGGTCACCGGCCGGCTGATAGGGAGCGACGAGTTCGAATACGCCGGGAGTGGTTGTCATCGGAGCAACGGTCCGCCGGTCACGGCTCGGAGGGTGCCTGGTGGGAGTGTTTTGGCCGGCGGATTGGCCGCAGGTGCGGCCGCATCGCGTCGAGCGTGGCCGGCCCGATCCCGGGCACGTCCAGCAGCTCGTCGAGCGTGGCGAAGGGGCCGTGCTCGCGGCGGTGATCGATGATTCTACGGGCCATGGCGGGGCCGAGTCCCGGCAGTTGGGCAAGCTCGATTTCGCGGGCGTCGTTGATGTTGACGGTGAAGCGGTTTTCGGCGGCGGGGGCCGCGTCATGGTGGACCAGTCTGCCGGCCGGTCCGCCCGCGGCGACGAACCAGATCGCCCCGGCGGCCAGGCAGGCCGCCGCCACGAGGGCGATCAGCGGCTGCGTTCGCGCCGGCAGTGGAGGCGAGCACGGGGTATCGGAATTCATGAGGAGTGCCTGGTTCGTGCCTGCTGCCCGCCCCGTGGCGGTGAAAAAAGCCCGGGGGACCGCTTGCGATAGAATACCGCCGCGGTTCGGTTTGCGACCGCTGAGTATCCCCTCCCCATTTGGTCAGGAGTTTTCATGTCGCCCCAGCCCCGCGATTTCCGCCAGTCGGAGTGGGACGATCATCTTGCCGGCCACGTGGCGGCACGGGCAGTCGAGTGGTTCGCCGAGGATCTGGGGCACGAATGCGACTGGACGAGTGTGGGCTTGATCGACAGGTCGGCCCGGAGCGGCCTGGATGTGGTGGCGAGGAAGTCCGGGGTGATTGCGGGGCTGAAGGCGGGGGGCGTCGTGGCGGGGGTGGCCGACGCTGGGCTCGAGTGGCGGCCGCTGGTGGCCGATGGGACGGTCGTCGAAGCGGGGACCCGGGTGGCCGTTCTCGCCGGCGCCACCCGGAGCGTGCTTGCCGCCGAACGCGTGCTGCTCAATCTCATCGGCAGGATGTCGGGCGTGGCCACCGCCACCCGCCGGCTGGTCGACGCCGTGGCTGGCACGTCGTGCCGTGTCTACGACACGCGGAAAACCGTGCCCGGCTGGCGACTGCTCGACAAATATGCCGTCCGCCTGGGAGGAGGCTGGAATCATCGTATGGGGCTCTACGATGCCATCCTCATCAAGGACAACCATCTGGCCGCTTTGGCTGCCGCGGGCATGTCCCCGGCGGACGCGGTGCGGCGGGCCCGCCGCTTCGTCGCCGAGACCTTTCCTCCCTCGCGGTCCGATGCCATGGTGGTGGAAGTCGAGATCGACGCCGCGGAGATGCTCGAGTCGGTGCTGGAGGCCGGCCCCGACATTGTCCTGCTCGACAACATGGCGCCGTTGCAGCTGGCCGCCTGTGTGGCCACGCGGAACGCGGTCCGGCCGGAAACTGTGCTCGAGGCGTCGGGCGGCATTCGGCTCGACACGGCGGCGGAGATCGCCCGCACCGGCGTGGACCGGGTCAGCACCGGGTGGCCGACCCACGATGCCCCGTGGCTCGACGTCGCCCTCGACTGGAGTTCCTGAATGGGCCTCACGGGCGGCGGTTCGGGGACGCCCACGGCTCGTCGGCTGCGCGGAAGACCCCTGGGTTGAACCGGGGCTACACTCCCAGCAGCCGGTTGCGCTTCGTGCGGCGTTCGGCGCGAAGGCGGGCGCGACGCTTGGTCTCGCTGGGCTTCTCGAAAAACTCTCTGCGCCGCATCTCCTTCTTGATGCCGCTGCGCTCGACCAGTTTGCGGAAGCGGCGGACCGCCTCCTGAATGCTTTCGCGTTCGCGAACCGTCAGTTTGACCATGCGAGTTCCGGATCGTCTTTGGCTGGAATAGTGGATGGCCGCGGACCGATCCGCGGGGCCCCAGAGTATAAAAATCCGCGACCCTCACGTCCATCCGGGTGTGTGTCAGGGGGGTTTTCGCGGGTCAGGGGCGGTTTCCGGGTTTGTCGGCGGCAGCCGATCCCGGCACAATCTGCGACTCCACCCGCTCCCCGAACGTGCCACACGACTCGCCGGACAGACCGCCATGACCAGCAGTGAACTCATCGCCGCCGTCGTGCCGCAGGCCGGGGAGGGCAACGCCGATCTGGGCCGCGAGTTGATCGTGGCGCTGGTGACACTCGCGCTCTTCATCATCACGGCACCGCGGGGCCGCCGCCTGCTGTCGTGGGGGCCGGCCGCATTGCTCGTGCTTGCCCCAGTGCCGCTGGCGGTGGCGGCGCTCTTTCCAGACGCCCTCGACGGGCCGCGGCTGGCGGCCTTTGGCATCCGGTTCTTTTTGTTGGCATCGCTTCTGCAGTCGGTGCTGCTTTTGGTGGCGGTTTCGGCCTGGGAACGCCTCGGCCGCCCGATGCCCCGGATTTTTCTCGACGTCCTCCGGCTACTCGCCCTCGCGGCCGCGCTGATCGCCATTCTCTTCGAGGCGGGCGTGAAGGCCGAGAACCTGTTCACCGGTTCGGCGGTCGTGACGGCGGTACTCGGCTTCGCCCTCAAGGACACGCTCGGCAATGTCTTCGCCGGGCTGGCTATTCATGCCGAACACCCCTTCGAGTTGGGAGACTGGATCCAATACGACACCAATCCCGCCCACATTGGCAGGGTCGTGGAGATCAACTGGCGGGCCACGAAGGTGATCACGCTCGACGAAGCCTATGTGATCATTCCCAACGGTCAGCTCGCGCAGGCATCGATTCGGAATTTCACCAAGCCCGAGCCGTGGTCCCGCCGGTCGCTGTTCGTGGTCGCGCCCTACGATGTCTCGCCGCAGCAGGTGCAGCAGATCATCCTCGACGCCATCCGCGGCAGCTTCGGCGTTCTCGAGCACCCTGCGGCCTCGGTGGTCACGAATGATTTCAAGGAACGTGGCGTCGAATACTGGGTCCGTCTCTTCACCACCGATTTCGACAAACGTGACCGCGTCGACGGCATGGCCCGCGACCGGATTTGGTATGCCCTGGCACGGCATGGGATCGAGATCCCGGTGGCCACGCACCAGGTGCGGCTCACGCAACTTCCCATGCCCGTCGTCGAGTCGCCGGCCACGGCCGTCGACCGTCGGGGCGAGAGTCTGCGGCGGATCGGCATGCTCGCGATGCTCGGTGCGGAGCAGATGGGGCGCCTCGCCGAGCAGAGCGGCGAGCGGGTTTATGCCGCGGG
>JBILWX010000081.1:0-15531 GCA_044369655.1 Pirellulales bacterium
ACCGTGAGCGACGGCTGGGGCATCAATGGCGACTACCACGAATACGCCTTCGGCTCGAAGTTCGATGCCGAGGGACGGATCTGGGTGGTGCTCTGCCTCACGGGTTCGTACACCAGCGAGGGCCTCTTCCGCGGCTGGTGCCTCCGCGTTGCCGAGGATGGCACGGTGACGCCGACCTGCAGCGGTGTCCGCTCGCCGGGGGGCATCGGCTTCGACTCCGACGGCGAGGCCTACTACACCGAAAACCAGGGTCCGTGGAACGGTGCCTGTTCGCTCAAGCACCTCGTTCCCGGAGACTTCATGGGACATCCCGCCGGCAACCGGTGGTATGCGGATGCGCCACAGATGGGCCCGCCGCCGGAGGAGCCGAAGAGCGGATCACGGGTGGCAACCGAGGCGAAGCGGATCCCGCGGCTGCGGCCGGCGGCGGTCGTCTTCCCCTACTCGCTGATGGGGCAGAGTGCCTCGGGCGTGATCTGCGATTCGACGCAGGGGAGATTCGGGCCTTTCCCCGGGCAGATCCTCGTCGCCGATCAGTCCCACAGCATCGTCATGCGGTGCTGCCTGGAGACGGTGCAGGGCGTGCGTCAGGGAGCGTGCATCCCGATGCTCGCCGGCCTGCGGAGCGGCTCGCTCGCCGAACAGTTCTCGCCGCGGGGCATGCTCTTCGTGGGGGGCACCAATCGTGGGTGGGGATCGCGGGGCGCCGGCGGCTTCGCCCTGGAGCGGATCACGTGGACGGGCCGCACGCCGTTCGAAATCCTGTCGCTGAAGGCCGTGCCGGGCGGCTTCGAACTCGAGTTCACGCAGCCCGTCGACGCCGCGACCGCGGCCGATCCGAAGAGCTACGAGGCCCGTGGTTTCACCTCCATCTACCAGTCGTCGTATGGCAGCCCGATCGTGGATGAGCAACCGTGCCCGGTGGAGAAGGCCGAGCTCTCGGCGGACGGTCGACGCGTGCGGCTCGCGCTCGGAAACATCCGCGAGGGGATGATCCACGAGATCAAGGCGAAAGGCGTGCGTGCCTCCTCGACGGCCGAAGGCGTCGCCGGCGCGGCCCTGCTCCACGACACCGGCTGGTACACGCTCAACCGGCTGCCGTAGTCCGGCCGGTGGCCGTCATGCAGCCCGGTGGAAAAGCCTGCGGTCCAGGGGCGATGCCGGTATCTCACCGCGGAAGGCCGGGGAATCCGCGGCCCAGACCGCGAGGCTGGCCGCACTCCCTTGCTTGTGCTGCGGGCTTGGATGAGGAAACCCCATCCGAAATCAACGGAGCGTCGCCTCGTCGAAAGGTCCCTCCAGCACCGCAGCGGGCTGGTCGCGCCGGCCCGAGCGGTCGATCAGATACCGCGCCTGGCCCTTCAAATCATCGGGCACCTGCCAGCGGTCGGGGGCCGCAGACTTCGTGGCCAGGTTGAGCACGAGGTAGGGAGGGATCTCGTGGGCCGTCTCGCGGATCGGCACCGTTTTCGGATCGGTGCCCTGGAGCAGGTCGGCCGCCAGCCGACCGGCCACGAGCCCCACCTCGCGGAAGTTGAAGCCGACGTCGAACAGCGTGCCGCGGTCGGGGGCCCCCGGATTCACGCTGAACACCGGAATCCCAGCCTTGGCGGCGGTCGCGATCACCGAGTCGACCGCGCTGACCACCGTCGTGTCGCCCGGCACGAAGATCGCCTCGGCTCCCCGCGAGATCGTCGACTGCACCGCCTCGATGACCCCGGAGGAATTCTCCACCGGAGCCTCCAAGAGCTCGATGCCGAGCGCCTTGCAACTGGCCCGGGCCAGTTCCATGAAGCGTCGGGAATTGCTCTCGGACGGATTGTGGGCGGCGCCCACGCGGGTTAGGCGGGGATTCAGCCGCCGTGCAATCTGAAACGTCGCGTTCACCGGTGCCAGACTGCCATAGCCGACCAGGTGCGGCGGGTGCACGAGCGGGTCGGCACGGTCGAGTCCGACGCCCGCCGAAAAGGGATCCGCGACCGCCGCGAACACGTGCTTGAGCCGGCCGCGGGTGTTGGCCGTCGCCACCGCCTGGAGCGACGGGGTGCTGGAGGTGAGCACCAGATCGAACGGCCCGCCGACGATCTCGCGGGCGATCGCATTGCCCTGCGCCATGTCTCCTTCGGCGTTGTAGCGGCGAATCGTCACGGTCTTCCCATCCACCCAGCCGCGCTCCTCGAGCCCCGCGATCATTCCCTTGACGGCGTCTTCGAGCACCATCGAGCTCGTCTGCTGGAGCACGGCGATCGCCGGCAGCGCCCGCTTCGCCGACTGCCTGTCGGTGAGCAACAGCAGCGCCGAGGCTCCGGCCAGCAGGGCGATGGTCGGCACGGCACGGCGAAGAACGGCGAGCAGTTGCGACGTGATCATGGGCCTGTCCTGCGAGGGCTCCTGCAAGGGCTAGACGTACAGGTCCGCGAGCGACCGCGCAGCCGCCTCGTCGAGCTGGTCGGCGGACCGCAACCGGTCGAAGCGATACGCCAGATCATCGGCCGAGAGCCTGCGCTTCGCGGCCCCTTGAACGTCGAGGGCGATGCGTCCCCGGTGCACGAGCAGCAGCCGGTCGCCAAGCGTGGCGGCCTGCACGAGCGAATGGGTCACCATCAGCGCCGTGAGGTTGTGTTCGCGAACCAGCCGGGCCGTGGCCTGCACCACCCGGTCGGCGGCGGCCGGATCGAGCGCGGCGGTATGTTCGTCGAGCAGGAGCAGATCGGGGCGGTGCCATGTCGCCATCACGAGCGTGACGATCTGCCGCTGGCCGCCCGAGAGCGAGCCGATCGGCTGGTCGAGCCGGCCTTCGAGCCCCGGCACGATGCTCCCCAGCCGCTGCGCGGCCTCGGCCCGCAGGCCCCGGCTCGTCGCCCACGACAGCCCGGCCCGCCGTCCGCGACAGGCGGCCACGGCGATGTTTTCGAGCACGGTGAGGCTGGCCGCCGTGCCGGCCCTGGGATCCTGGAACACCCGCCCCACGAGCCGGGCCCGCTGGTCTTCCCGCCAGCCGGTGATGTCGTGACCGGCCAGATGGATGCTGCCGCCATCGAGGCGGACGGTGCCCGCGATCGACCCCAGCAGCGTGCTCTTGCCCGAACCGTTGGTGCCGATGACGACCACGAACGTCCCGGTGGGAATCGTGAGCGACACGCCATCGACCGCGCGGACCAGCGGCCCGCCGGGGGCGGAGAACGTCACCGTGGCATCGCGGAGTTGGAGCATCTGAGCGGGTCGCGGAGCGAGCGGGTGTTACCGGGCCACGGAAGCCTGTTGACGACGAACGAGCAGCCGCGGCGCGACGAGCGCCGTGAGCACGACGACGGCCGTCGTGAACTTGAGCCAGTCGGGATCGAGCCCGGCGCGAAGCGCGGCGGCGACGAGCAGCCGGAATGTCACACTGCCGGCGAGCGTGGCCAGGAGCGCCCCGCCGAGCCGCACCTGCCCCACGAGAGCCGCGCCCAGATACACGCTCGCCATGCCCCACACCACCATGCCGATTCCCATCTGCACGTCGGCGAAGCCCTGATACTGCGCGACGATCGCGCCCGAAAGCGCCACGAGCGAGTTGGCGATCGCGAGACCGGCCACCGTGAGCAGACCGGTGTTGCGGCCGAGTGCCCGGGCCATCGTGGGCGTATCGCCACCGGCTCGCATGGCGGTGCCCAGCCGCGTGCGGAAGAAGGCGTAGAGCAGCAACACCGTCGCGAACGCGGCGACGAGCATGAAGCCCAGCCGGGCCGCCTCGCCGGTCGCGGCGTCGGCGAAGCCGATCAGGCGGGCCACGGGCACGAGCGCCGCCTCGGCCCGGTCGAGGAGCGTGGTCACGCCGGAGAGCGGCACGTTGCTGCGGCCGAGCACGACGAGATTCACGCTCGCCAGGGCCGTCGTCATGAGGATGCCCGAAAGAAGCGGCTCGATCCTGAGCATGGCATGCAGCATGCCGGTGCAGGCTCCGGCCGCCGCCCCGGCCGCCATGCCGGCCAGCGTGGCCGGCACCGGATCGACACCCGCCACGAGCAGGACGGTCGCGACCACCGCCCCGAGCGTGAAGGAGCCGTCGGTGGTGATGTCCGGAAACGAGAAGAGCTTGTAGCTGACGAACACCCCGAGCGCCACGAACCCGAGCGCCACGCCGAACGTCCAGGTCGAGAGCAGCGTGATCATCGGGCCGCCTCCTCGATGCCCGACGGCCCGGCGACCGCCAGCGGCGCGAACCAGCAGCAGCCGCGCACGAGCTCCGATTGGCCGTTGCCGAGCACCGGCTGCGGATCACCGAGCAGGTGCATCACGGCAACCGGCTCGGAGGCGGCGAGGTCGTCGACCGTCGTGGCGAGATCGACGGCGCCACGCTTGAGCGGCCGCAGGGGAAAGACGGCGGCATGGGCATGGCCCGAGGGGCCGTTCGTGCCGAGCGGCCGCACGAAATCTGCCAGCGGGGCGGCGGGGGTTCCCCGCGTGATCACGCCGACGATCAACGCCGTGTGCCGGGCGTGCACTGGCTCACGGGAAAAACTCAGCCAGCGGGCGGCCACGGCGGGCTCACGGGAGCGGGGATTGTCGTCGGCCGTCGCCTCGGCCAGCGGGCGGATCAGTTCCACGCCGATCAGACCGTGCACTTCGGCCACGATCACGACCGCCAGGCACTCGGCCTGCGCCCGCTCGAGCAACGCCGCCGCGAGTTCGTCGAACCGCACCGACCCCTCTTCGGCGGCCGGCTCGAAGCCCGCCCGTCCGCGAGGCAGGCCCTCCCAGATCAGCCCCGATGCCAGACGCACGGTGGGCACGTGGCTGCCCTCGCCCAGACTGTAGTCGACCGCGGTGAATGACTGCGGCCCGCGATGGAACACGGCTCCACAGGCCGCCAGCAGTTCGCCGGCGATCGCGGCGAGCGGTCTGTCGTCGGCAAGACCGGCGAGCCCCAGACCGAAGGCGTGCCGCGGCACGGATCGGGACGGTGTCTCCCGCAGGCGGCCGAGCAGGACGTCAGCTGCTGAACCGACGACTTCGGCCTGCAGGCCGCCCGTGCCCGGCGGCTCCCAGCCGACGAAAACGATCCTGCCCGCGCGAAACTCGGCGGAAGCATTCCCAGCCGCCTCGGCGGAAGCAGCGCCCGGCTGAGTCGGGCCCTCGTCGCCCGTTCCCTGGGGCTCCCTGAGCATCGTGGCCAGTCGCGTCAGTTCCAGCACGCGGGCCACCGGCTCGCTGGCTTCACCGATCAGGCACGTTCCGCCGGCTGTCTTGGCGGCGCGATGGACGTTGAAGAGCACGCGGATGCCGGCGGAGCTGAGAAAGCTCACGCCGACGCAGTCGAGGCGGATCGAGTGCTGGCCCCGCTGCAACTCCTGCGCGACGGCATGCTCCAGCTCCACACCCGATTCCGCATCGATCCGGCCGCTCACGACCAGTTCGACGACCTCCTGACCGGAACCGCCCGCGGTGCTCGTCCGTCGTTCGATGCTGATGTCCATGCAGGCCGCTCAGGCAGATCGTCGGAACATGCCGTCTGAAAAAACCGGACAAGCCATCACAGGCCATCCAGACAGGCCGTATAGTAGCGGCCCCCGGAAAGGAATGCCCATGGACACCGTCTGGATTCTGCTCGCCTCCGTGGCCGGCGCCTGCATCGCGCTCCAGGCGGCGGCCAATGGATCGCTGCGAACGAACCTCGATGACCCCCGCTACGCGACCTTTTTCTCGATCTGTGGCACGATCGTGACGGCCGCGCTGGTGATGCTGGCGCTGCGGCCGAGCCCGCCCTCCATCGCGGCGATGCGGGCGGCCCCCTGGTGGAACTGGATTGGCGGACCGTTGGGAGCGCTGATCGTGCTGGCCGGTGCCGCGCTCGCCCCCAAGCTCGGCGCGGCGGCCTTCATCGCGGCCGTCGTGGCCGGGCAGTTGATCTGTTCGCTTCTGCTCGACCACTTTGGCCTGATGAACCTGCCCCAGCAGAGCCTCACCGCCGGCCGCATGATCGGCGCGGCGATGGTGTTCGCCGGCGTCCTGCTCGTCAAATACTGGTAGCGATCAGCCCGGGGTCACTGGCCGACGACGGCGGGAAAGCCGGCCGCGACGAGGGCGGGATAGCCCGGCTTCAGTGGACGCACGTCGTAGCCGAGCGGTGCAAGGATGTCCGCCGCCGTGAGGCAGCGGCCGCCCGACAGACAGTGCACGTAGATGATCTTGGCCTTCGGCAGAAGCTTGGCGAGCGACTCGGGCGGCACGCCCTTTTCCAGCGTGCTCAGCGGCAACGAGCGGGCGCCGGAGAGATGCCCCTGACTCCACTCCTCCGGCTCGCGGACATCGACGATCACCGCCTTTTGCTCCGCCACCGCCTGCTGCACGGCATCGAGCGAGTCCTTCGTGTGTTCCACCGCCATCGCGGCACCAGCCACGGTGGCAAGCGTGAGGGCCAGCATGATGGCACGCGCATGGCGCGTCGCCCGGATCCGCTCGAACCGACCGCGGAGACTGGCAGACGAACCGCGGAATCTCAGATCAATCATGGCAGCACCTCCATGGGCCTCGGTCACTCTCGCACCGCCAATCCGAACGCCAACCCGGGCGGTCCTCGGATTGTAGCCCATCGTCCGTGATCGACACATCACCAAACCGCGGCCGGCGGAGTCGCCTATTCGAGTTCTTCCCACCGCTGAAAGGCGGCAGACAGCCGGGCTTCACAGTCCTTGAGCCGCCGCTGGGTGGCCGCGATTTCGGCGGCGGGCTGCTTGTAAAAAGCCGGAGACGCCACCTGTTCGTGGAGCGTGGCGATCTCGGCCTCCAGGTGCTCGATCGTCGTCGGCAGGAGGTCGAGTTCCCGCTGGTCCTTGTAGGAGCGGCGTTTCGGCGCGACGACCGTGGACTCCGGTGAAGAATCACGCCGGGCCGGTGCAGCCCGCTGCGATTCCGAGCTCTTGGTCACGGCCGCCGGTCGTTGTCGCAGCCAATCGTCGTATCCGCCGACATACTCCCGCACGCCGCCGTCTTCATAGGCAATCACGCTCGTCGCCACGTTGTTGAGAAACTCGCGGTCGTGGCTCACCATGAGGATCGTGCCGGCAAACTCCACGAGCCGCTGCTCGAGCAGTTCGAGCGTTTCGGCATCGAGGTCGTTGGTCGGTTCGTCGAGCACGATCACGTTGGCGGGCTGCGTGAAGAGTTTGGCGAGCAGCACGCGGTGCCGCTCGCCGCCGGATAGAAACCGCACCTCCGTGCGGGCCCGCTCCGGCGAGAAGAGAAAATCCTGCAGATAGCCGATGATGTGTCGCCGCCGGCCGCCGATGGTGACGGTGTCGTTGCCGCCGGCGATGTTGTCGGCGATCGACATGCCCCCGTCGAGCTGCCCGCGGAGCTGGTCGAAATAGGCCACGGCCAGTTGCGTACCCAGCCTGACGGTTCCCCGCTCGGGCGTAAGCTGCCCGAGCAGCAGCCGCAGCAGCGTGGTCTTTCCTGCACCGTTGGGACCGATGATGCCCACCTTGTCGCCGCGGAGAATCGCGGTGGAGAAGTTGGCGAGGATCGGTCGCCCGCCGTAGCTGAACGACAGGTTGTCGACCTCGCAGACGAGGGTGCCGCTGCGGGCCGCCTCTTGGATCACGAGTTTCGCCTGCCCGACCTGTTCCCGCCGCTGGCTGCGTTCGACCCGCATGGCCTTGAGCGCCCGCACGCGGCCCTCGTTGCGGGTGCGGCGTGCCTTGATCCCCTGGCGGATCCACACCTCTTCCTCCGCCAGCCGCTTGTCGAACAGGGCGTTTTGCTTCTCCTCGGCGGCCAGCGCATCGGCTTTTCGCGACAGGAACGTGTCGTAGTCGCACGACCAGTCGAAGAGCCTGCCGCGATCGATCTCCCAGATCCGCGTCGCGAGCTTCCGCAGGAAGGCGCGGTCGTGGGTCACGAACATGAGCGTGCCCGGCCAGGACGCCAGGAATTCCTCCAGCCAGCCGATGGCGGTGAGATCGAGATGGTTCGTGGGCTCATCGAGCAGCAACAGGCTGGGTTCCACGACCAACGCGTGGCCCAACAGGGTCCGCCGCAGAAGCCCCGCCGACATCGCCCCCAGGTCGGCTTCGGCGTCGATCTGCAGGCGGCCGAGCGTGCGTTTCACCCGCTCGTCGGCCTCCCAGCCCTCGATCTCGTGAGCCGCGACGGCGGCATCGCAGGCCTGCCGCACCAGCGTGAAGGCCGTGCCGTGCAAATCCTGCGGCACATCCTGGGAAAGGTATGCGACGCGGGCACCGGGGGCCACGGTGCAGCACCCACGATCGGGCTGCTCCCGCCCGGCGATCATCTTGAGGAGCGTCGTCTTGCCGGAGCCGTTGCGGCCCAGCAGGCCGATCCGCTGCCCGGCCTCGATCTGCCGGGTGACGCCGTCCAGAAGCGGGGGGCCGCGGTAGCCGATCGTGACGTCGTCGAGATGAACGAGGGCCATGCGTGACCACGGAAAGGGAGCGACCTTCGAGCATCCTACCGAAAATGCCCCACCACCGAAGCCCCGTCCGGGCGATCCCCCCTGCGGGCCGGACGAACGAGGCAGGCTCACGGGATCCACATACCCCGCGAACATTTCCCTCACGGCCACCGTAGACACTGCCGTGAGCGAGGCACCGCCGGAGGCAACGGGCGGGCGACTGATTCGGGGCCCCCATCAACCAGGGAGGATGCGATGGTTCGAGAAGAATTGGTGTCGCTGTGTGAGAAGTACGTGCGGTGTCGCGCCGCGGCCGCGGCGGCCCTGCCGCAGCCGCCCGCCGATCCCGCGTTGGAAATCGTCCGCAGCTTCCAGCTGGCGGAGATTTCCGAGAGCGAGATGCAGTCGCTCCTCGCCTACATCGACGACTCCGACGACGAGGCCGAATCCCGGGCCGCCCAGATGGAAGCAGCCGGGATCAGCCTGCAGTCGTACGAAGGCCTCGAAACAGAGACGGCGGACGACGAAGACGACGCGGCCTGGCAGCCCGGCCAGCCCCGGTAGGCGGCCTCGAGCGGTCGTCAGAAGCAACTGTTCCTGACTTCCTGAGCGATCAGTTCGCGGATCCGCTGGATCGCCTGTTGCTCCATCGCCTTGGCGTCGCACCAGAACTGCCGCAGGTCGTCCCGCCATTCCGCATTGGCGATGTACTGGTCGTACCGCCACAGTGCATCGAGCCTGCGGCTCAGCTCGTGGACGAGGTCGTGGTCGTGGTCGGCGATGCCCGCCGTCTCACCCACGTGGCACAGTTCTTTTTCCGCGGCAAGGATCATGGTGAAGGTCTCCGGAGAGGGGATGGGCGAGGGACTGTCGCCCACGGCACTGTCGGGCCCCCGCCGACGGAGAACAAATCGGGGTGAATCTGCCCGCCCTGCGTGGTGGACAGTTTCTGCGGTCCATCCCGTCCTGCCTGGCGCCGGCGGTCAGACGGTCAGGCGAGCATCCAGTCGGGCAGGCGGCGGACCTTGCCCTCCTGGTCGACGCAGACCACGGTGGTGGTGCCAGTGGCCAGGATGGTCGTGCCGCGGATCAGCTCGTAGGCATGCTTGATGTGGGCAGCGCCGATTTTTTCCACCCGGGTCCGCAAGCGGAGCAGGTCGTCGTAGTCGGCCGGGGCGTGATACTTGCACGACACGTCCGCCACCACCATGAAAAGCCCCTCGTCCTCGAACTCCCGGTAGGTGCGGCCGCAGGCCCGTAGCATCTCCGTGCGGCCCATTTCGAAGTAGGTGAGGTAGTTGGCATGGTGAACCCGCCGCTGCCCGTCGGTCTCCTGATACCGCACCCGGATCTCGATTTCGTGCACCGCCGCGCCCATGGCCGTCATTCCTGAAGGACGTTTCCGGCGGCTGCGAATGCGGCCGTCGCTCCTGGGCTTCGTTGACCAGCCAGGCCCCCAGACTCTATTCTTTTCGAGGATTCGGCGGCAGAGCGATGGGCTTCTGGGCCGTCGGGGCTGAGGCGGTTTGCAGACGACCTGTTTATTCCTGCCCTCCCTCCCCCCGGCCGCCTGGCGTCTGGCATCTGATCTTGCCATCTGATCCTGCCATCTGATCCTGGCACCTGATCCTGGCACCTGAGGAGTTCGACACGTGAGCGTTGGCGACACGGGAGAGGGAACGGGCGTGGGATTTGCAACCGCCCGGGGACGAAACTGGCCGACGCTGCGGCAGTTCACCGTGTTCATGGAGAACAGGGTGGGCCAGCTGCTGGAGGTGGTGCGACGGTTCGAGGGCTCGAAGGTGCGGATCGTCGCCCTCTCCATCAACGATTCCGGTGAGTGTGCATTCGCCAGATTCCTGCTCAGCCACCCCGAGCAGGGCCGTGAAATCCTGGAGCGGGCGGGGCTGGCCCTCATCGAGAGCGACCTCATCGGCGTGGAACTGCCCGACGACAGCCAGCCTCTCCTGCGGATCTGCACGGCGTTGCTGCAGGCCGAGGTGAACATCATCCAGGCCTATCCGATCCTCTCGCGGCCCGGCGGCCGTCCGGCGGTGGCCTTGATGGTGGACAACACGGAGATGGGGCTCGAGACGCTCGCCAACAAGGGGTTCAGGACGATCACCGAGGGTGATCTCGACGAACAGGAGTAAGCGGCCCCGGGCGCGGCCGCACCGGCTCCTACTCGAACAAACCGTCTGGCAGCCCTTCGACCTGCCGGACGACGATCTTCTGAATCGATTCCCAGGCGACGGCGGTGAGCGTGACCGTGCCATCGGCAGCTCGGCTGGCGAACAGCCCGTGGGAGCCGCGCGACCAGCGAGGCTCGTAGAACTCGGGCAGGATCACGCTTCCGCCGTTGATGTGCACCTCGATGATCCCCCCGTGCTCCATCTCCTCGAACAGGCGGGCCACCAGCGCGGCCGTCGGGACCGTCGGCCAGGAGTCCCCGTCGGACACCGGCTGTCCGTCCTGCTGCGGCACCTGCGGCTGCTGCGTGGAAAACCCGCCGAACTCGGTCGCCGATGCCCTGCTGTCGCCCGAATCCACGAGGCCAGCGAACATGTCGATGGGCGGCTCGGCGTGCCCGACCGCTTCCTCGCCGTCGCCGTCCACCGTCGGCTGACCTGCCGCAATCCCAACCCCTTCCTCCGGGGCGACCGCTTGTTCGGCCGATTCGGCGTCGCCAGGCGTTTCTTCGGCGACTTCCACCGCCTGCGCCGGCGGTGGTGCCGCGGGCTGAGGTTCACTGGCGGTGGGGATGCGGACTGCGACTCCGCATTTCGAACACTTGCCCCGTTGGCCCGCAATCTCTGCGGACACCACGATGCGATGACCGTTCGAGCAGTGGAACACGATCTTGCCGGCTGCCTGCGTTCCCCCGGCTGTCTGTGTTCCACCGGGGCCTTGAGCCTCCGGGGCCTTTCGGGTGATCTTTTTCTTATCGTCTGCCATGGCGCCGGCGGCTTTCTTCGGGTGTGCGGGCGGGGCTGCGTCCGGTGTCTCAAGTGTAGCCTGCCCGGCGGCGGCTTGACGGGGGCGAGCCCGCCTCTGACACTGCCGCAGCACGGTTGACGCGGCCCGCGGGCCGGATTGCCGACATACCCCGTTTTCTTGCACCGGATCGAGTCCATGGCCATTCAAGTCATCTGCCCCGGTTGTCGGTCCACCTTCACCGTCAGCGACAAGTTTGCCGGTCGCACCGGCCCCTGCCCAAAGTGCAAGAAGCCGATCACGGTGCCGAGCACTGTGGTGAAGGAGGTGAAGATCCACGGGCCGGAGGACGAACCGGCCCGTCCAGGCCGCGTTCCCGCGACGCCGATCGTGTTCGAGGAACACCCGGTCCCGAAGGTGGCCTACGTGGCGGTGGCTGTCGGGGCGGTGGCGACGCTGCTGTTGGCGACCGTCGCCCGCTTCGCCTGGGGCGCCGGCCAGGCTCCCATCTGGCTGCTGGCGGCCACCGCCTGCATCGTGTCCGTGCCGTGCGCATGGCTGGCATACGAGATCGTGCGTGACAGGAATCTGGAACCCTACCGGGGACGCTCCCTGCTCCTTCGCACGACCATCTGCGGAGCGGTCTACGCCGGACTGTGGATCGTGAAGGGATTCCTGCCGCCCGAGTTGACCAACGAGATGTGGCCCTGGGTCTACCTGGGGCCGCCATTCCTCGTCGCGGGGGCGCTGGCGGCGTTGGCCTCCCTCGATCTCGACTGGGGAACGGGCGTGGCCCACTTTTCGCTCTATGTCATGTTCACGGCGCTCTTGCGCTGGCTGGCCGGGTTCGCGCCGGTCTGACCGTTTCGTGCCGTGGAGCCTTCCGTGCCACTGACAAGCTTGCCCGAACTGGTGTCGTTCGAATCCCACACCGAGGGCGTGCGGATTCCCCCTGGCGTCACCGTGCCGCTCACGGCCCGAGTCAGGGCGTTGCTCGACACGGCCGAGATGCGCCGGCTGGCCCGCGTCAGCCAACTCGGCCTGGTGGCGCTCGTCTACCCCGGCGCGATCCATTCGCGACTGGAACACTCGCTGGGAGTCTATCGGCGGGCGCTCGAGTTTCTCGCCCGGCTGAAGCACGATCCGCGGTTCGTCGCGGTGGTCGATGAGTCGGCCGCAGCGGCGTTCGTGGTGGCGGCGCTCGTGCACGATATCGGGCACTGGCCGTACTGTCATCCCATCGAAGACGTGGGCCTGCCGCGGTTTCCCCGGCACGAGTCGCTCGTCTGCGACATTCTCTCCCGTGGCGAACCGGCCGCCGTGCTCTCGGGAGCGTGGGGCCTCGATCCCGCCCGTATCGCCGCGCTGATCACGGGCACGAGCGACGCCCCGGCCGATCGGATCCTGCACTCGCTGCTCTCGGGGCCGATCGACGTCGACAAGATGGACTACCTCGGCCGTGACAGCCTGCACGCCGGCGTGCCCTACGGGCGGCATTTCGACGAGGAGCGGCTGCTCTCCAGCCTCTGCCTCGACGAGCAGGGCACGGCGCTCGCCATCACCGACAAGGGCCGGACGGCCGCCGAAATGCTGGTATTCGCCCGCTATGTGATGTTCAGCGAGGTCTACTGGCATCATGCCGTGCGGTCGGCGACGGCCATGCTCCAGCGGGCGGTGTGGATGCTGCGTGACGCCATCGACCCGGCCCGTTTCGTCAGGCTCGACGACCGAGGCTTCGTCGGCGCTCTGGGCTCGCTTGCCGCGGGCACGCCAGCCAAGCCGCTGGTGGACGGACTCTTCGGTGACCACCGCCGGCTCTTCAAACGCGTGGCGTCGTTCGATGCGCTGCGGCATCCGGCCATCCATCGGGGGTTGGCGGGCCGCACCTACGACGACAAGGTGGCGATTGCCGGGCGTCTGGCCACTGCCGTCTCACGGCTGACAGGGCTCCGGCTGACGGCCGACGACCTGCTCATCGACGCGCCTCCCGCCGAACGCGAGGTGGAATTCCGACTGGCGGTTCGCGATCGGTCGCGGCCCCAGGCCGATCACCAATCACTTCACCAATCTCTTGGCGGCCAGTCGGCCCGCGACGAAGCCTTCACGTGGCGGCGGTTCGAGGAAGTCTCCCCCGTGGTCCGCAGCCTCGCGCACGAACAGTTCGACGATCTCGTGAAGCGGGTGCGGCTTTTCGCGCCGGCACATGCGGTCGCTGCCATCACGAACTGCCCGGGCCTCGAGGAGGCGATCCTCGAGGCCGTCGGGCAGTCTGCATAGGAGAGAGGGCTACTTGCCGCCGGGAAGTTTGCCTTCCTTGAGGAGGGCACCAAACGTCGGGGCGTCGGCCTTGGCGGGGTCGCTGGGAAGGGCCGCAACTTCCTCCAGTGCCTTCTTGATCTTCTCGACGTTCTTGGCGTCTTCCTTCTTGTCGAGACGGTCGGCGAGGGCGTTGCCGTAGGCGTTCCGCTCCTTCTTGCTCGAACCGGCGTGGCAGACGTTGCACTTCGCCGTCTCGACCTCGGCCGCGAGGGCCTTCTCTGCCGGGTCGGAGCTCTCGGGCTTCACGTACACGGCCTTGAATTCATCGAAGAACTGCTTGATCGCAAAGGCTTCGCGGGCCGACCCGCCACATGCCAACGCCACGGCCGCTCCGGCGACCAGGGCATACCTGCTGCTCCTGCTGCAAGACATCGCTGCTCTCCAAGGTGAATGCAAGGTGGACTGAAAGAAACGGTGACTAGATGAAACGGTGACTGGAACGCCGCGCCAGATCCATGCCAGGTTCGTCCCGACGGGACCGAGCCGTTACTAGACCTACGCACCTCGTCGCCGTCAAGGAATTATACCACGGGACGACAGCCAACCCGGCCGGCCCGCCAGCCATCCAAACACCCCCAATCGGAATCTTTTCCCGTCAGTCGTCCGCCGGCCAACCGTCGATCGTGGCGGCGTGGTTGAAGGGCTGCGGCTGGGAGGCGAAATCGATGTCGAACCGCTCCGCGGCGCCGTCGATCCGCCGCAGGATGCCGCTGCCCTCGTAACGGCTGGCGGCGTCGATCCACTCCACTGCAGGCCGGTAGGCCTCGGGGTCGCCCACTCCCGACTGCTGCAACACGGCCCGCCCTTCGGGCACGAGAAACCGGCAGCCCTTCGCAAACGCCTGGAGCCGGGGGGCCACCGGCAGGGAGGGCGAATCGAGCAGGCAGGCGAACCCGTCGCCACAGGCGAACAGGCAGTCGTCGAGGGTCATCCGCACGCTCATCCCGCTGCCATTCTTGCGCGGGGCCCCCTCGGCAAGGAGGAACCGTCCCTGCGTGACGACGCGGCCGCCCGACCAGAAGAGGTCGATCCTGCCGCTCCCCTTGGTTTCGAGAACCGCGGCACCGCCTTCGGCCCGCGTGTCGCTGGCGTGAATCTCCTGCCGTTCATCCTGCGACAGTTCCGACCGCACGCAGACGCCGCCGATCGCCCCCTCGCCCGGCACGGCAAAGACCACGCTCTCGCACACGAGCGCCGCCGAGCCCCGCAGCGAGACGACCGCCGGCCGCCCGAGGCCGGCGGGCAGAAAAGCCGACCTGAGCGTCAGATCCCGCAGTTCGAGCGTTCCCGACACGACCGCGACGCAGCCGCCATCCCGCGTTGCCCCCCCGGTCTCGGAAAACCGCAGGATCGGCTCGATGCCGGGAGCCGCGCGAATCGTGAGCTGCTTGCCTTCGATGGTGAACGGCCCGTCATCCCGGGGTTCCGCGCAGGCCACTTCGATCACGTCGCCGTCGGAAGCCTGCCGCACGGCTTCGCCCACGGTGCCGCAGTCGTCGTCCACGGTCGGCACGTCGACCACCCGCCAGACGCGCGGCTCCGTCGTGGTGCCGGCGGGAGAGGCCGTGGCCCCGTCGCTGGCATCGGGGGCGGTGGACGCCGCCGACCCGCCCAGGCGTGCGGCCCCGTTGACGGTCTGTCGCGTGTTGCCGGCGGCCCGCAGCCAGAGGCTGCCGACGACGGCCAGCAGGCCCAACAGCGGCAGCAACCAGGGCAGGTGCACCGGCACGGGCCGCGGGGCAGGCTCGGTGGCGGGTGTCGCCGTCGGACGGGGCGTGGACAGTTCGATGCCGAGGTCTTCGGCCATGGCCACCAGATCGGCGATGAGTTCGGCGGGCCGCTGGTAGCGATCCTTCGGATCCTTCTCCATCAGCTGGCCGAGA
>JBILWX010000198.1:0-5022 GCA_044369655.1 Pirellulales bacterium
CAGCGTCCGCCGCAGGCTGTCGAGTCCGCGTCGAATGTGCGACTTCACCGTGCCCAGAGGGACGCCCGTCTGTTCGGCGATCGCCGCATGCGAGAGGTTGTCGTAGATCGAAAGCCGAAGCATCTGCTGCTCTTCGGGCTTGAGCCGCTGGAGATGCTCGTCGGCGATCCGGGCCTCTTCGCCCAGCTCGAGCCGCTGGCCCACCGTCTCCCCGCTCGCGACATCGACCACACCGGACACGCCCGCGTCGTCCATCGAGGCTGTCTGCGGCAGCACCGCCCGCTGGCGGAGCCTGTCGATGACGCGTCGCCTGGCGATCATCGCCACGAACGTGATCTCCTCGGCCACCAGCGGGTCGAACCGGTCCGCCGACCTCCACAAATCGACGAATATCTCCTGCACGACATCCTCGGCATCCTCCCGGCTCGCCAGCCGACGCCGCGCGAGCGTCCAGATCAGTCCGCCATACCGGGAGATGCACTCCGGCACGGCCGACTGGTCTCCGCCGGCGATCCTCGTAAGGAGCGAGTCTTCCAAGACGAGCCTCTGTGTGTCCGGTGTCGTGCTGCCGCCGTTCGCCACGCCGGCCCGCCGCCAGCGGCCCACCGGCTTCATCGTAGTCTGGGGGGCGTACGCGTGCCGGCGGCGGGGCAGGCTCATGCCCGCCCCGCAAGCCGGTCGCTGATCTGCGTGCTCTCGACTACTTGCCAGCAGGGGGCAGGATCACCGCGTCGATGACGTGGATCACCCCGTTGCTCGTCTCGATGTCGGTCTTCACGACCTTGGCGTTGTCGATCATCACCGTGCCGTCCGCGACCTTCACCTTCGCCTTGGAGCCCTGAACCGTCGGAGCCTCGGTGAGCTTGACGACGTCGGCCGCCATCACCTTGCCCGGGACAACGTGGTAGGTGAGCACGGCGACGAGCTTTTCCTTGTTCTCCGGCTTGAGTAGCGACTCAACCGTGCCTGCGGGGAGCTTGGCGAAGGCCTCGTCGGTGGGGGCGAAGACCGTGAACGGACCGGCGCCCTTGAGGGTCTCGACCAGCCCGGCGGCCTGCACCGCCGCCACGAGCGTCTTGAAGCTGCCGGCGCCGACGGCCGTATCGACGATGTCCTTGCGGTCGGCGTTGAACGCCACCGTCTGCACGTGGGCCTGGGCCTTGGCTTGGGCCATGGCTTTGGCTTTCTGCGCGGCGGCCACTGGGCACTCGTCGGCGACGGCCAAGGCTGCCATAGGCAGGACGAGGGCGGCCGCGAGGGCGAGACGGATCGATGAGCAACGCATGAGGATTCCCTTGAAAGGAGAGGTGAACGCGAGTCAGTCGACGCCACGCGGCCCCGACGAAGAGGCATTCGTTGCCGTCAGGCGATCGGATGCAAACAATTTTTCGGACCCCTGAAACCGATGGACAGCGGCCCCCCGGAGATTGGCCTCGACGCCGATGCGGCCGCCGACATGCTCGCCTGGGAGACTGGCGGCTTTTGGGCTGACGCTTTTCGTCCGCATCACGCTCATCGATCGCGACGTGCCGAGCAGGGCCCAGGGCCACGCCCCCATCGGCCGCTTGTCACCCGTCACACGCTTGCGGAAGTGCCGCTGACCGTCCTATCCTTCACTGCATGAATCGTTCTATTCCTCCCGCCATCCGGTTCGCGTCGGTTCCGTTCACGGTCGTCTTCGCAATCCTTTCCCAGGGGGCGGCTGGAGGCAGCGAAGACCAACAAGGACAACCACTCACAGAAAAGACATTGGTGGTCTGGGCGGCTCCAGCGAATCTCACGCAGCGCGGTGGAAGTGCCCTCACACTCTGCGACGGCACGACCCACTTCGCTCAAGCCATCGTTGACAGGCATGGCAACCGAGGCCAGCAAGCGTGGTTGCAGCCACCATCCGAGGCGATGACGTTGCTGTTTCATTTACAACATCCAGGCGGGGCCAGCATGCCTGGCGATCCCAACCCTGCGTTTGCAATCGATGGGAAATACCATTTGCATTACATCCTCGGCCATCCTTGGCGAGGACAGACTTCCTTTAGCTTCGTGCACGTGACGAGCCCGGACATGCTCCACTGGACGTGGCAGCCGACGCAGCTCCAGCCCGCCCATACAGGACATGGCATGTTCAGCGGGACGGGATTTATTACCCGCGATGGCAGCCCCGCAGCGATCTATCACGGCCAAGCGTCCGGCCGAAATCAAATCGCCATCGCCAAAGACAAGCAACTCTCGGGATGGGAAAAACCCTTTCCGATCGATGCCAGGAACGCCGATGGTTCCGCTGCGAAGATTCCTTACTGGGATCCGGATTGTTTTCTCATTGGTGATACTTACTACGCGATCTCGGGAGGCGAGAACCCTCCCTTGATGAAATCGAAGGACCTCCGAAATTGGACGTTGGTCGGCAATTTCCTGTCCCATGACATGCCCGACGTAGCCATCGGAGAGGACGTCTCCTGTCCCAACTTTTTCAAGCTCGGGGACAAGTGGATGTTGCTATGCATAAGCCACCCGCTCGGCTGCCGCTACTACCTTGGCGATTGGGATTCAGAGAACGAACAGTTTGTCCCCACCTCGCATGGACGCATGAACTGGCGTCGCGACGAACAACCCATTTTTGGATTGTTCCAACGCACCGACTTCTTTGCTCCCGAAAGTGTCTTGACCCCCGATGGTCGGCGGGTGATGTGGGCGTGGTTGACGACCCTGGGCCCGAACAATGCGATACTCAACAAGACCATCCAGTCATTGCCTCGCGAACTGCGATTGCCAGCCGATGGAGTCTTGCGCATCGAACCCATTCGCGAACTGGAAACGCTTCGCTACGACGCTCAACGCCGAGACTCGATCGTCCTCGAGCATCCGATCACCGGTCACACAGCGCGTGTACCCCCTGCCGACAAGCCCTATTTGCATCGTATCGCCGAAATCAACGGTGAAGCGACCGAACTTCGCATTCGCATCGCACATGGTCAAGCGGCTCGCAAACTCATGGGAGTCTTGCTATTCAGTGATGGCAAGGGAGGCGGGTTGCCGATTACGCTGCGTCCGGAAAACGGAACGCTTCGCGTGGGAACGAGCGAAGCTCCCTTTGCGGTTACCGATTTGCCGGCTGACGAAGATGTCGAACTGAGGATCTTCATCGACAAGTACTTGGTCGAGGTGTTTGCGAATGGCCGACAATCGATCGTCGCTGGCTACCTCGGCGATCGCAGTCAGGTTGGTGTCGATGCCTTCACCGTAGGTGCTCCAACGACCATTGAATCCTTGGAACAGTGGAAACTTCGTCCAACCAACCAAGGATTCGTAGAGGCCACCAAGAACCGAGTCTGGGCCCCATTGACGGAATGAGAACAGCAAGGGTGCTTGGAACAGTTCAAGGATTCTGATTCGAAGCGATGATTCTCTCGCTTCCGAACGCACGCAGCGGCGGGACGTCTCCGGAACGCAGTGCCGGCGGAGACAGGGACGCGCGGGAAACGCGGTTGCGGAAGCGATCATGGGCGGACCGTGGCGCGGGCAGGCAAATCGAACGCCCGTACACGATTCTGGTGCCGCCCCCGATGCGAGCGGGCCGCGTGACGCCCTGTCGCTCCACCTTCCCGTCACACCCTGTCCCGGCCGAGCCATCGACGGGGCATCCCCGGCCGGCTGGCGGCTGTCGTGGGAATGAGTCCAGCTGTGATCCCCAGCCGTCGGCAGACGTCGGGCACGTTCATGCCCTTCCCAAGGTCGACGTCAGCCTGCCGAAGCAAGCCCATGATTTGCTCGGCACTGCGTCGCTTCTTCATCCGAGAACCCTTTCCAAATCCAGGTAGGGAACGAGGATTCTCTCACAAGACTTGGGCAAGGATTTGGGGAGAGGGTCAGGGCCGTAGCCCACCGTTGATCATCACGGAGACAGTGGAATGTCGCCTGCTCTATCTTGATCGCCGGCTGGCTGACTTTTGGGCAACATGTAGATCGACTCCGGCGGGGGCATGGTGATCGAATTCGAGGATCCGAGGATCTTCATCACTGTCGGAGTGGCAGCGCGTAGCTGCGGAAGCTTCACCCCCTTCTGTGACTTTCTCAGCGATAGAGCGACTCTGGGGTCAGTGAGCGAGGTCAGCCCCAGGTAGATCTCGTTGGGACTGGTGACCAGCACGTCCGCCGCCGCGGGCGTGATCGTGCGCAGTGAGGGCAACGTCTGCCCGGAGGAATCCTGTATCAGCCGCGCGGCCAACTCGGGGGAATCGAGCACCGTGAGCTGCCTGAGCGTGAAAAAACCTTTGTATTTGACACATGCCGGAATGGCTTCGGCCGAAATGAACTCGAGACCATCGAGCGTCCGCGAACTTTGGCGGGCGAATTTTTCGGCCAGCGGCACGGAATCGAGCACCCTGAGCGGCATGATCAGATTCCCGGGGAACGTGGCGAGTGCCGCCGCCGTTTCCGGCGACAGCTTGTCCGTCGCGGAGCCGGACAGCTCGATGGATGGGCCGCGATACGGCGCCAGGGCGGCGGCCGACTCCGGCGAAAGGTCCCGGAGACCGGCGATCGACAACCGGCCCCGATACTTCGCCAGCTCACCCGCCAATGCCGGGGTCAATGGTGGAGACACACCACAGAGACCGCGGCCGCCGATGAACATTTGCGGCGACCGGTTGAGCCCGCCCCAAACGGGAACCTCCTCGCCGCGGTTCAGCGATTCCACGAGAATCCGAGCAGCATCGGGCGAAAGTACGTTCAGGCAGGGCAAAGCCAGCTGTCCTCCTCCCAGTTCGACCTTGTTGCTGGCCATCTCACCGAATACCGAGGCCAGCTCGGGAGTCATGGTGGTGATGCCCAGCGTCAAAGAGGAGGTTTGACGGACGAGGCTGCGGACGGTCTCCGGCGATGCATCCCGCAGAGACGGAAGCGAGATCGACGGCCAGCTCCGGTTCATCAGCAGCCGAGCTGTCTCGGGGCTCAGTTCCTCGAGGCTGGGGAATGACAACGCTGCACTGCCCCGTGGGCCAGCCACCGCTTCTGGAACGCGGCCCA
>JBILWX010000199.1:0-4997 GCA_044369655.1 Pirellulales bacterium
TCAGCCTGCTCGGCCGCAAGAGCAACGTGACGATCGAGGGGCAAAAGGTCTCGCTCGACACCGAGTGGCCGACCAAGCTCGACATGGTGTTCACCGAACGCGCCAATCCCGCCTTCGAGATGGTCGAAGACGATCTTCCGCTCGCCGTCGGGGCCTACAGCAAGCCCACCGGCAGCTCCCGAGACTGGGTCGGTGGCAAGGAACAGCACGTGTCCCTGCGGCTGCAAAGCCCGCCGGGGCAGGACGTGGCCTGGGTGCTCTATCCGCGGGCCGCCGGCGAGGCGGCACCGACTGCCACGCAGCTCGCCCCCGGCGTCACGAAGGTCGTCACGGCCGAGGGAACGGATTACATTTTCCTGGCGACCATGCCGCTTGAGTTCAAGGGCGAGGACATCGAGTTCTCGGGCTCGGCCGGCGCGGTGCGGGTGCCCAAGAGCGGCGAGCCGCAGGTCCTCCTGCTCCGCGGCAACAGGCTCAGCTTCAAGGGCAAGACGGTGGAAACGCCCGCGCCGCCCGAGCCTCAGGTCATGGCCGAGGGCGGCAAGATCCGCTTCATCGCGCCCGCGGCGGAGTATGTGAAGTTGACCCAGGGCAACGTGGGCGTGCGTGGCATGGGGCCCTTCGATCTGACCTTCACGTCCGATGGGATCACCGGCACGGTGGATGGCGACGTCCGCACGATCGTCACCACGTGGCCAGAGAAGATAGTCCGGCCTGGCTACTGGATGGACGGCGTCCGCTGGTGCGCCGGCTTCGCCGACGAGCATTCACTCACGAAGGGCACGGCGACCCCGCAGTTCGGCATCGCCTTCGGTGTCTCCGCCGGCAAGCACGACGTGAAGGTCGCCGAGTGGGAGTGGCCGGCGGTGCCTCCCACGCCGCCCCGACAATCGCTGCGCTAGTGCCGGCTGATAGAACCGTTGACAAGAAACCAACAGAAGCGGAAAGCAAGAGAAACGATCCGTGCAGAAACGTGTTGCGACGCTGTGTTTCGCACTGCTGCTTGCATGCAGCTCGTGGTCGGCGGCCGCACATGCGGCCGAGACAGCGACCGCGGAGCAGGCGTGTCCCCTGCCCCGCACGCGGGCGCGGATCGCGGCCGGCGGAGAGGTGACGGTCGTTCTCTACGGCGACTCGATCAGCGAGGTGGGCCGTTCACCCCGCTGGCACGGCGGCGCCAGCTCTTCCGAAGCCAACTGGGGCGGACAGCTCGTCAGGCTGCTTGCGGGCGCCCATCCCGGTGCCCGATTCAAGGCCGTGCATTTCGCAATCGGCGGCCAGAACACCTACGAGGGGCTCGGTCGGCTCGATGGGCTCGAGTCGCTCGCCCCGGATCTGGTGCTCGTCGCTTTCGGCGCGAACGACTGCTGCCACCATTACCTCGAGCCCGGGGAGACGGCGCTGGCGCTCGAGTCGCTTGCCAAGGAGATTCGCAAGCGGTTCGACGCCGACGTGGTCGTCGTCGGCACCGGAGGCGACAACCCACGCGAGCCGTTCTTCCGCCACCTGCCGGAAACACTCGCCGCCCAGCGGCGGGCCGCCGATGCGGCCGGTGTGCCGTTTGTCGACGTGCGGCAGGCCGTGCTCGCCGCCACGGACAGCGGAGCGAAGTGGGCCGACTTTCACTGTGGTCCCGCGAACTGCCATCCCAATGATGCCGGCCACCGGGTCTGGGCCGAGGCCGCCTTCAATCGCATTCAGGAATCACTGCGAGTCACACCTTCACCAGGAGCATCGCCGCCATGACGTTTTTTCCATCGAGCTTGTTCATCAGGAGTGCGTGTTTCGCGCTCCTCGCCGTCGCGGGGCTCTTCGCCCCCGCGGCCGCCGAGACCATCGAGATCACCTCGCCCGAATGTGCCGGCATGAGCGGCTTCCGCGCCCATTGGGATCGCACGATTCCGGTCGCGGAGGAGGGTGAGCGGATCCAGCGGGATGCGGTCGTGAAAGACCGCGGCCAGACGGCCGTGTGGGGCGGCGAAAAGCCCGGCCCGCTCGCGTTCGATGCCGTGCATCGTAGCCTGCTCGTCCGCTTTCCCGGCGCGGCGAAGGAAATCGCGGCCGCGGTCAAAGCAGGCAAGGAGATCGAGAAGGTGGAACTCGTCCTCCCCTATCTCGACGAGGAACTCTGGCCAACCGGCTCGGGCGGCTCCGACTTTCCCACTGCCGACGGCTACCGCTACCGCATGAACTGGGACTGCGACAAGATGTATCGCGCGAGTCGTCCCAACTGGCATGCGGTCGCCCACGCGCTCCGCAAGCCCTGGACGGCCGACGCCGCGATCGGGCCGACCTTCAACGCGGCGATTAACGGCGCGGTCTATTGGAAGCGGTTTGGCGCCACCGACACCGCCGAGGACCGGTTTCCTGCCCAGCTCGGGCCCGCCGAGGTCTCGTCGTACAAGCCCGAGGGGCGGATGGACGTGACGGCCGTGCTCACCGACTCAGCCTACGGCAAGACGCTCGCCGACCGGCTGGGCGTGATCGCCAACAACGGCTTCGTGATCAACAAGGAGGAGGTCTACGACGCCCGCTATTTCACCGGCGCCTACGAATGGGCTATTTCCACCGGACCGCAGGCGATCCTCGTCAAGCAGCCGAAGCTCGTCGTGACGCTCAAGGCGGGCAAAGCCGAGCAGGCGATGCCGCCGGCCGTCGATGTGGCGGCACTCGCTGCCAAGCACAAGGAGAAGCCGCTGGGCACCCCGACCGCCGTCGTGCCCTCGGCCGCCGAGGTGCAGAAGCTCGACGAGCAGTTCACGGCCAAGCCCGACTGGATGCCCGACTGGCAGTATGCGCACGTCAAGCAACTCATGGGCCTCGAGAGCGGCGGCAAGGCGGAGCCCTTCTACTACCGCGTGGTGCCGCCGCACGTGCGAAACCGGGCGAAGCAGGAGGCGGAACAGGAGGCGAAGAAGACCGGCAAACCCGTCGATGCCGACTACGCCGTCTATCTCTCGTGGCTCGACTGGGTGAACAACCGCCCGCCGCGGTACTGGGAGGGCCACCTCACCGCGGCCGACAACATCACGCAGTGGTACAACTTCCGCGCGGCGCTGCCGGGCCCGGTGCAGGATTCGATCATCCGGTGCTGGACGGCCTGGCTCATGCCGGATCGCGAGACGGAGCTCGACGGCACGATACGGCGGCACTACGAAGACACCTCCGGCAAGCTCATCCACCCGATGGCCGATGACCCGCGGGTGGGGAAGAGCAAGGAGGGCAAGCAGGCCGAGTGGGGCCAGGGCGACGTCTATTACAAGAAGACGGGCGATTGGCGGGGCAACAAGAGCTACTACCGCTCCGGCTTCACGCGGGACATGAGCACCGCCAATTTCAACTCGAGCGCCGCCTCCGGCGCCCTGCTCAACGGCCAGATCATCGGGTCGGAGAAGGCCATGGCCGACGGGCGGGCGGGACTGATGCAGTTTCCGTTCTGGATGTGGACCTACGGCTCGGGCGTCGGCCAGGAATACATCGACCACTACTACTGGGCGATCGCCACGGCAGGCAACAAGCTGTTCGCCGATTTCTGCGATCAGCCCGAAGACAAGCTCGCCGGCTGGAGCATCATGAACAAGACGGTGAACGACTTGGCCTGCGGCTACCACCCGAATCTCAAGAGGCTCGTCGGCCCCGCCAGCCGGACGTTTTCCGAGCACTCGCTGGGGCAGCAGGACGGCCTCTATCACATCCTCCACGTGATCTCGCCGCGGGGCAGTCTCTGCGACATCGAGACGGGCACCCTGCCCGCCCTCACGATGCCGAAGGATGCGAACGGCAGGTCACCGCAGCCGGTCAGTGCCTGGGGGCACGACTATCCCGCGGCGACCGTGGCCCTGCAGAGCCTCTCGGGACCATGGGCGGAGCCGTGGTTCGGTGAGATGCTCGACGACAAGCCACTGCCGTGGTCGGCGGTGCTCGAGAAGGAGGGCGACGCGGTCGTGACCCATTTTGGAGTCAACTACGGACTCGCCAGCATCCGGACGAAGCCGCAGCGGCTCCACGTGGTCGGGCAATGGCGGCGGAAGGCGGAACTGCCCCAGAGCATGCGCGACATCGGCACGCTCGACATGCGGGTAGGTTTCAACCAGACGCAGCTTGCCAACGATGGTTCGGGCGTGATCAGCGAGCAGGGTGTTTACCGCACTTATCAGGACGGTAACCGGCTGATCATGGTGGCCAAGCCGAAGCCGCAGGTCATCCAGCAGCAGGCGGCAGAACACCAGTACGGCAATCGCAAAGAGCCGGCCCAGGAGATCAAGAGCGTGCAGTGCACGGCGGCGCTCTTCAGCTACGAGCAGCCGCAGCCCAGCTGGGAGATCTTCGTGGGCGACAAGAAGATCGAATCGCTGCCTGCGACCGCGAAGCTCGGCCAGGTGATCGTCATCCGCGATGGTGTCAGCTACCTCGCGATCCGGCCCCTTCCGACCACCGACGTCGGCCGCGACGCCGAGGTCACCCTGGAGGCGGGCCAGCCACAGATGGAGGCCTACCACGAGGCGGTCAACGTGCAGCCCGCGCTGCTTATCAATGCGTATTTCTATAAGAAAGACGGCCCCATCACAGCCGACGCGCTCAAGCAGTTGGAGAACGCGTATGGCGGCTTCGTGGTCGAAATGGGCGATGAGGCGGAATACGGCAGCTTCCAGAAGTTCCAGGAGCACATCAAGAAGACGAAGCTCGAGGCCGACGCAAAATCGCTGAGCTACCGAAGCGGCAGCGATACCCTGACTGCTGCATGGGACGCCTTCACCGTGAACGGCAAGGACCCCGTAGCCGGCTTCCGGGAGCGGCAGCTCTGGCAGGACACGTCGCTCTCGCAGATGGGCCGCAAGTCGCTCGAGAAGAACGGCGCGGTCCTTGCCCGGGGTCCGCTGCATCCCGAGCTCAACATGCTCCTGCAGACCTTCCCGAAGCAGAAGATCTACGTGGCCACGAACATGCTGCCCAACTACCTGCCCTACAGCTTCCGCGAGCCGGGCGGCGTGAAGATC
>JBILWX010000078.1:0-16331 GCA_044369655.1 Pirellulales bacterium
TGTCGCCGTCGGACGGGGCGTGGACAGTTCGATGCCGAGGTCTTCGGCCATGGCCACCAGATCGGCGATGAGTTCGGCGGGCCGCTGGTAGCGATCCTTCGGATCCTTCTCCATCAGCTGGCCGAGATTCGCCCCGAAGCGTTTGGGCACGTCGGGCCTGAGCGACTCGATGGCCGGCGGCGAATCCTGCTGATGCTGGAGCAGCTTCTGCACCATGGTGCCGTTGGCGAACGGGGGACGGCCGACGAGCATGAAGAAGACGGTGCAGCCGAGCGAGTAAAGGTCGCTGCGGACGTCGGCGGAGCGAGGATCGCGGGCCTGCTCGGGCGAGATGTAGTCGAACGTGCCGAGCGTCATGCCGCTGACGGTGAGGTCCTGATCGCCGGCCATGTGGTGGAGCCGGGCGAGGCCCATGTCGACCACGCGGGCGCGGCCGGCGGGGGTGATGATGATGTTCGACGGCTTGATGTCGCGGTGGACGACGTCGCGTTCGGAGGCGTGTTCGAGGGCCTCGGCCACCTGGATGGTGACGTCGATCGTGCGGGCCAGGTCGAAGGGGCCTTCCTGCACGACGACGTCGCGGAGGTTGGTGCCTTCGATGAATTCGAAGACGATGTAGTGCCAGCCGTCGTCCGATCCGACGGCGTGGACGCGGCCGATGTTTTCGTGGTCGAGGCGGGCGGCCGACTGGGCTTCGTTGCGGAACCGCTTGAGCATCTCCTCGTCGTTGGACTGTTGCCGCGACAGCACCTTGACGGCGACGACGCGGTCGAGGGTGGTGTCGAGGGCGCGGAAGACGGCGCCCATGCCGCCGCCGCCGACGAACTGGTCGAGGCGGTAGGGGCCGAGGGAGTGTCCTTCGAGCATCCGGCCGATCTCGGCCATCGTGGCCGGCTTGCCGGTGGCGGCGGGCCGGCCGGAGATGACGGTGGCCTCACCCGGGGGCGGGGCTGCGGCAGGCGCGGCGTCGGGGCGCAACGGGGCCGTGGCATCGAACGCGGGGGCCGGGGCGGCAGCCGACGGACGGGACGATTCTTCCATGCCAACGACCCTAACAGTTGGCATCGACGAGGGTCAAATCATCCACTGCGGCGGACGGCATGGCCTCTGCGCCGGCACCTTGCGTGCGATCCGGCACAGCGTAAAACGCGAGAAACAGTCGATCAATTGCGAACGGGCACGGCCAACCCTTCCGACACGAGCCACTGGATGGTTCGGGATTGAATCTGATCACCCCGTTCCCCTTCAAAGCAAAAGTCCAAGTACGCGGACAACTTGTTGTCATAGGGATCGATCATGTCGAGTTTCTTGCCCATGAGGACCGCGGCGGCCGCTACGTGCAACCGGTCCGTGACCACGGACCCCGCACGTGAAATCTGGTCCAGCCAATCGTCTAGGCTGTTCGCGCTGAGGCTGATGTCGTTATTGAGTGCTCTATTCGGCTCAAGTCCGAGCGGCCCCAACGGGCTGCCTTTGTCTCGCCGCAGCGCCAGCAACACCTCGCCGCCCGCCCCTAAAGCCGTCATGGGCAACGCTCGCGGCGAAAAACGACGATGGTGCAACGCACAGTCCATCGACGCGAGCCTGGAACCGGCGGAACTAATCGCCTGAAATGACTGCATTTCACGAGCAATGGCGATGACGTTGCTTTCGCTCAGACACCTCGACACGACTGGCTCACGAGGATCGAAACTGGAAGGAAGAATGATGACTCGCCGATACAGCGCTGCGGCACGAAGAACGACGTCGGGCATGAACTTGTTGAATAGGCGATCAAAGCCACCGCTGCCGCGCAATACCAATGTCTTCGACGACGAATCGACCAAGGTCAAACCAGCTGATTCTTCTTCGCACTGAAGGCCAGCGTCGGCCATCATGTGACGAGTCCCCTCGCGAATGAGTGCGTCGCCGATATTGCCAACCGTGTCCAACAGCATGGCAAGCGGCCCCTGGCTGGCCAGAAATCGCACCAGTTTCTCGCGGTGTTCTTCGCGTCGGCTCCAGAACTTGCCGCCCAGCATACTGTTATCCCTCGCCGGTCCCGCACCATCTGCAGCTGGAAACAAACCAACCATGCCACCGTGTCGTAGTCTTGAAATCGCACACTCATGGCGACGCACGACGATACACTAGTGATGATACAGGGATCGACAGTCACATCAACAAAGCGATGCGACTCCGAGCACTAGGCTCGATGGGACAACTTGGCCTTGAAGCTGACCGCAATCATCGCTGCCCGTAACGAAGCGCTGTACATCGGCAGATGCTGCGCCCACCTTGCTTCGCAGGGGGTTTCCTTCGCGATCATCGACAATGAGTCGACCGACGACACGCGAGCGATTGCCGAGTCATTCAAGGGTCGCGGCCTGACGTGCATCGTGAACCATCCCTACCCCGGCTTCTACGACTGGATCGGTCTTTTGAAGCACAAGGAGGAACTCTCACGAGACCTCGACAGCGACTGGTTCCTGCACTTGGATGCCGACGAGATCCCGGAACCACCACAACGGCATGAAACTCTCCTCGAGCGGATTGCGGTCGCCGATGCCGCGGGATACACAGCCATCAATTTCGATGAGTTTGTATTCACACCTGCAACCGCAGAGGAACGGCACGAGGGACGCGACTACGTGCAGGAAATGCGCAAATACTACTTCTTCGAGCCACACCGCGATCGCCTCATCCGGGCGTGGCGGCGCACGCAGGACATCGACCTCGCGAGTTCGGCAGGACATGCCGCCAGCTTTCGCGGGCGGCGAATCTACCCGCACAATTGCGTGCTCCGCCACTACATTGCCCTCAGCATGCATCACCTCCTGCAGAAGTATCTCGGAGAGCGGGTGTATGCGGCCGCTGAGGTTGCGAAGGGCTGGCACAAATGGAGGTCGCGACTGGCTGCCGACCTTGTGAAGGTGCCGCCTGCCGAGGAGCTTTTTGAAATCAACGGTGACCAGGACTGGAATCGATCACATCCACGCGACCGGCATTTGTTTCTTCGCTGACCCCGGCGCGAACAGAGCGACGCCGCTTCACACCGCCACCTTCGAAGAGCGTCGCCGACACTTGGGCCTCGGCCTGCTCAGCGGTTCTTGACGGCAAAGCCGAGCGATTCGACGTAGGCCAGGTCGTCTGCGTCGAACTCGGCGAGCGATACGACCCTTGAACGCCCGATCGAAGGTGGCGGAGCGATGACATCGCTTGCCCGAGCAGCCACGTCGCGGCCACCGACCCCCAGAAAATCCAACAGCCTGTTCAGTTCGCGGTGCTTATCCCGGCACAACTCATCGTACCTGAGGAAGAGGAATCGATCGCCGATCGCACCAGCAGCCGCAATCGCTCGACGATGCGCCTCGCACCAATATCGAAGCGAGTATCGCGGCGTTGCTTCGAATGCCTCGCCTAAGAGCGACGGCCCCCAGAACCTGACTTGGTTCTGATTGCTACTGAGGGCCATATCCAGCCCGTGCCGCGAGACGAAAATAAACTTCAGCTTGCCACAGGCTTCACTAAGCGGGCGCAGCACGATGTGGCTGTTCGGCTCTTTCCATCCCCAAGGCCCAACCGGCGAGCCTGACTCCGCCCGCGTCATGAGGGAGGCAGCCCGCTGGCGCAGCCAGTCCGGATCATGCTGCTCGCACCCCGCGGACGCCAACTCGAGGACGATTTCCCGGTCGTCGTTCGTAACCTCCGCAACGCCGACCATCGCCTTGAACAAAATCGCCAGGCGGCGATGAAATTCAGCCGCTGATAACGCCAGGACATCAGGCCTCTTGAACAAAAGCGTAAACCAGAGGTTGTCGTACGCTTCGTTCAGATCGGCCCCCAAGAAATAGCCGCTTGCGGCCACTATCTTCGCAATCATGCGAGTGCCGCTGCCACCGATGCCGCCGATCACCACCGGCGGCCTACAGCAATTCAAAAGCTCGGCGGTGTTCCCGTCCACGCTAG
The DNA here is from genome assembly GCA_044369655.1 of Pirellulales bacterium. Lineage (GTDB taxonomy): Bacteria > Planctomycetota > Planctomycetia > Pirellulales > UBA1268 > CAMCQY01. Next base: position 3,949 of record JBILWX010000078.1, read on the forward strand.
CAACCGCGACTTGGCAGCTCCGCCCCGGATCGCGGTGTCAACGCCCGCGCCGATAACCTACAGCCGACGATCACCTCGCCGTCGCCGCTTCATAGCTTGCCAACCGGCGAGACACACGCCGATGCCGGCGATAACGAGAGTGGATGGCTCGGGAACGACCACGAGTTGCCCCGCCATGAAGCGACCATTGAACGCTTGATTGTTATTTGCGTAGAACGACATCGTTTGTCCGTTCCCAAGATCAGCCTTCCATTCGCCGTTGCCGACGTCCACGAAGGCCAGGCTGCCGTATGAACCGGTGGTCGTAATCGACGAGAACTGGCCGCTGAAACTCGACCCCGAAAACAATTGCCAGAGGTCGCCCGTCCCAAAACCATTCGTCGTAAAGTCAAGCTCCAGCGTCCCACCAAAGGTGACGGTGCTGGCCGAAACGACCTGATCAAAAAGCCCCGCTGCAGTTCCACTGATTCCCATCTGCACGGTGCCGCCCGAATTGAGTTGCAGCGAGCCCACGGAAAGCGACTGGCCATTGACATCGAGAATGCCTCCGGTGTTGACGGTCAGCGCCCCCGTGCCAACTGCCGCCGAGCTGCCGACCCGCAGCGTACCCGCGTTGACCGTGGTGCCCCCGGAGTAGCTGTTGCTACCACTGAGCAACACGCTCGACAGCGGATCGGCAGCAATGACGACCGATCCCGCACCGCTGATTCTTCCGCTGACCTCGATTGGAGCCGAAGACACGGCGGAAGTGCCGGTCTCTGCGAGGGCCGGAGCCAATGTCAGCACGTTCGACCCGAGATCAACCGGGCCGGATATCACCATTTTGCTTCCCGTGACACCAGCCGATGCGCCGGTGGTCATCCGGGTGTCACCCGAAAGCGTCACACTCCCCGACACGGTGGCGGTCTGCCCACTTGTGCCGAATGAACCGCGAATGGAACCGAGGTTCGCGGCACCGCTCGTGGCCCCCGAACCACTGACGTTAAAATTGTTGGTGATCGTCGAATTGTTGCGAATCTGAACCGTGCCGCTCCCGCTCACGACAATGGCACCACTGCCGAAGGCAGCGCTGTTGAAGTCAGTCAGGGAACTCCGCAGGCCGTTTTGCAACACACCACTTGTCACGGTGGTGCCGCCCGTGTAGCCGTTGCTACCGGTCAGATACAATCCACCGGTACCGGTCTTTGCGAGACTGACGACGCCCGCGCCATCCACGATGGAACCGCTGAACGTCGAGTTGCCAACGACATTGGTCGACAGCGATGCAGCCCCGGCAACCGACGAGGTGATGACCCCACCGCTGCTGCCACTGAGCGTCCCCGCCTGGAGCGCCCGACCGTTCAGGTCAAGAGTACCGGCATTGATCGCTACCGCTCCCGTGCCGACGGCAGTCGCACTGCCGACCCGCAGCGTGCCGGCGTTGACCGTCGTACCCCCGTTATAGCTGTTATTGCCGCTGAGCAACACGCTCGACAGCGGATCGGCCGCAACGACGACCGCCCCAGCACCACTCACACTTCCGCTTACCTCGATCGGAACCGCCGACGACGCGGAGGTGCCGCCCGTCGCCAATGCGGGAGCCAACGTCAACACGTTCGACCCCAGATCAACGGGACCGGATATCACCAATTTGCTTCCGATCACGTTCGCTGACGCGCCGGTGGTCATGCGAGCGTCGCCGGTGAGTGTCACACTTCCCGCAACCGTGGCCGTAGTCCCGCTGACCCCAAAAGACCCGCGGATGGCACCAAGCTGAGGATCACCATTCGATGCGCCCGGACCGGCAATGGTGAAGTTGTTCGCGATTGTCGAGCCGTTTCGTATTTGCACTGTGCCACTACCGCTCACGGCGATGGCACCGGTTCCGAAGGCGTTGCTGTTGAAATCCGAGAGGGAGCCGCGGAGGCCGTTTTGCAACACGCCACTGGTGACCGTCGTACCGCCCGAATACTCGTTCGAGCCACTGAGATACAGCCAGCCGCTGTTGTTTGAACCGTTGACGGCTATCGAACCCGCACCAGAGATCGCCCCCGTCACGGTCAAATTGTGACCGACTCCCAAGGTGAAGAGGTTCGATCCCGCAAGCGACAAGGGAACTGCGAGGACATCGCCGTTGTTGCTCGACAGTGCACCTCCGGTCGTCGCCGACGTCGTAATGAGGGAGTTCGACAGCGCCAGCGTCGAACCGCTCAGCGTGAACGTCGCAGTTTTACCGGCGGACCCATCGTTGGTGAACGACAGCGAATCGACGTTGATCGTGCCGATGCTGTTCGTGCCGGTGGTCTGCGTCTCGCCGCCGAAGACCAAGCTCCACGTACCGGACGTCGTCGGCACCGTGCTCCAGTTCGCCGAACTCGACCAGTTACCGCTGCCCGCACCACCGGTCCACGTGGCGTTGTCGCCGAGCGCGTGGCCGCTCCCGATCGCGACCGAAACGATCGCGGACAGGAGGAGCGTCAATCTCATCGTGCGTTTCAGCCGCACATCAACGTGATTCATTCGTGAACCTGCAAAAAGCACCCTATTCTCACGCTGTTCGAAGCGATCCTGCTTGGGTGGGACGTGACAACAAGAAGACCGAAGATCGCCTTTGCATCTGGCAAGATTGGCGGTTCGTAGGGATTGCAGCGGTTGCAGCGTCCCGAAACCGACCCTCATGGTGTATACCGGGGAAAAGGCAAAGTCAAAGCTTTCGTCTGAAACCTCCTCTACCCCCCCAAAAAAGTGGTTCCGGACACAGCCTGAAAGCCCGCCCGCGGGGGCCGACGTCCCGTTGATACCGCGTAGATATAGACGAAAAATGCCCTCCGGGCCCCACCCTCGCGACAGCAACTGAACGCTTGTGTCAGTCATTGAAAAGAAGCAATAAAAAAGAGGGCCTGCATCGGCACCGACCACGGATCGATATTTTCGATGCGTTGCATCACGGTATCTATCTTGTCACCAGGCCGGTCGCTGCCGATAAGGGCCGAGTTCCCCACGTCCCGTGCCATCGTCACGGCCGCGGGCCGCTTCCCCGATCGGGGCGATGCATCCTGCGGGATGGCTCGACTCGCCCCCTTTTTTCCCGAGCCCGGAGGGCAATCGCATGCGGTATGCCTTGAGCAACCTCGACGGTCTCGAAGCGGAGGCCATCCACACCATCCGCGAGGTGGTCGCCGGCTTCGAGAATCCCGTGCTGCTCTATTCCATCGGCAAAGACTCGATGTGCATGCTGCACGTGGCGCGCAAGGCGTTCGCGCCGGGGCCCGTGCCATTCCCGCTCCTGCACATCGACACGACCTGGAACTTCCGGGAAATGATCTCGTTTCGAGACCGCTACTGCGGCGAACACGGCCTGAATCTCATCGTGCACGTCAACGAACGCGCGGTCGCCGCCGGCATGAATCCGTTCGACTATCCGAGCAGCGTCTACACGCCGACGATGAACACCCACGCCCTGATCGAGGCGTTGACCATGCACCGCTACGACGCGGCCCTCGGCGGCGGCCGCCGCGACGAGGAGAAGGCCCGAGCCAAGGAACGCGTGTTTTCCTTCCGGGACGCCAACCACCAGTGGAACCCCAAGAACCAGCGGCCGGAACTCTGGAGCCTCTCCAACACGCGGATCAACCGCGGCGAAAACATCCGCGTGTTTCCGCTGTCGAACTGGACCGAACTCGACATCTGGCAATACATCCACCGGGAACGCATCCCGATCGTGCCGCTCTACTTCGCGGCCGAACGGCCCGTGGTCGACCGCGACGGCCAATGGATCATGGTCGATGACGAACGCTTCCGGCTGCGGCCGGGCGAGCAGCCGGTCGTCAAGCGGGTGCGGTTCCGCACGATGGGTGACTATCCGCTCACGGCGGCGCACGAGTCGACCGCCGTCACCGTGCCGCAGATCATCGAGGAAATGCTCCTCACCCGCACCAGCGAGAGGCAGGGAAGGCTGATCGACAAGGACGAGGCGGGATCGATGGAAAAGAAAAAACGCGAAGGCTACTTTTTTGCCGTCCTGCCGCCCCGGCAGGCCCGCCCCGCCCGGTCCGCCCGCCCCGGCAGGCACGCCGCCGCACCCCCGCCCGGAACCGGCCGTGACGCGGATGCGGCCATTGCCCGCGGCGAAACCGCCACGACCTCCTGCCCCGCCGCGGAATCGAGTATTCTCTGAGGGCAGAAATCGCTCGGAGGCGGCACGCCGCCTGCCGGGCGGCCGCAGGCGGCCACGCGTTGATGGACGCCCGGAGCAGTGAAGGAGCACTTGATGATCTCGTTTCGGTTCGAGCATGTCTGCCTGGAGTCGTTCGGCCTGCACTTTCCCTCCACCCTGCTCTCCTCCGCGGAGATCGAGGAGCGGATCACGCCGGTCTACCAACGGCTGAAGATTCCGACGGGCACGCTGGAACGCGTCAGCGGCGTCAGCACCCGCGGCATGTGGCCGACGGATGTGACCCCCAGCTCCGTGGCCACTCTCGCCGCCCGCGCAGCCCTCGACCGCTCGGGGTTCCGGCCCGACCAGATCGGCGCCCTCATCAACTGCTCCGTCTCGCGCGACTTCTTCGAGCCGGCCACCGCCTGCCTCGTGCACCACAACCTCGGCATCCCCGAGGAGTCGCTCGTGCTCGACATCACCAACGCCTGCATCGGATTCAGCGACGGCATGATCATGCTCTCCCACCTCATCGAGGCGGGCACCGTGCAGGCGGGCATCATCTGCTCCGGTGAAAATATCTCGAAGGTCGTGCACACCACCTGCGAGCAGATGCTCGGCGACCCCGGCATCACCCGCGAAAAACTCCTGCAGATGCTGCCCACGCTCACGCTCGGCTGCGGTGCCGTGGCGGCCGTGCTGTGCCACGACAGCATCTCCACCAGCGGGCACCGGTTCGTCGGCGGCGTGGCTCGTTCCGCGTCGCAGCATCACCAACTCTGCATCGGCAACGGTGATTTCAGCGTCGGCCAGGGGGAGGAGATCGCGCCGATCATGACCTCCGACGCGGCCCAGTTGATGATCGCGGCCGCGAAGCTCGGCGGCCGTGCCTTTCCCGACGTCACCGCCTCCCTCGGCTGGTCCAAGGACCATGTCGACCATGTCTTCTGCCACCAGGTGGGCCGACAGGTCAACGACGCCTTCTACCGCGAGATGGGGCTCGACTTCGACAAGGATTTCGCCATCTACAACCGCTACGGCAACATGGTCTCGGCCGCGCTGCCGGCGGCCCTCGCGATCGGTGCCGACGAGAAGGACATTCAGCCCGGCGAGAAGGTGCTGCTCACCGCGTTCGGCAGCGGACTCAACACGCGGTTCCTCGGGTTCGAGTGGTAACCGCGAAGCCCGGCGGATGATCGCCCCATGACCGGAGCCCATCCCATCGACCGAGAGCCACCGCGAAGCGGCGCGGCGACGACGCCCGGACCGTACGGGGCGACGTATCCATTCCAGTCGCGCTTCATCACGGTCGGCCGGGGCGGGAAAGCCGGGAGCGGAGCGTCTCGCGGCCACCGCATGCACTTCATCGACGAGGGCAGCGGCCCGGTCGTCGTCTGCCTGCACGGCAATCCGACGTGGGGCTTTCTCTTCCGCAACCTGATCACGGCGCTGCGGCAGGACTTCCGGGTGATCGTGCCAGACCACGTGGGCTGCGGCCTCTCCGACAAACCGGCCTCCGTCTATTTCCGCGCCGCCGACCGGATCGCCCACCTGCAGGAACTTCTCGAGCAGTTGGGCATCGGCCGGTTTTCGCTGGTGATGCACGACTGGGGCGGGCCGATCGGCACGGGCCTGGCGGTCCGGCGCCCGGACGACATCGAGCGCCTGGTCTACTTCAACACCACCCTCGCCGAAACGTCTCTGCTGCCCACGATGATCCGGCAGGCGGCGGCACCCGGGATCGGCAGGCTGCTCACGCAGCACACGATGCGGTTCATGACGCTGTTGACGACGCTTGGCGTCGCCCAGCCACTGCCGGACGAGATCAAGCAGGGCTACCACCGGCCATACCGCACCTGGGCGAACCGGCGTGCCATCTGGGGCTTCGTCCGCGACATCCCGTTCTCCCGCTCCCACCCCACCGCTCCGCTGATGGACGCCATGGTCGCCGGACTGCCGGCGCTGGCAGCGAAGCCGGTGAAGATCATCTGGGGCATGAAGGATCCCTGCTTTCATCCGGAAATCCTCGGCCAGGTCGCCGCCCGCTTTCCGCAGGCCGACGTCGTCCGCATCGCGAACGCCTCGCACCTGGTGCTGGAAGACGCTCCCGGACAGGCGATCGCCGAGGTGCGGGAGTTTCTCCGGCCCGTCGCAAGGAGTTCCCGCGACGAGCCGACCGTTAGTGCACCAGCCGCGGCCCCGCTCCGGCACGACCTCCCTCCGGAAGCTCCCTCTCCGGCATGCGGACTGTACGCGGCGCTGCAGGCCGCCGCCGCCGCGACGCCGTGGGTGCCGGCGGCGACGAAAGTCTCGTTTCCACGCTGGCGTGGCAGCCCGCGTTACGACGCGATCGATTTTGGGGCGCTCGCCGCTCGCATCACCGCCTACGAGCACGGCCTCGCATCGGCCGGCCTGCGGGCCGCCGAACGGGTGATCATGCTCGTGACACCGGGGGCCGACTTCCTGGCGTTGAGCTATGCCGTGATGGGCCGCGGCGCCGTGCCGGTATTCATCGACCCAGGCATGGGCGTGGAGGCGGTGGTGGCCTGCATGCGGGAGGCGGCACCGAGTGGATTCATCGGCGTGCCCAAGGCCCATTTGCTGCGACTGAAGGCCGCGGAATTGTTTCGCTCGCTGCGGTTCTGCGTCGTCGCCGGCGGGGTGCCGCTGTTTGGGGCGACGCGGCTGCGCGACCTGAGGCGGCAGGCGGAAGGCCGCCCGGAGCCGATTCCGCGGCAGGCGGACGACCCGGCGTTGGTCGCCTTCACGTCGGGCGCCACCGGCCGGCCGAAAGGCGTGATCTTCACCAACCGCATGCTCACGGAACAGCTGGCGGTGTTTCGCGGACACTTCGGCTTCCGCGGGGGCGAACAGGATCTGCCACTGCTGCCCGTCTTCAGTCTCTTCACCGCGGCACTGGGGGTGGGGAGCATTTTTCCGCCGCTCGATCCCAGCCGCCCGCTTTCGCTCGTGCCCAAGCAGATCATCCGCGTGATGCGCGACCTCGGCAACCAGACGTCGTTCGGCTCGCCGACACTCTGGTCGAAGCTCGCCGAACATTGCCGGCAGGCAGGCGAGTCGCTCCCGCACTTGCGGCGGGTGTTCATGGCCGGTGCGCCGGTGTCGCAGGCGACGCTCGATCTCGTGAAGGCCGCCTGCCCGCAGGCGGAAAGCTTCACTCCCTACGGCGCCACGGAGGCCCTGCCCGTGACGCTCGCGGCCGCGGCCGACCTGCGGGCGCATCCGCCCGTGCTCGCGGTGTCCGGCGAGCAGGGCACTCCCGTCGGCCGCGCCATCGACGGCGTCTCGCTCCGCGTCGTCCACCCCCTGGCCGGGCCGGCCGCCGCGCCGCTCGTCGACTGCCCCGAGCGGGTGATCGGTGAAATCGTCGTCAGCGGCCCCACGGTGAGCCGAGAGTATCTCTGCCGGCCCGAGGCGAATGCGGCCAGCAAGGTCCGCGACGGGGAGCGGGTCTGGCACCGCATGGGCGACATGGGCTATCTCGACGGCAGCGGCCAGCTCTACTTCTGCGGCCGAAGGGCGCACATGGTGGCCACGACCGACCGCGTGTTCCATAGCGTGCCGGTGGAGAACGTCTTCAACCGCCACCCGGAGGTGAGCCGCACGGCCTTGATCGGGATCGACGGAATGCCGGCGGTCGTCGTCGAACCGCGGTCACGGTCGCTCGACGCCGACGCCCGCCGCCGACTGGCTGGTGAACTGCGGGCGATCGGTGCCGGCGACGAGGTCACCGCACCCATCCGGCGGTTCTATTTCCACCACTCGTTTCCGGTCGATGCCAGGCACAATGCCAAGATCTTCCGCGACCGGCTCGCCGTCTGGGCAGCGACGCAACCGGCGATCGAGGTGGACGCGTCACGGAGCCACGCCGCGGGCCACCGATGAAAACGCTCGTCACCGGCGGAGGCGGATTTGTCGGCGGTGCGCTCTGCCGACGACTCCGGTCGCTCGGTCACGACGTGACGGCGCTCGCCCGCCGGCCCCACGCGGCCCTGGCCGACGACGGGATCCGCAGCGTAATCCACGATCTCGCCGCGCCCGAAGCCGCGGCTGGATTGAGCGGACTTTTCGCCGGCGTGGACTGCGTCTTCCATACCGCGGCGCACGTGAAAATGTGGGGGCCACGCGAGGCGTTCGTCCGTGGCAATCTCGTCGCCACGGAAAACGTGATCGCCGCCTGCCGCGACGCGGGCGTCTCGAAACTGGTCTTCACGAGTTCGCCGAGCGTGGTCGCCGCGGATCATCACCTGCGGGGAGTGGACGAATCGCAGCCCTATCCCCGGCGGTATCGTGCGCTCTACCCCGAAACGAAGGCGGCCGCGGAACGGGCGGTGCTTGCAGCCCATGGGCCGGCGCTGCGGACGATCGCCCTGCGGCCGCATCTCATCTTCGGCCCCGGCGACACCAATCTCGTGCCGACGATCCTGAAGCGGGCCCGCGCCGGCCGGCTCGTGCAGGTGGGCGACGGCACGAACCTCGTCGACCTGACGTTCATCGACGACTGCGTGTCGGCCCACGTGCTTGCGGCAGCCGCCCTCGACGAGCGTCCGACCGCCGGCGGGCGGGCCTTTTTCATCAGCCAGGGCACGCCGGTCCGGCTCTGGGAATGGATCGGAAGGGTGCTGGCCCTTCATGATGCACCCCCGGTGCGCAGGCGGGTTTCGGCGACCACAGCCCGACTGCTGGCGACGGCGACCGAGGCCGTCTGGAGCATGTTCCAACTCGCATCGGATCCACCCCTGACCCGGTTCCTGGCCGAGGAGATGTCGACCGACCACTACTTCGACATTGCCGCCGCCCGCCGGGAACTCGGCTACACGCCCAGTTGTACCGCCTGGGAGGCGACCGAGCGTTCTTTCGGCAGCGGCTGACCGCACGGCCGCGGCCAAGGCCGACATCCGGGCCGCCGTGCAGGGACGGGCGATCGAGGTGATCCAGACCGCGACGATGCTTAGCCAGGGCCTCGGCACGCTGGAACGGCTTTCCTTTGGCAACGGCCTCGGCGTGGCCGGCGTGAACTGGAACGTGACGATGATCTCGACCAAGTTCCTCGGCCCCAATGGCGGCTCCACGTCCGACGCCGTCAAGGCCCTCGACTACCTCACCGACCTGAAGACACGGCACGGAATCAACCTCGTCGACTCGAACAACTCGTGGGGTGGCGGAGGCTACTCGTCGGCCCAGCACGCCGCGATCATCCGCAGCGCCAAGGCGGACATTCTCTTCGTGGCGGCCGCGGGAAACAGCGCGACGAGCAACGACTCGACCGCCAACAACCCCTCGAACTACTCGACTCTCCAGGCACCCACCGGCACCACGGCGGCCTCTTACGAATCGGTCATCGCCGTGGCCGCGTTGACGAACACCGGCACCCTCGCCTCCTACTCCAGTTACGGCGCCACGACGGTCGACATCGCGGCCCCCGGTTCCTCGATCAACTCCACGCTGCCTGGCAACACCTACGGCAACTACAGCGGCACGTCGATGGCCACGCCCCACGTCACCGGCGCCGTCGCGTTCTACGCGTCGGCTTACTCGGGCGCTTCGGCGGCCTCGATCCGCGGCTGACGTTCACGATCGCGCTCTCAGCTGCTACGACCGGTACCGTGACCGTCACCTTCGCGACGGTCGGGGGAACCGCCACGTCCGGCACGGATTTCGTCTCCCAATCGGGCACGCTGTCCCTCGCCCCTGGCGAGACCTCGAAGACGATCGTCGTCGGTGTCATCGGCAACACGGCCTTCGAGGCGAACGAGACGTTTTCCCTCGTGCTCTCCGGCGCCTCGAGCAACGCGACCATCACGACCGCTTCCGCCGTGGGCACGATCACCAACGACGACCTGCAGCCTGCGCCGCCGACGCTCTCGATCTCCTTCGTATCGGCGCTCGAACACATCGGCTCGTTCGTGTTCACGGTCACGCTCTCCGCCCCGAGCGCGACGAGCGTGAGCGTGCGGTTCGCGACCGCCAACGGCACCGCGAGCACCAGCGGCAAGAGCTCCGACTACAGTGCGACGAGCGGCACGCTCGTGTTCAACCCCGGCGAAACGACGAAGACCGTCACCGTCGCCGTGCGGAACGACACGACTGTCGAGGCCAATGAGACCTTTTTCGTAGACCTGTCGCGGGCCTCGGGAGCATCGATCGCCCTGTCCCGGGGAACGGGCACGATCCTCAACGACGACGGCGCGACGGCTGCCAGGATTGCCGCATTCGCGGCGCTGGCGGCCGATTCGACGACGACGTCGACGAAGCGTCGCTGATCCGGCCGAGGAATCTGTTGCTCCCGCCGTCACCGCCCGCGTGGTAAAACGACGGGGTCACGCGCCCGTAGCTCAGTTGGATAGAGCATGGGATTTCTAAAGGCGATTCGAAACCGGTTGAAAAGGCCCGAGTTCGGCCGCGCACACGCGACTTTTACCTGACCGGCGAGGCGTCGCAGACTCGTTGCAAGTCCTTATCTATCAGCGCGCGTTTCTGTTTGTGGTTGTAGGACAACCGCCGGTTGATGACGGCACGTGGGGCCGTCTGCGAGACGCTCGCCATCGCCGAAGTCGCGTCTTGCGTCCCGTGCATGATCAAGAGCGACCACCCAGCGGCCGGACCCGCACGCGATTGGCCTCGACGACACAGAACGTCCCGCTCAAGCCGATCTTCTTCTCGGCCGCCAGGAGTTCCTTGACCCGGTCGAGAAACGCCTCGGGCGAAGCCGATGGAAAGCGAACGAGCACGACGCCGCACGCGGCCGGAAGGCCCCAGTGAAAGGCAAGCTCACCGAAGTCCTTGTCGCAGGTCAGGACGACGCGGGATTCTCGCTGGGCAGCCTCGAGCACCGCGGCGTCGGACCGGCCGGGCATGCTCGTCCTTGCCCAGAGCACATCGTGCCCCGCCTCCCGCAACCAACGCACGGCGATGCTCGGGAAATCCTCATCCGCGAGAAACTGCATGCCTGCCTGCTCTCATTCAGGGGAGGCGAGAGCGACAACACGCTCAGACTTCAGGACCTCGGTTGCGTAGAAGAGGCACGCAGACATGTCATCGTGTGTCAGGCCGGGGTAGTTCTCGATGATCTGCTGCTCAGACCAACCGGTAGCCATGAGTTCGACGATCTTTTCAACGGCCAGCCTCGTGCCCTTGATGACCGGCTTTCCACCGAGAATGCCCGGATCAAACCCGATGCGGTCCTGCCAGTTCATCATGATGACTCCTCGAAGGAAGATCCGGCGATCAAGTAACTGAGTTGAATCTTACCCAAACAGTCCGTCCCGGATCCTACCGCGCATGTCCTGACAACGCGGGGGCCAAAAAGAGCTGCGTTCCCCGTTTCGGCGTTCCCCCCTTTTCCATCCCATACGGATTCCCTCGCTCGCGCTTCGGGATTGCATGGTAACCCCTCTTCATCCAAGCCCGTAGCGTAAGCAAGGGAATATGGGCAGCCCGCACATCCCTTGCCGAACACTACTGACTGCGTGCCTTTTACGCTCCCCTCGGCCTTGTGGTAAATATGGTTTGCAAGATTCGCGCCCGTAGCTCAGGTGGATAGAGCATGGGATTTCTAATCCCAGGGTCGCTGGTTCGAGTCCAGCCGGGCGTACTAAAAACACCGTAAAACAAATGTCTTTAGCGATATCGAGCCTCGGGTAATCTTTCGGGAAACTCGTCGGGGGAATCGGTTCCGCCTTTGGTTCGCACAGTCCTGGGTCTCCCGGCCTGATGGCCACCGGTCAACGTCAGCCGGCGTTTGGCCCTGAACCCCTAAGTCGCCAATGCCACACCACGCTCCGAAAAAGGGTGCCGATTGGGGAAATTTTGGCACTTCGGAGTCTCGCACCGCCACTCCTGGGGCTCCTCAAGGCCACCCCTCTCGTTGGGGAGTTTGGCCGGGTGCCTCCAGTGCGTTGGCCGGGACATCGGCTGGTCACGAAAAAAATGGCACGACACTCCTTTAAGTCGTCCTTCTTGCACCGAGGAGAAGAATGACGACCGAGGTGCATAGATACGGGAAACTCAAAAAGGAGGTTCTTTATGCCAACTCGTTTACTCTCCATGGCAGATGTCGTTCGCGAGAGTCGGATTCCCCGCCACCGAATCGGCTATGCCTGACCTGCCCCCATGTATGACGCCAGTTTTTAAGTTAGGGTTTTGCCCTCCAACAGACCAGCCCTGTGTGGTTGCGGAGGCGCAGCCGTAGCAACCACACAGGGCTGCAGCGCCTTAGGGGCCGGGG
>JBILWX010000200.1:0-4992 GCA_044369655.1 Pirellulales bacterium
GGTCACCGCCGCGGCGATGCTCGAGCGGCTCGCGGTCGCGGAGGCGGCACGGCTGCAGGGAGTCGGTCCCGACGTCGGCATCGACGCGATCGCGACCGCTAGGATCGCCGTCGGCAAGCTCCGCGAACACCTCGGCAGTCGCGTGGGGGCGGTCTCCTCGCTCGGCCTAGCCACGGCAAAGTCTGCTGCCGTCAATCCGCAGGATGCGATTCGCACGCTGGCGCTTGGCAAGTCGAAGGTCTGTACCGAGCACCGCGGCCTCGTGGCGGAGGTCCGTCGGCTGTGCGATCCAGCCACCACGCCCGAGGCCCGGCAGGCGGTGCTCGAGTCGCTCGGTATCGGACACATCGTCGAGAAAGAACAGAAGGCGATCCAGGCGGCGATCGGGATCGCGGCGGCTGCACCCGTGCCGGCCGCAGCCTTGCTCGGGCTGCCGTCGGCCGAAGGCGTCGGGGTGGCGATGTTCTGGGAGCGGGTGCTCTTCGGCGTGGCCGAGCTCCGCGCGGCGGTGGAACGGCAAGACGCGACCGGGGCGAGCATGGCCCGCGAGGCGATCGCAGCGCGGATGACGGCCGTGGCAACGCCGCCGCAGCAGGCCCGCGGTCTGGCCGACTGGCTCGTGCAGCCTCCGGAGACAGCGACTGCCGACAAGGCCCGCGCCGCCAAGGAGCTTGCCGAGATCGCGGCCGAACTGGAGCCCCTCGCCCGACCGCCGGCCGTCTATCCCGCCGATTTGCGGCTCGCGCAGCAATGGCAGGCGGTCTGGCGGCAGCGGTTCCTCTTGGCAGATGATTGGGCAGATGATCGGGCCAACGATGCCGCGGCACGCGGGCCGCTGACATGGGCCGTCACCGACGTCGAATGGCTGCGTCGCAAGCGGGAGGCGGCGGCCGCCAAGGTCGGCATCGGCAGCCTGCAGGTTGGGGCGGAAGACGACCTCGCCGCGCTCAAGCTGCCCAAGCACATCATCCAGGAGCTGCGGCGGGCCCGCGAGGGCACGATCCCCGAGCTCTACCGGGACCGCAGCCATACGTACATGTCCACGATCTTGGAGAAGGCGCGATGACTCGCACACGATTCGTGACGTCGACACTTGCTCTGGTGATGATCGCGGGATGCGCAGCCCGTGTCGGACGTGCCGGGGAAACGGCCGCCACTCGCGACCGGGAGGTCCGCGTGGAGATGACGACGCGGGGGCTATCCTATCTCGCGTCGATCCAGCGGCCGGATGGCGGACTCGGCGACACGCGGCAGAAGGGGGTGACGTCGCTCTTTATCCTGGCCTGTCTCGCCGCGGGACACGGGCCCGACGATCCCGTATTTGGTGAGCCGCTGCGGCGGGCAGCCGACTGGATCCTGGCCAACAGCCCGCAGTCGTTTCTCGGGGGGAGCGAGGAGCCCAACGAGGACCACGCGCTGGCCGCGACCGCGCTCTTCGAACTGGCGGGCACCGACACCGATGCCGCCCGCAACCTCGCGTTCTACCGCAAGGCCAAAGCCGCGCTCGAGGTGTCGCTGCAGTTGCAGGACAAGCAGCCAAACCCCGCGACCGGCGGCGGCTGGCGGCCGGACGATCGCACGCGGACTAACGACCGCCTGCTCACGGCGTGGTTCCTGCTCCACCTGCACGGGGCACGGCTTCGCGACGAGCCGATCCCGAAGGGCAGTTTCGACCGCGGCTGTGGGTTCGTGACGCACAGTCAGAACACGTCGGGCAAGGGGGACGGCCGTGGCGGGTTTTCGGTCGATGCGGCCGGCTTGCCGGTGCGGAGCGTGACGGCGGCTGGCGCCTGGGTGCTCATGGTGCAGGGCGACCCGGCGGCCGCCGAACGGCTTGCCCTTGCCCGCCAGTGGCTCGCGGCCCATCCGCCGCGCTGGCAGGGGCCGCACTTCTACGAGACCAACTTCTTCGCGGTGCGGGCGCTTGCCGGAAGCCGTCCGCTTCCCGACGACGGCATCTATGCGGCCTCCTTCACGCGGCTCGTGCGGCTGCTGCGGGAGCGGCAGGAAGCCGACGGCGGTTTCCCGTTTCCGCCAGGCCATGCCCAGGCCCGTCTCGCGATGGGCCGCGGCTATTCGACGGCGCTGGCGATCCTCGCGATCAATGTCGACCGCGGGCAGTGGCCGCTCGACGCAGTGGCCGCGCAAACGGCCGCATTCACACGCTGAGGAATCATGGCTGCCGCGTCACCGAACTTCGGCGAACAGATGGGTGCTCAGTGGGCCGCGATGCGTTGTGAAGGGATTCAGATGATGACGAAACCGGTTTTCCATGCAATCGTTGCGGTCCTTCTGGTCGCCCTCGGGGCGGCTGGCCCGAGGTGCGTTGCAGCGCGGCTGCAGGCCGCCGAGTGGGAGGTGATCCCGCCCGTCAACTGGAAGGGGCCGGTGTCGGTGGAGGTGGAGCCGCTCGGACGCCGTGCCGCCGCCGCGATCGCGGTGCCCAAGAAGGATGCCGCGGCACTCGAGATTCAGAGCCGCACGCCGCTCCCCGCGGGCCTCTACGAGGTGCGGCTCACGCTTCGCAGTTCCCACGCCCACGAGCCGGTCTCGTTTCATTCACGGGTGGCCTGTGTCTCAGGCGGCACCGTTGCGGGGCGGTGGGAGGCCTCGGCCTTTGCCCTCAGCCACCAGCCGGAGATCCGCACCACACAGGTCGCGCACCGCGGCAAAGGGCCGCTGGCATTCTCGATGCGGGCCGAGGCCGACGAGGAGATCGTCGCGAAGCTCTTCGAGAAGGAGATGGTGAAGCGGGACCGGCCGCGCGTCGATCCGTCAGCTGCGTCGCTCGATGCCAATCTTTCCGACGACGAGGACTTCGCACTTGAACTCACGCTTCGTCCGACCGATGCGGTCTACTTCCTGCTCGACAAGGTCGAGATCCGGCCGCTTTCGCTCTCGGGCGGCGTGACCGGCGTTGCGATCGACAAGATCCGCTACCGTCCGGGCGAGACGCTGCGGGGCGTCGCCTCCGTGGCCGACCTCGGCGGCGCGGGAGGCAGCGGCACGGTCGAGATCCTGCTCGAGCACGGCCTCGGCGACCGGGTGAAGGTGGCGAGCCTGCCGGTGAGCCTCGCGGGAAAACCGCAGCAGCTTCCCTTCGAGCTGCCGCTGCCGAAGGACGAACTCGGCTATTCGATCGTCGCCGAGTTCGTCTCGGCCGACGGCCGCGATCGGGCCGGTGCCGCGGAGTATTTCTCGATCGCCGAGAACTTTCAGCGTGTCGCGATCTTCGGCGGCGGCCTGGCGACCCGCGATGCCGTGCTCACCGAGGCCGACGAGCCGCGGATGCGGGAGCAGCTCGCCGCGACCCGCCGCGACTACGTGAACGCGGTCGAATACTTCGCCTGGGCTCCCGACGACATGGTCGAAATGAGTCCCGACGAGGACTTCTGGAGCTCCGGCCAGACGAATTACCGCATGCACCGCGAGACGATCCGCCGGCAGATCCGGCTCGCCCACGAGCAGGGCGTGGCGGTGGCGACCTACGGCAAGTTCGTGATGAGTGGCCTGGCCGGCTGGCAGACGGCCTACGATCGGCCGCTCGACCACCGCTCTCAATACAACTATCCCGTCGGCATGTGGGAGGGAGTCGACGTGACGTCCTTCGACCGCAGGCGGGACGGCGACTTCGCCGTCTACGGCAGGATGCCGACCGTTCCCGGCTCGCAGCCCTTCAACAATTGGTGGGCCAGCTTCCTGCCGATCAATCCCGATCCCACGCCTCGAATGGCCCGTATCGCCGCCGAGGAGTGCGTCCGCTCGATCGAGATGTTTGGCTGGGACGCCATCCGCTGGGACGGCCACATCCGCGCCGGCGGCCAGTGCGGCCGGAGTGGCGGCTACGACGACCGCGCGGCCAGGCGCACGCAGAGCCTCACCCGCTACTTCAAGGAGATCGTGGCCGAGCGGTTCCCCGACTTCCGGCACGGCTACAACTACTTCCTGATCGAGCCCGACAAGGGCCTCGACTGGGCCGTCGGCGACTACGAACTCGATGAACTCTGCCGCGGCGGCGGCCTGCTCATGAACGAGTCGATCGGCAACGCCAGCGCCGGCTGGACCTTCGACCAGGTGGCCCGCAACCTCCAGGCAGACGGCGACCTCTGCCGGGAGCGTGGCGGCTACTACCTCGGAATCAGCTTCGCGGAGAAGAACCCACCGCGAGACCCGGTCATCGAAAGCGCGCTGTGGGCCGCCGCGGGCTGCCGTCCCTACAATACGTCGATGACCCGCGAGGTCCGTCGCTACTGCACGCGGTATGGCCACTACACGTTCGACGAGCGGCTTCGCCGGATCGCGAAGCCGGAGAAAATCCTGACAGCCCGCGGCGAGACCCGGCTCGACTGGCGGCGGTTCGTCTACGAGACGCCGGCGGCACGCGGCACGCGGCAGCTCGTGGTCAATTTCTTGAACCTCCCATGGACCGCGGTTCGTCCGGCCCGCGAGGGCGCCGAAGAGCCCATCTACGACATGCCGCAGGGAACGGAGGCGGTCGACTTCGCCCTCACGCTGCCCGACGGGGTCACGGCAACGGCGGTCCGACTGATCGAGCCGCTCACGCTCGGCGTCGTGCCGGCTGCGGTCGTCGATGGCCGCTTCACCATCCCGCCGGTCTCCACCTGGCTGGTCGCCGTGATCGACATCGCGGTGAAAGAGGGGAGCCCATCGCCGGCCGACCTGCACGGCGTGCCGCGGACGCTCGGCGTCGAACGGCCGGGCGAGGCCGACACGCGTCTCCGCGAGGTCGTGCTCGATCCGACGGTCGATATCTGGGAGGTCAACAAACGGATCGGCGAACTCGATCCGGCCGAGGATGCGAAGGCGGTAGCCGAGCGGCGACGGTTCGAAGGGCTCGACGACGCGGTGCGCAATCACGCACTGCTCGCCCGCCGGCCCACCGTCGAGTCGCTCGCCAAGGACTGGTGGAAGGGCGCGGCCATCCCCGCCGACCAGCAACTCGCCGCGAAGCCGCCGTCGTTCGGCGACCTC
>JBILWX010000011.1:0-46972 GCA_044369655.1 Pirellulales bacterium
GATGGCGGTGGCGCCGGCCGTGATTGTCGCCACGCTCGTGCTGATGCCGCCGTCGCCACCACTGGCGGCCGTCGGCGCTGAGCCGACCGTGGCCTGCCAGCCGCTCCAGATCGTGCCGCCAGGAACCGCCGTGCACAATCCGACAGGGAGTCGCTGGAACCGTGTGGTTTTGCTGGCTGCGCCGCGGATCGGCAGCGGAGACACCGAATCCGTCTCGCAGGCCATCCGGCAGCGTGTTTCCCACTTCACCCTCGCGCTGCTGGCCACGGTTCGGCAGACAGCCGGCCCCGGGGACGAGCGGCGCCACGAGTTGGTCGAACTTGGTGTCGGCTATGCAGTGCCCGTGGACGGCCGGCTGACCGTCGTGGCCGCCGACGATCCACCGGAAAACGCCGGAATCGATTTCATCGGCCGGCACATCCTGGCGGAAAATGGACGCAGCCTTGCCGGGCTGACGTGCATCGGCAGTTCGGGCACTGTTCGGGTCTTCGATGCCGAGGCGATTCTGTGGCGAAGCGGCAGCCATCAAGACTTTCTGATGCGACACTTCGTCTGGGTGGAACCCGCCTCGGGCCAGTGCTCCGCATGCGTCTGGCTGCTGAGCAGGAACGAGGCCGGCGGCCTGATGGTCGTCGAGGAGCCGATCCGCTGGCTCGCTCCCGACACCCGGGAAGACCGCCTCATCCATGTCGACGCGAGTGAATTTCTACTGGGCATTCCCACCAAGCGATCCTTCGCCTTGGTGAATCTCCCGCCGGGGCAGCCTCTGGGCTGGACTGCGGGCCTTCGCGATGTCGCGGCGGAGAAACACTATTCGGTTCACGGGCTCCAGTCGCTGGCGTTGGCATTGGATCGCGGCTTGCAGTCGCTCCGCGAGCCGGGCCGCGCCGAGCGCTAGTCGGCGGAAGGCCCATCACTCGATCAGCAGAATCTGCCGCTCTCGCGCATGGCATGGTCGAAGGTCGTCGAGGCCAGACGGCAGTTCGAAGAGTGGCAGGCAAACGCCGCGAACGCGTTCCCGGCACCGGCAAGCAGGCCGACTCCCAGTGGTTCGAACGCTTCGACGACAACGCTGCTCAAACATGCGTCGACGGCCTGCTGTTCAGGGGGCAACGTGATTCGTGACAAAGGGTCCGGCAGCGAAAGGGTTCGAAGGCCGCCGCCGATGCCCCTTCCGCATGCCTTCAGCACGGCCTCTTTGCCGACCCAGTGCTCGAGCAAAGCCGCGGGCTTGAGCGGCTCGGGGAGGCCCTGCCACCGGTGCAGTTCATCGGTGGCGAGAATCGAACCGGCCATCAGGGCCGCCCACTGCATGGTGTGGGACGGTGCCGCGAGTTCGAGGTCGATGCCCACCGGTGATGCTCGGGAGAAGGCCATCAGGCAGCGATCCCGGGAGTGGGTGAGATTGAAATGGCATCGGCCCGCGTGCCGGTCGCCGAGTTCGGGTTTGCCATGGCTGCCGACGGCAAGATCGATCGCCCCCGGGGATTCGTCGACGACGCGGGAGAGCAAGAGCCGCAACCGTCCGCGTCCGATGACGAACCGGCGTCGCACGTCGGGGAGGCACCGCATGGCACGGGCCCGTTCAGCGGAGGAAAGCAATGCCTCCAAATGGGCGACGTCTGAGTCTACGGCAGCCAGTGATACAGCGACGATCGTCACGGCAGCACCACTCTGGGGAGGATGTGGAAGGCGGGGCGAGGTGTCGAGGGCGGGCATGGGGCGTGGCCTGAAGAGGGAGAGGAGTGCGGGGCGAATGGGAGGGACGTGGATGCTGCGATGGGGGGTGAGTGTCCGGTGGCTTTGTGCTGGCAACAGGGGGGGGAGGATTCGGCGGGAGGAAGTGTCGATCACCACCGGGGGCGAGCGGTTCCGGGACCAGGGGGTGTCTGATGCGGCGGTCGTCGTGGCTCCTGATCGCGGTCGGGTTCATGGTGGTCGTGGCCTGTGGTTGCAGGTCGAAACCGATGCGGGTCTGTATGACCGGCGACATGGACATGACGGGCGACATGGACATGACCGGCTCCATGAACATGACCGGCGACCTCGGCATGTCGGGCAACCTCGTCACGTCGATGAAGACCGACAATCGGGCGTCGCGGCTGGCCGCAGTGCCGATCGGCAAGGGGACCGCGCAGTGCGGGAAGCTCGCTATTGTCGATATCGACGGGCTTCTGCTCAACCGCAACATGGGCGGATTCGGGTCGATGGGTGAAAATCCTGTGGCACTGTTTCGCGAGAAACTCGACGCGCTCGAGTCGGACCCGCAGATCGCGGCGGTGGTGCTCCGCATCAACAGTCCGGGTGGGGGCGTGACGGCGTCCGACATCATGGCCCGCGACCTGCGGGAGTTCCGTAGCCGACGGAATATCCCGGTGGTGGCCTGCCTGATGGATGTCGGTGCCGGCGGCGCCTACCTGTTGGCGTCGACCGCCGATGTGATCGTGGCCCATCCGACGACCATCGTGGGTGGGCTCGGCGTGATCCTCAACAGCTACAATCTGCAGGAGACTATGGGGCAATTCAACGTCGTGGCCCGGCCCGTCAAGTCGGGCAGCAGAGTCGATGCGGCCTCGCCCGTGCGTCCGCTGGAGCCGGAGGAACTCGCGATGCTGCAGTCGTTGGCAACCGGCTTCCACTCGCGGCTCAAGCAGCAGATCCACGCCGCCCGTCCACGGGTCGCCCCCGATGCCGAGATCTTCGACGGCCGGGTGGTTGCCGGCGATCAGGCGGCAACTGCAGGGATGGTCGACAGGCTGGGCTATCTCGACGACGCCGTCGCCGAGGCGCGGGCGCTCGCCGAACTCGGCCCCGAGGCGAGCGTGGTCATGCTCCGCCGCGATAACGACAGGGCGTATACGCAATTCGATGTCACGCCCAACGTCGCCCAACAGGCGGCGGTCGTGCCACTGAACGTGCCTGGGCTCGAACGCAGCCAACTGCCGACGTTCCTTTACATCTGGCAGCCCGAGACCAGCCTGGTCACCGCCTCGGGCGGGTGAGCGGCCGGATGACTCAGCGGGCGGCAGCCAACTTGCGGCGCAGGCTGCGGACACCTTCCTGCGTCGTCAGCGGGATTTTTGACCGGAGGAGGTTGCTCCCTTGGAACCACGCTTCGGGTTCGCAGATCACCAGGCGTGATTCGACGACGAGCAAGCTGGCGTCAGCCTCCGCACCTGCACGGATCTTTTTCACGGTGACGATGCCGCCACAGCCACGGTAAGGCTGCGGTTGGCCCTCGACTCGTTCACCCAGCTCGTTCTCTTCGATCTTCGTCCAGGTGGCCCGCCACTGGGGGACGTTTTCGAATCGCGGATCGAATTCCCACGCCACCTGCGTGCCGTCGGCCGAATCCATCTTCACGGCTCGGACGACGCCACGGACCTTGATCCGATTGAGCAGCGGGATTTCGACAGCGATGAATTGCTCGCGGCCCGACCCGTCGGGCTCGATTCCGGCCGCCGTCAGTTCCGCGGTTGTGAGCGGTTTCACCGTCGCCCCCTTCGAGCCCTCCTCCGCCCCCAGCGCCCTTTTCACGGCCTCGTCCCCCTGCAGTTTCTCGAGCGGCACATGGAGCACGAACGCCATCCGGACGCGATGGCCGAGTCGGGAGTCGCCCTCCGTCACTGGTTCGATCGCCACGGTCACGGGCGCCGTGACGGCATCCTCGACGAAGCGGTCCCAGCCGGCGGTGCCGGCCAGTTCATGCAGCGAGTGCTCGTCATCCCCGCTATCGAGGCGGACGACGGCCGCGGGAAGCGGTGCCCGCACGCCTTTCACCACCTCGACGCCTTCTGCCGTCAGCACCGCTGCGAGGTCGGTTCTGGCCACCGTTGCCGGCTGAGCATGACAGCGGGCATCGTGGTGAGCCCATGTCGAGCCGACGAACAGACCGGTACACAGGACCAGCGTCCGCCACGCAGGGTGCGATCGTACGTCGATGGCTTTGGCCTCCCGGGACGAGAAGCCACCATTGTTTCGCTGGCTGCGGTCGCCTGCCAAGCCCGGAGCGGCCAGACTACCGCCGGGGGCCTTCCGGTGGACGGGGTCCGCCGTTGGTGCCGCGGCCGGCGAACTTGCCGATGTCCTGGGTGTCGCCCGGCTCCAGCCGCGAGGCCCGCAGGTTTTCCCGCTGGATCGCCTCGTAGACTTCCTGCCGGTGAACCGGAATCTCGGTCGGAGCGTTGATGCCAAGGCGGACCTTGTCTCCCCGGATGTCCACGATCGTGACGACGATACTGTCGCCGATCATGATGCTTTCGTCACGTTGTCTGGAGAGCACGAGCATCGCTGGTTCCTTCCTGATCCTTTCGTATTGCCGACGATCCTGTGTCGGTGTCTACAAGATTATGCACTCTTTTTGAGTGGCGGTTGTTTGGGGGTGAGTTCGTACTGCATGGAAAGTTCGCCGCTGGCAACGACTTGACGGCCCGTGCGGGCTTCAAGGTTGATGACGATCGGTGCTTTGAGATTGAGGGTGAGGCCCGTGGCGGTTTTTCCGACGACGACCACCACCTGCGCCTGCCGCATGTCGGCCAGGGCGAGGGGAGTCAGTTCACTGCGGGGAATCCGCACTTGGTAGTCAGGGACGAACCGCCGGGGGCTGACCACGGCCAAGGCAACGTCGCCGCGAGAGGTGCTCTGCAGCCAGCCGAGGGCGTCGTTGTCGGAATCGGCGAGCAACGCCCAGTCCCGGCAATCCTCGAGTCCCGGCAGGCCGCTGGGGAAGTGAAGAACGTCTGCCGGTTCGACGTCGATTCGTCCAAACCTGGAGGTGGTGATTCGCATGGGTGGTGGCACTCCTTCGCCTCGAACGCTTCGAAACACTGCCGGCAGCCACTTGGCCTTCCCAGCCTTGTTCGCACAGTAGAGATCGGCAGTCGGGGCGGTTCGGGTTGAAGAAATAGGCTTGGATAAAAAAAGACGGTGCGGAAGATGTTGCGGGCAGCGGGGTTGGTGAAAATTGCGTTGCCGTGCCGGTCTGGGATGGACCGGTTGCGAATTCGGTAAATCTGTCACAATCAGTCCCGCCGGGCGGAGCGTTCGAGTCCTTTCCGGATCGGACGGAATCCGAACGGTCTGCTGCCGTTTCGACGGCATGCCAGTCTCACGCGGAGCGTTGCCATGCGTCGGATGTTTCAGCTTCTCTCTTTCGCGTTGCTCACCGTTTCCGGCTGCTTGTCCGGCAGCTACGACGAGGATTTTCGGAGCAGCCTCGAGCGGTACCGACAGGACGGCGAGTTTCAACGGCTGCGGCCGACGCCTCATGAGCTTGCCGAGAAGCGCCTGGCATTGCGTGTGCCCAAACTCTTCGAGGCGGAAGATGCCGGTGGAGAAAAAGCCCGGTCAAGGCCGCCGTTTCTCCAGGATTTTCCCGGGTTCCGCATCGCGTTCGAGAAGGTGCTCGAGGCCGAAGGCGCCCAACTGCCGGTCGTGCTGTCAGTGGGCGTTCTGACCGACAAGGAGAGCGGCCTCGATGACATCAAGAAGCGGATTCTCAATCAGGCACAAAAAGAGGCCGAGTTCGCCAAGGCAGCCTGGGCGGTTGCGGAGGGGTTGCCCGATCCTGGCGGCAAGACGCCGTGGTCAGTGTTGAGGCTGAGCGGTCAGCAGACCTTCGAACGCATCGTGGCCGGCAATCCCGAGACGAAAAATACGCCGGGCGAGACCCAGATCTGGGTTTCGTCCGATCCGAACAGCAAGGTCGCCGCCGTGCTGGCGTGGCGGGTGCCCGCGGAACTGGCGGCGACCGTGTCACTCGACGAACTGGCCGGTCTCGTCGCGCGGACCGTCGAGTTTCGTGCCGCAGCCGAGGAGCCGGCCCCCGCTGCCGTGGCTCCGGACGCGGCCCCGGCCGAACCCCCCGCTGCCCAGTGAGGCGGTCGGGGGATCGCCTGTCGCTGCCGGAGCAGCAGGCTTCATTGCCACATCGGCTGGGCCGCCCAGGAAGCGAGCGGCGCCAGGATCAGCAGCGGAGCCCAGGCGCCGATCGACGGGCTCACCACGTAGGCCGCGGCGAGGGCATGGAAAGCGAAGATCACCAGGAAAAAAGCCACCGCCGACAGCACGCACAACCCGACCGCCGCGAAGATGCCTCGGCGGTTCGGGCCCACCACCAGCGGAATGCCCAAGAGTGCCAGCGACATGTCGAGGAGCGGGGAGACCAGTCGGGCGTGGACGCGCAGCGGGATCTCGGCGCCGACTCCCAGACTGGGATTGGCGATGGCCCGGACGAGCTCCATCGTCGAAGAATACTGGCTCCAGTTCGCCGAACCGATCAGCTGCTCGAACGTCACGTCGCTGGCCACGAAGCACTGACCCGGGGCGAGCCATTCGGCCGCCGACCGCGTGAACACCACCGTATGGCCGCCGGAGTCGAGGGGGGCGAGTCGATCGATGTCCGCGGGATCGGTCACTCCTGAGAGCAGATATCCCGCTGGGTGCGTCGCGTCGGCCGGCCGCCAGACGGCTTCGGTAGCGTTGATCTGCGGACCGTACTCGGAGAGGGACGGGGGCATCAGCAGGCTCGGAGTATCGATGCGAGCGGCCGCCAGCTGCGCAGCGCGGCCGCGAAACAGGATTTCCGTCGCGTGGTCGTAGCGGGCTTCGAACGTGTGGGCGGCATCGCCTCGGAGATCCTGGGCGTTGCGGGTGAAATTGTGCCGGATGTGCGGCAGCACGATCTCCCGGTTTGCCATGGCCAACAGGCTCACGATCGCGGCGAAGACGAGTGCCGGACGCGCGATCCGCCAGCGGGTGATGCCGGCGGCGAGCAAGGCAGTGAGCTCGTTGTGCCGCTCGAGCCAGGAGAGCGCAAACATGGCGCTGGCCAGCGAGATCACGGGGCTGGTGGCGTCGAAAAACGAGATCAGCCGATAGCCGTAGTAGCTGCCCAGCACCCGTGCCAGCCCGCCCGCCTCCGGGGCATGGGCGATGAATTCCTCGATGTTCGTAAAAGCGTCGACCACGAACGTCAGCCCGGCCAGGCTCACGAACACGATCATGAACGCATGCAGCTGCGCCCGGGTGATGTAACGGTCGATGAGCATGAACGCTTGACGGATTTCGACCGTGGCGGACGATGGTTCCGGCGGCCTGCCGTTGACGCGTCCGGCCGACAGGGACCCTGGCAGGCGACGGAAGGTACGCCCGCCAGCCGCGAGCGTCAACCTGGGTTCGGGCCGTGAAAACCTGCACAAAACACGTGGGAAACGATTGCCAAAGCGACGGCACGAACGCGGTGTGGGCGCCGCCCCAAAGCAGTGGAGGTATGGCAATGGAATGGGTTCGATGGCTGCGGGGTGAGGCCAGCCGCTGGGCTGCCTGCGGCATTGATCTCGTCTATCCGGCCCGCTGCCCGATCTGTCTGTGCGAGCCGTCCGCCGGGGGCGGCGTCGGAAATCGGGGGCCGCAGGCGGAGCCAGGGGCGTTTTCCTGGCATGCCGCGGTCTGCGCACGGTGCGAACTGGACCTGTCCGCCGACGCGGGGCGGTGTTTCCGTTGCGGAGAGGCCGGGAGCTCCGCCTACGGTTGCCCCCTTTGCCTCAGGCGAGCGGGCGGCTGGCGCCACATTGCCATCCTCTCGTCCTACGCCGGGGGCCTGCGAGAGGCGGTCCTGCGAGCCAAGCGCCCCGCGGGTGACGGCGTGGCCGTGGCCCTGGGGACGCTGGTCGTCCGCAAGCATCGCGACACCCTGGTCTCCTGGGGAGTCGACCGGGTTGTTCCCGTGCCGATGCATTGGATGCGCCGGTCGATTCGCGGCACGAGCGCGGCGGACGAACTGGCCGGGCAGATCGCGGGCCTTCTGGGCCTCCCCTGGAGCCGGGCGATCATCCGGTGCAGGGCCACCCCCATGCAGAATGAACTGCCGATCGCAGACCGTCCGCGCAATGTGCGGGGGGCCTTTCGCGGCCGCCGCCGGCTCGATGGAGAGCGAATCCTCCTGGTGGACGACGTGGTCACGACGGGCGCGACCTTGTCCGCCTGCTGCCAGGCGCTGATGGCCGCCGGAGCGGCGACCGTCGACGCGGCGGTCGTGGCGCGGGCCGACAGGACCGGTACCGATGCCTAGCCTGTCTCCCGGATGGTCGGGGCGATGAGGTGGTAGGCTGGAGGGCGAAGGCGAGAGGAGTCGCTCCGGTGTCCGGGAGCTCCTCGGAGCGGCGAACGCGGCAGGCAGGAGAAGCACGTCAGCGATGGAACTTCATACGGCAACCGGTCGACACGAGCGTCCGATTCGTGTCGGCACTCGGGCGAGCCTGTTGGCCCGCACCCAGACCGGCTGGGTGGTCGATCAGCTGCGCGGCCGCGGACATGCCGTGGAGATCGTCACGATTTCCACGCAGGGTGATACCCGCGCCGACGTGCCGATCGCGGCCATTGGCGGAGACGGCGTTTTCGTCCGCGAACTGGAACGGGCCCTTCTGGAGCACCGTATCGATGCCGCCGTGCACAGCCTCAAGGATCTGCCCACGGAGGATACGCCCGGGCTGGAAGTGGCGTGCGTGCCGGTGAGAGCCATGCCGTTCGACGTGCTCGTCGCCCGGGAGCCGTGCACGCTCGAGTCACTGCCGTCGGGGGCGGTGGTGGGCACCTCCTCCGTGCGTCGGGTCGCCCAGGTGAAAGCCATCCGTGGCGATCTGGTCGTTCGTGCCATTCGCGGTAACGTCGACACGCGGCTGCGCCGGCTCGATGGCGGCGACTATGACTGCCTCATCCTGGCCGGCGCCGGACTCGAACGGCTGGGGTTGGCAGACCGCATCACGCACGTCCTGCGGCCCGACTCGTTTTGGCCGGCCGTGTCGCAGGGGGCTCTGGGCGTGCAGATCCGCGTCGACGACGAGCGGGTGCGGCGGGCGCTGGGGCCACTCGATGACCCGGCCACGCATGACGCCGTGCGGGCTGAGCGGAGTTGCCTTGCCGCGCTCGCCGGCGGGTGCCTGGCGCCCATCGGGGCCTGGGGTCGCAGGGACGCCGACGGCGGGCTCGAGTTGGGGGGCTGCGTGCTCGAGGATGCGGGGGACCATGTGACCAGGATTACCGCGACGGCCCGGACACCCGTTGCCGATCGCTACCAATGGGGACTGTCCGGTGCGCCGGAGTCACTCGGCAAACAACTGGCCGTCATGCTCCTCGACCGGGGTGCGGGAGCCATGCTGGACCGCATGCGTGCCCGGACTCCCCTGCATGAATCCTCCCGGAAGGAGGGGTAATCGCCAAGGTGGGTGGTTGGCTGTTTGGGCCGCCTTGGCGACATTAGACCCCCCGAGTCGACCGGGCTCGGTGCAGGGTGGCTCTGCCCGTGCCGGTTGTTTCAAAAAACTTGATTTGATACGATGGGTTGAGACCGAGAACGCCGTTCGTGGCGTTGAGCACGGATGCCGATCCGAGACCATAGAGGAGTCATTTTTTCGCGGTCGCCGCGGAAACGTTGAAAACGCAGATGTCCATCAAATTAGTCATTGCGGATGATCACGAGGTGGTGCGTCGGGGGCTCGTCAGTCTCCTCGCTGGCTCGGAAGTGAAGATCGTGGGCGAGGCCTCCAGTGGCGATGAGGCCGTCAAACTCACGCGGAAACTCAAGCCCGATGTGGTGCTGCTCGACATCCGCATGGCCGGCAAGGATGGTTTGGAGGCGCTCGAACGAATCCGTGCCGACATGCCTGCCGTCCGGGTGGTGATGCTCTCCACCTTCGACAATCCAACGTACGTGGCCCGCGCCGTGGCGGCGGGCGCCCATGACTACATGCTCAAGGGCTGCTCCCGCGCCGAACTCATCCACTCCATCACCGGAGCGGCGGCGGGGCAGTTGCCGATGAGGGCGGGCGAACTGCGGCGAGTGGCCACCACCATGGCCAACCGGGTGGCGACGCCCGATCCGGATATTCCGCTCACGCAGCGGGAAACCCAGGTGCTCCGACACATGGCCCTGGGGCTTTCCAACAAGGAGATCGCCCAGTCGCTGACGATCAGCGTGGAGACGGTGAAAGAGCACGTGCAAAATATCCTGCGGAAGATCGCCGTGGGTGATCGCACGCAGGCCGCCGTCTGGGCGGTTCGTCGCGGCCTTGTCTGACCATGTCTGGCTGACGGCGGAGGTGCGGCTCCTGCCGCCTCCTGCCGAGCGGCGGCCGGCCACGGCAGCCAGTGCTGCCGGCTGGCGGGAGAGGCTCACCGTGCCCGAGGATGCGCCTTGTCGAAGGCGTCGAGGAGCCGGGTGGTCGTGACGTGGGTGTAAATCTGGGTGGTTACGAGGCTCTTGTGACCGAGGAGTTCCTGCACGCTGCGGATGTCAGCGCCGGCGTCGAGCAGGTGGGTGGCGAAGCTGTGGCGCAGCGTATGCGGACTCGCGCGTCGGGAGAGGCCTGCGGCCGCCAGGTGTTTTTCCAGCAAGCGTGCCACTCCGCGAACTGACAGTCTGCTTCCGAACCTGTTCGTGAACAACGGACGCGGAGCCTGGCGGGGAGGGGCGATCGCCGGCCGTGGTCGGGCCGAGAGCCAGGCCCGCAAGGCCTGCTGGGCATGGGAGCCGACGATCCCCAGCCGTTCGCGGCGACCCTTGCCGCGGACGCGGACGGTGCCCCCGTGCAGGTCGAGGTCGGTGTCTTCGAGGTTGGCCAGTTCCTGCACGCGGACGCCCGAGGAATACATGAGTTCGAGAATTGCACGGTCCCGCACCCCGCCTGCCCGGCCCGGCTGGGGCGCGGCCAGTAGCCTGCTGATTTCCTCGCCCGTGAGAAACTTCGGCAGTTTACGGGCCCGTTTGGGGCTGCGGAGCGGCTTGGCCGGGTTGGCCGGCACCCAGCCTTCCCGTTGGCCGAACGCATAAAAGCTGCGCGTACACGCCAGTTTTCGGGCCACACTGGAGGCGGCGTAGCCGGCAGAGTGCAGGCCTCCGGCAAAGCGCCTTAGGATCACGCTGGAGGCTTCTGCAGGCGTGCGGCAGCCGGCCGACCGCAGGAACTCCTCCAACTGCCGGAGATCCTCGCGATAGCTCTTCAGGGTCAGTGGGGAGGCGCCGCGTTCGGCGGCGAGAAATCGGAGGAACCGCTCGATCGCCGCCGAGAAGGCATCTCCTGCTGCCGACGAGTGCGCTGCCATCGGGACTGCCTACGCTGGGCGGTCGGCGCGGGGCACGAAACGGTGACGACGGCTGTGCGACGTGCTCCCGCGGACCTTTTGACCGAGGGTGGCCGCGTCGTACCAGGAGAAACTCAACTCCGGATTCGACGCGTAGCGGGCGAGGGTCCGCAGGGTTTCCTCGCGGCTGTCATCGTCATAGAGGAAAACGTAGCGTTCTCCGCCCTTGACGAGTGCGATGACGTTGATGTCCCGGGAAGCCATCCGCCACATCCTGCAGGTCGAGCGGCCGCACCTCGGCCCCCGAAAATTCGTATCGGCAGCCAATGTCAGGTGCGTCCAGCCTTCCGGGAGACACCCGCCCGGTCGCCGTGATCGGGCCATCTCGCCTTACCCCCCAACCAGGGTCGGCGGCGGGGCGACATGGATGGCCGCCAAAAGGCTGTCCCGTGCTGGCGCTGCGGGCTTGGATGGAGTCGGGGCTTGGATGGAGGTGCGCAAGCGACCCGCATGCCCCCGAAGAGGGCCTAAAACAGGTGGGTGAAGCCCCGCAGGGCGATCGGTTCCCGCGACGAAAAAGGCTCGCCGTGGAGCGTGCCGATCGTCGCTCCCCACCAGCGCGAGGCAGCCTCGACCCTGTCGAGCACCGTGGGCTTGGGGGCGGTCTGGTCAAACTGACTCGAATAGCAGGCCAGGCTTGCCCACTTGGCTTCCCAGGTCGTGGAGATGTCCACCACGAAGGCCGGCTGACGGACGAGTTTCAGATGCACGCACCAGTAGTAGTAGATGCGTTCCGGGTGCCATGGTTCCCCGGGCAGATCGCACTTGGTGAGCTTGGCCCAGAACCGCGCCGCCTCGACGAGTCTGGTGGCGGCGACATGATCGGGATGGGCGTCGACCCAGTAGGGGGCGAAGAGCCAACGGGGACGGACGCGGCGGATGACCCCGGCCAGTGACGCGCGGGCGGCCAGTGTGGCACGCAGGCGGCGATTGGGAAGACCGAGGTTTTCTCGCCAGGGAAGCCCGAGCGCCGCGGTGGCTGCCGCCGTCTCGCGGGCTCGAGTCTCCCGTGATCCACGCGGTGTCGGTTCGCCATCGGTCAGATCGAGCACGCCCACGGAGAGACCCTGTGCCAGCATCAACGCGATGGTGCCACCCATGCCGAGTTCGGCATCGTCGGGATGCGGGGCGATCACGAGCACGTCAAGCATGGCGGGAGTTGTGGCAGGGTGTTGCATGGACGACCGTGATTGCCAGGTCGGCCACCCCTCAGCATACTCTCCAGCATGCCGTCACACCTCCCCGGCCTGCCCGGCCAATCCCCCCAGCACCAACTGTTCGAGGATGTCTGCGCGCACGCGCGGCAGGCCGCCGTGCTGGCGTCGGTGGAATCGCTGCTGGGGTGGGACGAGCAGACGATGATGCCGCCGAAGGCCGCGGGCTACCGGGCGGCCCAGGCGGAGTCCGTGGCCACCCTCGCGCATCGCTTGCGGTCCGATCCTGCCTATGGGGAGCGGTTGGCCACCTTGGCAGCAGGGCCGCTTGCGCAGGAGGGCGGGCCGCAGGTGCGCGCGGCCATCCGTCTGCTGCACAAGGATTTTGACAAGCACGCCCGTGTGCCGGAACGCCTCGTGGGAGCCTTGGCGAAAACATGCGTCGAGGCCCAGCAGGCCTGGGTGACGGCCCGCGCAGAGTCGTCGTGGAAGGTCTTGGAGCCGTGGCTGCAGCGGGTGTTCGACCTGAAACGTGAATTGGCGGCCTGCAGGATGCCCGCTGCCGACCCGTACGACGCGCTGCTGGATGACTACGAGCCTGGCAGTCGGTGGCCTGCGATCGCGGCGCAGTTCAGCAGGCTGCGGGCCGAGATCGTGCCCTTGTTGCAGGCGTGCATCGGATCGCCGCGACGGCCTGACAATGCGATCATGCGTCGCCATTATCCCGTGGCCGATCAGCAGCCATTCGTTCGTGAGGTTGCCTCCCGGATCGGGTTCGATTTCCAACGCGGGCGACTCGACACCACGGCACACCCGTTCTGCTCCGGCGTGGGGCCGGACGATTGCCGCATCACGACCCGCTGGGATGCGGATGCCCTTCCCACCGCGCTCTATGGCGTTTTGCACGAGGCCGGGCACGGTCTCTACGAGCAGGGATTGCCAGCCGAGTGGTATGGTCTGCCTCCCGGTGAGGCGGCGTCGCTGGGCATTCATGAGTCGCAGTCACGGCTCTGGGAGAACCTTGTCGGCCGCTCGCCCGCGTTCTGGGAATGGTGTTTCCCGATCGCGCGGGCGTTTTTTCCACAGGCTTTGGCGGATGCCACTGCGGCGAGCGTGCAGCAGTCGCTGATGGTGGTCGAACCATCGTTGATCCGGGTGGAGGCCGACGAGGTCACCTATAACCTCCACGTGATGATGCGGTTCGATCTCGAACGTGCCGTGGTCCACGGCGATCTGGCCGTCGCCGATCTGCCGGAAGCATGGAACGAGCGGTTTACCAGGGACTTCGGCTGCAGTCCCTCGTCCGACGCGGAGGGAGTGCTGCAGGACATCCACTGGAGCGCCGGGCTGATCGGGTATTTCCCGACCTACACGTTGGGCAACATTTTCGCCGCCCAACTCATGGCCGCGGCGACCCGGCAGCTGCCCGAGATCGACCGTGACATCGCCGCCGGCCGCTTCGAGGGGCTGCTCTCCTGGCTGCAGCAGCACGTTCATGCCCACGGGCGCCAGTTCGAATCGGCCGCCCTCGTCGAGCGGGCCACCGGGGAGCTGGTGTCGGAACGTTGGCTCGTGGAGAGCCTCCGCCGGCGGTACGGGGCGGCCTACGGGATCGCCTGAAGTTCGCTTCGGGGGGCTTGGGTCGGCCCGGCGGCCTGCCGGGGGCCGGTGCATCGCCACCCCCGAATTCCGTGCCGGACAGCGGATTCGGACCACAGTCAGGCCGATGGTAGACTTCGGATGAAGCGGAGAGCTTTCGTGTGTCGGACAACGAGTCTGGCACCAGGCACAGTCAAACGCGTTGGCGGCCCACCGGTCACGGAACCCCGGTGTGGGCGTCGAGCGGGGAGCAATCGATGACCAAAGACGACGACAAGCAGAGTCAGGAGTCGGATCCGTGGGCCGGATTGGACATCGGTGGCACGGACGACAAGGTCGAGGAGCTTTCGTTTGACTTCGCGGGACTCGAGGATGAGCCGCAGCCTGCCTTCCATCCAGGCCTCGCTCAGGGTATCGAGGAGATGCCGGTTGCTGGTGGCATCGAGGTGCCGTTCGAGTCCGACGCTCCGCCGGTCGAGGAGCCGATGATTGCGTCGCTGGATTCCGATCCCGACGCGGTGGAGGAATCCACTGAGCCGTTTGTCGCCGGCGATGCGTCGCCGGCTGAAGAGCAACAGGACGCGTCGCTGAACGAGATCCCCCTCGCCGTGTTTCCGCCGCCCGAAGTCGAGGCGGCCGGGTCGGATATTCTGATCGGTACCGGTCGTTCCGGCATCATCTCGATGCCTGACGTGCCCGACGAGTCGGCTCCGGACGACTTCGCCATCGGCGATTTTGCCAACGACGAGTTCGACGATCAGGACATTGCACACGAGTTGGGGCTGGCTGATCTGGGCGGGGAGCCGATGGCAGGAGACGCCATCGAGACCGGCAGTGATCTCGGCGGTGCACCCGATTTCGGAGAGTCGGCCGGCGATCCGCAGTCGGAAGATGTTTCTTTCGACACCGGGGTGATCGGTGGAGCGTTTCCGTTTGCGGACAACGAGCCGGTTCCGGGGGCGATGGATCTGGGGCAGGACGGTTTGGATCAGAACGATGCCGACTCGATCGCTCTTCCAGGGGCCGCCGTGGTGGCGGCTGGAGCAGCCGCAGCTGCAACCGCCGCCAAACATGGTGCAAGGCTTGCCTCGACGAAAAAAAAGGGGAGCGGTATCGGCCAGATGGTGGGCGTCGTGTTGGGCGGGCTGATGGCCCTGCCGGTCACGTATGCGATTCTGATCTGGGGATTTCACAAGGATCCATTCAAATTCGCAAAAAAAGCGCCCCCGCAACTGGCATTTCTGCTGCCCGAGAAGCTTCAGCCCGGTTACAGGCCGGCGAAGAAAGCAGAGCCGGCCAGCGGTCTGAAGAACGGCCCATCGCTCGACGATCTTCCGACCGGTGATGAAGTCGCCACGGCGGCCGTCGCTGAGCCCACGGCGACGGACGCTGCCGCGACCGAGCCGACCGAGCCGACCGAGCCGACCGAGCGGATGAACGTGGCTGGATCGGACGATGAGCCGGAACCCCCCCTGCAGCCGACTGAACCAGCTGCCAAGCCGGACGAGGCGGCTCAGGTCGCACAACCGGCGGATGGACCAGTCACGCCGGGCAAGGATGCCGGTGCCCAAGTGGCCGCTGCCTTGCCGGCCATGGCCGCTGACTCGGAGCTTGACGCGGTGCTCGGAGCGGGCCCATTGCCCGGACTCGATGCCGTGATGGACGATGCGGTGAGCGCCGCTCCGATTGCGGCGCCCGCCGCGTTGCCGCCGCTTGATCTGACCGGTGTGGAGACGGCGGCGGAGCGGGCGTCGCAGGCGTTCGAGGCTTTGGCGACGGTTTCCGATCCGGCCGACCCGGCTCGCGATCGCCTGTCTGTCGCGTGGTACAAACGGCTCGCGCAACTTGGCGAGGAACTTGTTCGGCTGGAAACGGCCGCATCCGATTCGGGCCGGTCGCTTTCGGAGCCTCCGGCTGCGGCCAACGTCCTGTTCGATCGAATCTGCGACAGTGATGCAGCCGTCAAGGATCTCGAAAGGCTCGGCCTGATGTGGCTCACCAAACAGAAACAGCAGGCGGATGGCGTCACGTTGCTGGCCACGCTTGGTGCATCGCGGCAGGTCGGTCCCTACTGGAGCACGAGGGCCGTGTTGTCCGGAGTCCGCGGAGATGGCACCGACCGCACGGTGGCGGTCATCTCCCGCCTTGCTCCCCCGGCAGACGCCGGGGAACGGGTCATGATCTCAGGCGTGTTGTTTGACGGTGACACCGTCTGGGCCGCCGACGTCAGGCCGGTCGATCGCCAACAGCCTGCCGATTTCGAACAGGAGTAGCCGTACGACAGCCTGTTCGCGTGCCGTGCGGTGGGAAGGAGACCTGGTGGCAGCATCGGCGGTGAGCATCGCCAAGGGCGTCGCTGCGGGTGACGTCAGGCCGAGCGAGGTGTTTGCCGAGCATGTCGCCCGACATGCCGAAACGGCCGTGAAGCTGAATGCCTTGGTGCAGTCGCGAGAGGCGGCAGCCCGCCTGGAGGCAGGGCGACTCGAGGCGAGCCTCCGTGACAACGGCGGCGGAGGACCGCTCGCCGGCGTGCCGGTGAGCGTGAAGGAATGCTTCGCCGTGACCGGCCTGGTGACGAGTCTTGGCATCCCATCCCGGCGGCAGGCGGTCGATATCGCGGATGCGCCGATCGTCGCCCGACTGCGACGGGCTGGAGCGATTGTCGTCGGCAAGGGAAACGTTCCGCAGGCGATGTATCTGCATGAAACGGACAATCCGGTGTGGGGCCGCACCCAGCACCCGTTCGACGCCACCCGTGGCCCTGGTGGTTCGAGCGGTGGCGACGCGGCCTTGGTCGCCGCCGGCGTCGTGCCGCTCGCGGTAGGCACGGATCTGGCCGGCAGCATCCGACAGCCGGCGCATGCGTGTGGTATCGCCGGATTCTTGCCGCGGTCGGTCGTGATCGGCGACGGCGGCGCATTCGACACCCAGCCGCATCTCGAGGTCGTGCGGCCCAGGGCTGGCTTTCTTGCCAGGACCGTCGACGATCTGACGCTGGCGTTGGACGCGTTGGGGGGAGGACCACTGGTCGATCCGACGGGGCAATACGGAGGAACCGCTCACGCCGTGACGGTGGGGCTCCATCCCGAAGCCCGCGGCACCGGCCTGCGGATCGCCTGGTGGGATGATGCCGGCCCGATCGAGCCATCCCCGGCGGTGCGACGGGCCGTGCACGAGGCGGTCGGTGATCTCGCACGGGCAGGGGTGGAGACGGTCCGGTTGGATGGCAGTCTCGCCGCAGAGGCTGCCTGGCTCCTGCTGGCAATCCTCTCCGCGGACGGCGGCGCCGACATCCGTCGGCTTTTTGCAGGCACGCGGCCGATTGTCCCCGTGGCGCGGCTGCTCCGCTTGGCGGCCATGCCACGCTGGCTGCGGTCGCTGGTGGCTCTGGCCTCTTCTGCCACGGGTGGCGCCATCGAGGCCGAGGCCCTGCGTGTCACCGGTCCGAGACGGGGTAGAGCGTTCGCGAACCTCTGCGCTCAGCGTGAAGACTTCGCCATGCGATTTGCAGCGCAGGTCGCCTCGTACGACGCGATCGTCTGTCCCGTGTCGGCCCTGCCGGCGCTTCGGCATGGCATGGCGGCGCGGCTGGTGCTGGCGGCGTCACCGTGCCTCCTGGCCAACCTGCTCGATCTGCCCGCGGGAGCCGTGCCGGTCACGTGGGTCAGGCCGGACGAGGAGGCGGGGCGGGGGGGCAGCCGTGATCGGGTGGTGCGGGCTGCCGTGGCCGTGGACCGCGGCAGCCGAGGCCTGCCTGTCGGCGTGCAAGTGGTGGGGGTGCCGCCACGGAAATCGGCCGCCGACCCGCTCCAGTGCGAGCGGGGCGTACTTGCGGTGATGCGTCTGATCGAACGCGGCCAAGCCCCTCCGGCAAAGGTGGGGTAGAATGAAGCTGGAGAAGGGCGGCCGGTTGGCCGCTGGGAGAGCGAGTCGGCAGAACAAGCGAGGGGAGGCATGGCCGAGGAATTCGATAACCAGCATCTGAATGCCCAGGAACTTCCGCCCGTCATCGAGGAGGTTCCATCCGTCCGCCGGATCGTCAAATGGGTGTCGGAACCGGATGCCTTCGGGCGGGGCAGCGAGCCGAGGTATGCCCCCGAAGACAGTCACGATTTTCGGCCGTGCCTTCGGCCTCCCGTGCCGGTGCTGACCATTCTCGACGATGGCTCGATGGAACAGGGCGAGGAAGTGCGGCTTCGCCGGGAACGGTTCTCGATCGGCCGGACCTCCGGGGATGTCCAGATCCCCAACGACACCTCGATCTCGGGCGCCCATGCCGAGATTCGCCGCACGCCCTGGAAGGGCGGGTTTCAATGGCATCTGCACGATCTCGACAGCGTCAATGGCACGTTCGTGCGGTGCGTTCGTGCGGTGCTGCACGAAAACGCCATTCTCATTCTGGGCACGCGGCGATTCCGGCTGCGAAACCCGCTGAAGCCCGGTTCGATGCCTCTGATGACGCGAGATACCAATCTTTTGGACGGTAGGCACATTCCGGATGCTGTGTGGCCCGTATTGACGGAGGCCTCGGCAAAGCCGGGAGCGGTGGAGTTCTCCCTGCGATCCGACAAGTTGGTGATCGGGCGCGCCGGCGGCGGTGCCGACATCGAACTCGACGACCCGCTGCTGGCCAACCGGCATGCCGAACTGAAGCGGATGCGTGACGGCACGTGGATGATCGCTGCGGAAACGACCCGCAACGGAATCTGGGTGTCGATTTCCGCCGTCGG
Organism: Pirellulales bacterium; assembly: GCA_044369655.1. Lineage (GTDB taxonomy): Bacteria > Planctomycetota > Planctomycetia > Pirellulales > UBA1268 > CAMCQY01. Next base: position 18,623 of record JBILWX010000011.1, read on the forward strand.
CCTGACGCCCTGGAGCTTCTTTCGTTGTGGAGAGCAGCGGTTTCGGTTCGTGATTCCGTGACAGGCCACTCGATTCCCCGCCGGACATCCGCAGGCGACCTAGCGATTCAGCCGCGACATGATCGCCGCCGGCATCTGCTCGACGGCGAGCACTTCGGACGCGGCGCCCAGGTCTATGGCCGCCTTGGGCATGCTCCAGACGACGCTGGTGGCCTCGTTCTGGGCGATCGTATGCCAGCCGCAGGAACGCAGTTTGGCCATCCCCCTCGCCCCATCCCGGCCCATGCCGGTGAGAAGGATAGCCGCGCCTGACTGCGGCCAATGATCGGCTACGCTCTCGAAGAAGACATCGACGCTGGGGCGAAAGAACAGCTCCCGCGGCTCCTCGCGATACTCGAGCGTGCGCTGCTTCGACAGCACGAGATGGTCGTTCGTTCCTGCCAGCAGCACGACGCCGGCCTGCGGCCGCTCGCCGTGCCCGGCGACGCGGACGGCATGGCCGGTGCGTTCCCCAAGCCACTTGGCCAAGCCCTGGGAAAAGGCGACGTCGACGTGTTGCACCACGACGACGGCCACGTTCCAGTCACGTGGCAGGGGCAGGAGCAGATCGGAGATCGCCTTGGGGCCGCCGGTGGAGGCGCCGATCACCAGCATGCGTGGAGTGACCGGGGGTTCCTCCGCCCGCGGCGGCCGGCCTGTCGCGGCGTGGCTTCCCACGATCTTGGAGACGGTGGCGATCTTGTCGGCGAGGGCGGCGGCGCCCGTGACCTCGCCCGACGGGCCGAGCGTCGGCGTATCGGCCGCATCCAAGGCGCCGAATCCCATGGCGTCGTATACCAGCGAGATGTTGCCGCTCACCGTGGCGGTGACGATGAGGATCGCACAGGGGGTGCTGGCCATGATTTGGCGAGTTGCTTGCACGCCATCCATGTGCGGCATGATCAGATCCATGAGAATCAGATCGGGGCGGTCGCGTTTCGCCATGGCGATCGCTTCCACGCCATCGGCCGCCATCCAGGCGACGGTGTGGTCGGGAAGGCTGCTGACCACGCGGCGCAGCGCCTCGCTGGCGGTCCGTACGTCGTTGACGATTCCTATTCTCACGGCCCGTCGACTCCCAGTCACCAGTGTGGCAATCGCATCGGCTCAATCGGTCGGCTCGCCGATCAGGTCGACGATCGTATGGAGGAAGCTCTCGTCATGGAAGCTTGTCTTGGTCAAATAGCGGTTGGCGCCGGCTTCCAGCCCGCGGAGGCGGTCTTCCTCGCGGTCCTTGTACGAGACGATCACGATCGGAATGGCCTTTCTCACGGGGTCGGCCTTGATGAGCGAAATGAGCCCGATGCCATCCAGTCGCGGCATGTCGACGTCGCTCACCACCAGGTCGTAATGCCCGCTGCGAATGGCGTTCCAGCCGTCCATGCCATCGACCGCCACGTCGACGGCAAAGCCACGCGATTGAAGCAATTGCCGTTCGAGTTCCCGCACGGTGATCGAGTCGTCGACCACGAGGATCCGCTTCCGCCGGCTTGACTGTTCACTGATCCGGGCGAATTCCACGCGTGTCAGCCGTCGTCCCATCAGCAGGGCGCCGATCGAGCGCACGAGGTCCTCGACATCGACGATCAGCACCGGGTCGCCATTCTCGAGCAACGATGCGCTGCTCATGTCGGGCACGCGGCCCAGCCGCGGGTCGAGCGGTCGAACCTCCAGATCACGCTCGCCAAGAAAGGCATCGACGATCATGCCAAACCGCTGGCCACGATCGCTGATGACGACCACCGGCAGGGGCGCGTCGGTCGCCAGAGGAGGGGGGCGGTCCGCCTGCAGGTGCAACACTTGAGCCGCGATCACGAGGCCAATCGCTGTGCCGTCGCGTTCGACATAGTGGCGGCCCTCCACGGTGCGGATGTCGGCCTGTCCGCAGGAGATGATCTGGTCGATGCGGGTGAGCGGGAAGGCATAGGGCTCTCCACCGATCTCGACCAGCAGCGCCCGGATCACCGACATGGTGATCGGCAGTTGGAGCGTGAAGACCGTTTGTCTGCCCGCCACCGTCGCCACCCGCACGCTGCCACCAACGGCCGTCACCATGCTCTGCACCACGTCCAGCCCCACGCCCCGACCGGAAATTTCCGTGACCGTCCGTTTCGTGGAGAATCCGGGCAGGAAGAGGAACTCCAGCACTTCCTGCTCCGAGAGTTGGTCCGCGACCTCGGCTGCGACGAGCCCACGGTCGACCGCCGTCGCCCGTAACAGCCCGACGTCAACGCCTGCTCCGTCATCCGTCAACGTGATGACAAGCGCGCCGGCACGGTGCCGCGCCTCGAGGAGAATGGTGCCGATCCCGGGCTTGCCCCCAGCCTCCCGGGTTCTGGCATCCTCGATCCCGTGATCGAGCGCGTTCCGGATGAGATGGGAGAGCGGCGCCTCGAGCTTTTCCAGGATGTCGCGATCGACGCCGGTCTGATCGCCGCGGACTTCCAGCCGCACGTGCTTGCCGAGGGAGCGGGCAAGATCACGCACGAGACGGGGAAAACCGCGAATGCCGTCGGCGAACGGCCGCATCCTGCTGGCGATGACTTCGTGGTGCAGCCGGCTGGAGAGGTTCTCGGTGCGTCGGGCATAGCTCTCAAAATCCTCGCAGTACCGACTGATCCCGGCACGCATGGCATCGGCCTGTTCGCGGAGAGTGGCCGCGATGGCGACCCCTGTGTCGGACTCTAGAAGATCGTTTGCACGAGAGCGATCGCCGAGTCTTTCGACGGTGTTGCAGAGTTTTGTCTGCATGCTGCGGAGGGCGAGCAGACCGTCGATCAGGGGGCGAAGTTGGCGGGCCTCAACCAGCGATTCGCCGGTCAGCGCCACCAGTCGCGTCAGGCTGTCGGCCGAGACCCGTACCACCCGGTCGACCGGTTCGGAGGCCAGGGGGGCAGCCGACGGCGACGGGTCCGAGGCGAACGGTTCGGGGGCAGGCTCGGGGGCAGGGGGTGGCGTGGCGCCGGCGGTGTGGATCGTGGCCAACCGCGCGACGAGGGCATTTGCCGATGCCGTCCATGGCCCGTCGGGAGCCAGTGCATCATTGGCGCGCGCGATCGAGGCCAGAAAATCGATTCCCTCCAGCAGCACGTCCGCATGCTCGGAACGCACTTTGAAGAGCCCGCAGCCCGCCGCCACGAAGACCTCTTCCATGGCGTGGGCAACCCGTACGGCAGGGTCGAGACCGATGATCCTCGCGGCACCTTTGAGCGAGTGTGCCGCCCTCATCATCGATTCGATCGCGGCCGGGGAATGCTCGAGTTGCTCGATGGCCAGCACGCCGGCAGAGAGCGCGGCCGTCTGCGTCTCCGCTTCGAGGCGGAAGAGTTCCAGCATCGAGAATCCGCTCAGGTCTTCCATCGCACCGGTTCCTGGCTGCTGCAGGTCTTTGGAGTCATCCTGAAACCAGTCGGGGCAGGCCGTTCAGCAGCCGGGCCTCGTCGAGCAACCCCACCGTCTTGTCCTGCCAGGCGAAGAGACCGGCTGTCATGTGCTTGGCCGCGTTGCTCACCGTCGCAGGGGCGGAACCAAGCGTCTGCCGCGGCAGACGATGCACGCCCGCCACTTCATCGACATCGAAAGCCCAGCGTTCCATGCCGCGCCCTCCCCTGTGCTCGACGACGAGCAGCCGGGCCGCAGGAGCCACGAAGGGGGAGTCCGCGGCCGGCGTTTCCAGGCCGAGCAGTCCGGCGAGTCGGACGCAGAGTTGCAGTTGGCCGCGGATGTTCACGAGCCCCGCAAGGATGTTGCCCGAGCGATGCGGCACGTGGTGCAGTTTCCGTGGCGTGGTGACTTCGACGAGCACGGCTGTGGGGAGGGCCAGCCATTCGTTTCCCAGGCGGAAGACGAGCACGCTCCTCGCTTCGGCAGTGGAGGTCGCTTCGGGGGCAGCGAGGACCTCACCCCATGCTTCCAGGTAGCCCGGAGGGGCGGGGCGATCGAAGAAGTGGCGAGCCGCAGCCGCCACCACCGGGCAGTTGCGGCAGTGGATGAAGGTGGTCAGCTCCGGGCAACTGCGATCACCGCTCACGCCGACGCGGCGCCAGCAATGTTCCATCGGTGCCACCACCTCACGGCCGTGGTCGGTGAAGCCACTGTTCATGACGTCCCTTTTCGCTTCAGCACGCGGGCGGCGGACTGCCTGTATGTCTCAGCCATGCGGCCGTCGCCCCTCCGTGTCGCCACGAGAGCGAGGGCCAGCAGCGCCTCGTCGTGGTTGGAGTCGAGATAGAGAGTCTTGTGGAGGCAGCCCTCGGCCCGATCAAGATCGCCGATCGCCTGATGCAGCATGCCCATCAGGAAGAACATTTCCGGGCATGGCCCCATCGACAGCTCGTTGCGTTTGCACAATGCCAATGCCTCGGCGTGGTGGCCGGCATTGGCCAGTGCTTTCGCCTCGCGCAGCAGGTCGTCGATCGCGGGCTTCGGGGCAGTGGCGTCGCCAGCCTCGGGAATCCGCGGTCGATTGCCCGGCAGGGCAATGGTTGCGGCCGGGCTGTCGGTGCGGGGCGCGTCGGCCGGCTGCACGCGCTCGAGTGGCCGACGCCAGGGCATGGAGACGGGGAGTGCTTCCGCCGGGCGGGCACCGCGACGCAGCGTGAACACCGAGTTGCTGGCGGCCGGTATCCACGGAGCCTTCATGATCGGTGGTTCGGCAGCGCCCAGCACCAGCAGCCCGTCCGGTGCGAGCAACCGGTCGATCGCCCGCTCCACGGCGTGGCGGGCCTCGGCCGTCAGGTAGATGAGCAGGTTGCGACAGAAGATGACGTCGTACGACTCGTGGTCGGCGGCGAATGACGGGTCGAGCAGATTGCCCTGGAAGAAATACACCTGCTGCCGCACCGTGTCATGGAGTCTGGCTGCACCACCCTGCAGGCGAAACCAGCGGTCACGGAACGACAGATCCTCGGCCCGGAAGGCGTTGGCCGAGTAGGTCGCCTCCGCCGCCCGCATCAGAGCGGCCCGACTGACGTCGGCCGCGTCGATCCGGAACTGATGGGCAGCCAGTCCGGCCTCCAGCAACGCCATGGCCACGGAGTATGGCTCCTCTCCTGCGGCGCAGGGGACGCACAGGATCCGGATCGGCGTCTGGCCGGGGGATGCGGTGATCGTGGTCGCGAACCGTTGGATAAGGCCGAACACCTGGGGATCGCGAAAGAACCAACTCTCGGGTACGACCACCTCCTCGATCAGCCGGATCCGTTCTTCGGCATCGTGGGCGAGCCGCGCAAGAAAGGCCTGTTCGTCGCGATCGGCGTGGGCCTGCACTCTCGAGCCGATGGCGCGATCGATGGCGGTGCTGCCGATGGTTTCGGGATCCAGGCCGATCGTCTGTCGCAGGAAGTCCTCGACGGCACGACGGGTCTCGGGATGGGGGGATAAGGCATGCATGGTGGAGACCACATTATGACACGCCAGGAAGGGGGGGGCATGCCGGGAGCGGGAACACGAGGCCGGCCATGATTTCCGGTGGCAGCAGGTGCTCGACGGCAATCATCTGCATGGTCCGGCCGCCGATCCGCAAGAGGCGTCCCAAGTAGGCCGCGTCGGGCGGATGCATGGTGGGCAAAGATGCTTCGGCATCGTCGCTGGAGCAGAGGGAGACCACGTTTTCAGCCGCCACCCCCAGCCGGACCGTCGGCTGGGGCCGTGGCCCCACGGGTGGTGAAAACTCCACGAGGATCACCCGCGTGCTCAGTCGCTCCCGAAGCGGCCGGTCGGCCAGCCGCCGCCCCAGATCGACCAAGGGCACGATCTGGCCTCGATGGGCGAAGACTCCTCGGATGAAATCGGGCATGCGGGGGATTGGCCGTGCCGCCACCAGAGGCAGCACCTCGATGACCTGTCGCGATTCGATCGCGTAGTCCTCGGACCCGACGGAAAAGCAGAGCAATTGCATGACCGGGTGGACGCGGCGGACGACGGGCGCCGTCGCCGGCGTCAGGTCGTGAACCGCGATACCTCCTCCTTGAGGTCCCCGACCGCTCCGCGGAGGTGGGAGGTCGCCTGGTTGAAATTGTCGAGGGAAGACGCCGTGCGGGCCGCTCCTTCGGCAAGGCGGATCATCGCCTCACGAATCTGCGCTGCTCCTTGCGATTGTGCCCGCATGCCTTCGGTCACCTGTTCGAACCGTCCGCTGATGCCATGCACGGCAGAGATGATTTCCCCAAGTTTTGCGGAAACATCGCTGATCTCGTGGACACTCGACCGGACCTGCCCGGCAAACTTGTCCATTTCCATCACACCACTCGACACGCTGTGTTGCATCTCCTTGACCATCTGCTCGATGTCGAGCGAGGCCACCGCCGTCTGGTCGGCCAGGCGGCGGATCTCACGGGCCACAACCAGGAACCCCGCGCCGTATTCTCCAGCCTTTTCGGCCTCGATGGCGGCGTTGATGGAGAGCAGATTCGTCTGGTCGGCCACTTTGGTGATCGTGGTCACCGCCAGATTGATCGTGGCGGCACGTTCGCTGATGAGCGACAGTTTGGAGCCGAACGACTGGGTGCTCTCGGCGAGTTGACGCATCGTGCCGTCCATTCCGGCCAAATTTTTGCGGCCGTCGGTGGCCATGGCGCCCGTGTGGGCCGCCATGTCGTTGACCTCGGTCATCGTGCGCAGGAGTTCTTGGCTGGTGACCGAAATCTGCTTGACAGCCGCGACGGCCTGGCTCGTCGACGCACCGTAGTCGGTAATCATCTGTTGCTGTTCAGCGGAGGTGGCCTGGATGGCAGTGGCGGTCGAGATCAGGGCCACCGAGGACTTTTGGATGCGTCCGATCAGGCCGCGCAGGTTGTTCGTCATCGTCTGGATCGCGGTCAGCAGGGCACCCGTTTCATCGTCCCCCGACGCATCTTCCGCGGGTATTCCCGTGGCACGCAGGTCTCCGCCCGCCACCCTGCGGGCGACGTCCACGGCCGCGCGGATGGGCGTTGAAAAGCTTCGTGCCAGCGCGAGGGCCGCGATTCCGACACCCAGGATCGTGGCGAGCGACAATCCGACGATCGCCGCCCGTTGCCAGCGGAGAATCGCATAGGCTTCGCGGGTGTCCTGCTTGACGCACAAGCCCCAGCGGAAGCTGGGCAGAAACCGCCAGGCGGCAACCACCGCTTGCCCGCGGTAGTCGATCGCCGGTCCATAGCCCTCTTCTCCGGCGGCAGCCCGCTGGGTTGCCGATGCCCGCGTTGCCCCGAAGGGAATCTGTTTGCGAAACGCCGCACCCGTCTCGTGTCGCAGCGGCGCGGTGAGCATCAGGTTGTCGCCCTGTCGTTCGCCCGTCACGATCTCGCCGGTGGCGCCCAAGCCACTGAGGTCGGAGAGGATTTCCCAGATACGCTGCGGGCCGATTCCGATCGCCAGCACACCGATGACGGTGCCTTCGTCGATGATCGGGCTTGTCACGAAAGCCAGCGGCAGACTGTCGTTACCGTGGGCCTGAAAGCCACTCAGTTCGGTCTGGAGCAGTGTGCGGGAGCGGTCGAACCCGCCGGCGAGCGTCGATGCAGCCGGACCGATCGCGAGCACCGAGGAGCCGAGCGGGATCGTCCCGTCCAGCGTAAAGACGACACGCCCGGTGGTGTCGATGAGAAGACACTGTGCGTAGCCAAGTTCCTTGGCTGCATGCTCGAGAAACGCCGCGAATTCGGGAGAAGACTCAGCGCTGGCCTTGCGACGCGCTGGAGCGTCTGGACCGTCCCCGTCGCGGCGGATCGCTCCCAATTCACGGGCGACGCGGATCACGGCCGGGTCGTGGGCGAGCACCCTGCCTTCGCGGATGCGCTGCAGCGCATAGTTCTCCAACTCGTTTGCCTTCGATGTGGCGGTGCGGATCAGGTTGTCGCGGATGGACTGCTCGAGCGCATTCGAGGCGATTCGCGAGGTGATGGCCGTGAGCACCGCACAGGGCGTGAGTGCGATCACGAGGAACCAAAACAGCAGCCGCCTGGCGATGGATCGCCTCGTCGCAGGTGCGATCGCGCGAGCCCCCATGCGGGCAACGGCTCCTGCGGGCACTGCATCAGGCACTGCATCCGCAGCTGGAAAGGCCTGGGGGGCGGCGTTATGAGGCCACACCGGCGGAGTGGGTTGCATGACGGCGGAGCCAAGAAGAACTGGAAGAGCGAGGGGTCGGCGCCGTGCCGGCCGCACCCTGCAATCTTTGCCCATCTTTCGCGCCGGGGCGATCTTCCGGCACCGGAAATTCTTCGCGGGGCGTCATGACCGGCGCAACCGTTGCCGTCCGCCCCCGCTAGAAACGGTCGGGCACGCGGAAAAGGCCGAAAAAATGCCCTGAGAACGCCGCGTCGGCCGTGTCGGCCACTCAGCCGGCCTTGATGCGGATCGGCGCCCCGGCATCTTCGTCGGGGACTCGCAGCCGCAGCGTTGCCGCCGGAGGAGCCCGGCGTTCCTGTGCGAAACCGCGAGTGCCGCTGGAGAGAAATTCGAGCAAATGCGCCGCGGGCCCCGTCGGGAATTCAAGACGAAGTGTCTCCAAAACGTCCTTCCAGGGGAGGCCGCGTCGGTAGACGAGTCGGTAGGCCGCCTTCAGGGAGGCGATGTCGTCCGCCGTATGTCCGCTGCGCCGCAGGCCGACGACATTGAGACCGACGATGCAACCGCTCTGACCGTCCAGCAGCATGAATGGCGGAACGTCCTGAACGACTCGGGCATGACCGCCCACCATGGCCAGCCGACCGATGCGGCAGAACTGGTGCACGGCGACGGCCCCCGAAACGAAGGCTCGATCCGCCACGGAAACATGTCCGCCGAGCATGGCACCGTTCGCGAAAATGGCCGTGTTGCCGACCGTGCAGTCATGACCGACATGCACGTTGGCCATCATGTAATTTCCGTTGCCGACGGTCGTCGCGATCTCTGGTTTGAGCGCGCGATGCACGGTGACGTATTCGCGGAAGACATTGTTCTCGCCGATGACGACTCGACCAATGTGCTGGGGACGGCCGGCGTGTTGCGGGGCTCCGCCGATGACGCTGTGTTCGCAGAATTCGTTGTGATTGCCGGCCTTCACGCCCGATTTGATCACCGCTCCCGACGCCACCACGCAGTGGTCGCCGAGTTCGACGTCGGCCTCCACGCTGGCGAACGCACCAATATTCACGCCGGTACCCAAGCGGGCGTCGGGGCTGACGTTTGCCAACGGATGAATGCTCACGGGGTGTTCCACGCCGGAAGAGGGTCCGCGGTCACCGCAATACCCGCGGTTGGGGAGGCGAAGTTCGCCCTCTAGACCGGTTTATCGGCTTCTCCAACCGATCGATTCAATGTCAGTTTCGCTGGGACAGGAGACTCCCCCCCGCCTCTCCCGGCTCGCCAGACTGCGGAAAGCCGCTACACTGCGTCCGCAGTCGACTTTCCGACGAGGAGATTTTCGCGATGATGAACCGGGATGACCGCTACGCAGCAGCCGAAACCTTGAAAAATGAGGGAAAACTTGCGGAGGCGGTGGCCGCTTTGGCAGAGTTGGTCGTCCAGGAGCCAGACTTTACGCTTGCGCATTCGGCATTGGCGGCGTGGTGCACCCGGCTGGAACGGCATGAAGAGGCGATCAGGCATGCCCGCCGGGCGTGTGAACTGGAGCCCAACGATCCCTTCAGTTACACCGCCTTGAGCGTCGCGTGCATGCGCGGGGGCCGCATTGCCGAGGCCGAGGATGCTCTGGCCCGATCACGGCTGTTGCAAGGCTGATTCCGGGCGTCGCCATCCTTTTTCGAGGTCGTCAGTCGGCGAGCGCGGTTTCGAGGGCCTCCAGCCGCTGGCGATCCGCCCCGGACAATTGCTCCGGGGAAAAACCGATTTTCTTCGCCTCTGCGAAGGCCGCACGGGCCTCCTTGAGCTGCTGCTGCGAAGCGAGAGCCGAGGCGAGATGAAGATACTTCGTCGCCGAGGGCGTCAGGACGGCTTCTTGCAGGTCAGCGATCGCTTCCTCACCCTTGCCTGCGGCCAGCAGCACGACTCCCCGCGTGTCGAGCACGTCGGGGTGGGGGCCGAGTTCGGCAACGGCGATTTCGATCAACTTCCCGGCTTCTTCCGCCGTGTCAGGCTTCGCGAGTTGGAAGGCCAGGTTGTTGGCCACCACCGCGGCCTGGCGCGGCGGGATGTCCTTGCGGGCCAGAAGCTCCCGGTATATTCCCGTGACCTCGTCCTGAGTCCCCGTCGTGTCGACAAAGTCGGCAAACAGCAGCGCCAGGTTGGGCGAATCCGGATCTTGGCGGCGGGCCTTTGCAAACCAGCGGCTGACCGTTTCCGCCTGTTCCGCGGTCGCGTTTTCTCCAAGCGATCGCAGCACGTTTACGGACGTGCGGAGCAGGTTTTCCAGAGGGAGCCTGTCCCAGGAGGCCTCGAGCAGGTCGAGCGCCTCGGCCCCGCGTTTGTTTCGACCGAGGAATTCCGCCCGGGCGATCACGCCGTCACTGGATGATGCCGCGAACTGGCTCAAGACCTTGTCCGCAGCCCCGCCGAAGCTGAGTTCCTCCAGAAGTTGCGAAAGTGGGCCCAGATGGCCGGCGAGTTCGGGAGCCACCGCGTCACCCGGCATCAGCTTGCGGACGGCAGTCACGGCGGCCTTCCGGTCGTTCTCTGCGAGTGACAGCTTTGCCTGCAACGCCCATACCATTGGGGCATTGGGAATGCGATCGGCGAGTGTTTTGAGCCAGATACGGGCGGCCTCCAGTTCCCGGTGCTGCACCAGTCGCTCGATGAGCAGTGCCAGGAATGGCGGCGGCGTGTTGGGGGCCGATGCGATCGACAGCAACTCGTCCCGGCATTCGTCCCACCGCCCCAGTTGCTCGAGCAGTTGAGCTTTTCGCGTTCGCTGGTCGGTGGACAGTGGCTGCTGGGAGGAAAGACGTTCGAGGATCTCCAGCGCCCGTCGCCAGTTCCTGGGCTCGGGCCGGGTCGCAAGGATCGCCGCTTGCATCGCGAGGTCCTCGGCTGCCAGCCGCCCTTCCCGATCGATGTTGTCGTCGAGCAGTTTCATGGCGCGTTCGACGTCGCGGTAGTCGCCGCTTTGAGCCTTGATTTCCGCGAGCGTCCGACGCGCCCACAACTGGGCCCGCACGCCGGCGGGATCGTCGCGGCGCACGGCGATGATGGCCTGCAATTCCTCCTGCGCCGCCGTCAGTCGGCCGCGTCGAACGAGGAAAGCAGCCAGACTGCGCAGGATTCCGGGGTCGTCTGGGGCGGCCGTGACGGCCTCCCTGAAACTGCGTTCCGCCTCGTCGATCTCGCCGAGCATCTCCCGCCCCTGGGCGACGAAGAGCTGCCGCCGGGGGGAGGCGAGTTTTTCCCCACCCTGCTCGAGCGTCCTGAGCGCGGCCCGTCGCTGGCCCGCCGCCAGTTGGGTCGAGAACATCGCCATCCAGCCCGCCGCCTGTCGGGGGTTTGCGTCCAACGCCCGCTGCAGCACCTCTTCCGCCCGATCGGTCTTGCCGGCGCGGGCAAGCAATTGCCCGAACCAGAGCAGATCGCCCGCGGATTGGTTCTGATTGCCGGCAAGACTGCGTTCTGCCGCCGCCACGGCCTGGTCGAACTGACCCGCTTTCAGGTCGATCTCCGCAGAGACCCTCTCCATGCCATCGAGACCGTCTGGGCCCACGAGAGCAAGGGTCTGCTGCGCTTCCTCGAGGCGATTGGAGCGGTACAGCAAGGAAACGAGTTGGCGAATCACCGCAGGATTTGCCGGTCCCAGCCGCGTGGCCTGCTGCAACCGTTCGATGGCGGCGGGCATGTCGCCCTGAAGGCCGGCGATCTCGGCGAAGAGTTGCTGGATCTGCGCCCAGCCGGGCCGGTCATTCTCGGCTTCGATAAGCAGATTTTTGGCGGCGGTGAGCTGCTCGCTCTCCTCCGCCGAGAGATCCATCGCATCGATTTCGCGGTCAGTGTCGCTGAGACCGGCCATTTTCTTGGCTTGCTGCACGCGCACACTCAGCACCAAGCTCGCGGCATTGGCTACCCGTGCCTGCGGACTCGTCTCTCCCGCTAGGCGGGCAATTTCGGCGGCCGCGGCCTGCGCTTTGTCGACATCTCCCTCCTCGCAGGCCAATTCAAACAGCGCGGCGCGGATCCTCAGTTCATCGGGCCGTTTTTCGATCGCAGCCCGCCATGTGCTCTCGGCCAGACTGCGCTCCCCCATGCCGCGGTGGATCGATGCGATCGAAGACAGGAGTTGCACGGACTGGTCGGTCGGAAGGGTGGCGGCTTTTTCCACCAGCTTGGTCAATGTGGCCGCCGACTCCTCGGCGGGAGCCCGTGCCGCTAATTGGGCGCGAACCAGCAGCAGGAGCGGATCATCGGCACAGTCAGCCGGCGCCTTCTCCAGCAGACCACTGGCGGCTTCGAGGCCATCCTGCCTCAGGGTCAACAACACCAAGGCCGCCAGCGGCTGGGGGCTGGACGGGTTGGACGCTGTTTCCTCGCGGAGGATTGCCACCGCCCCTGCCGCGTCCCCTTTTCTGACGAGGATGTCGGCACGCAGCATCGCCAGTTGTGACCCGGTGACGTAGGGAGACTGCTGGAGGGTATCGAGAAGCTGGTCCACTATCGCCCAGTCGCGTTCGGCAACAGGGCGTTTCATCTGGCTCGCGATGCGGAGTTGCAGGAGGGGTGACCAAACCTGCGGGATTGCCGCAATCCGATCGGGAGCGAGTGCCGCGGCCACCGTCTCGTACTCGGCGAGTGCCGCGTCCGGCTTTCCTGCCGCCGCAAGCGCCGCGGCCACGCCGGTTCGGGCAGCCAGTGACTCGTGATCCTCGCTGAGCACGCGCTGGTTGGCCGCCAGTTGCTCGTCGAATTGCCCCAGCATCTCGTGGCACTGCCCGAGAATGAGGTCGATCTGTCTCGTCAAGGTCTCGGATGTGGCGGCCAACGGACGGACGCTCTCGAGTTTTTGCCTGGCTGCCAGCCACCGTTTTTGGGCGATGAGGAGCCTCGCCTCCAGCATCCCGGCGGCGGGGGTCGTCTCTCTCAGCTGGACCGGGACCCTCTTGAGCGTCTGTTCGGCATCCGCAAGTCGGTTGTCCTGAAGTTGAACCTCGGCCAGCATGAGCAGCAGTGCCGGCTGACCCGGCTGCGCTGCCAAGCCCTCCCGGAGGATGGCGACGGCCTTTTCGGGGCTGCCCTGTTGCATCGCGATGGTGGCGAGAGCGCGGATCACGCGTTCGTCGTTGGGGAACAGGCCACGGGCCTTCTCGGCCAATTGGGCGGCGACCTCGTACCGTTTCTCGGCAATGCACAGTTCAATGTCGGTAAGCAGGACGTCTGGATTCTGCGGGGCAATGGCGACGGCCCTCGCCGCCGCCGTCGCCGCCTTGGCAAGCTCGTTGCGCGACTGGTGCCAACGGGCCAGCATGAGCCAGGCCCGGGCGTCTTTTGGGTGGCAGGCGACGAGATGCTCGAGCACGCTGCCGGCGGCTTGCGGTGCCATGAGATTTTCAGCGAGGACGGAGGCGAGGAGCAGCGACGCCTGAATCGCGACCTCGCCGCCTGCCCGGCCTGGCTCGTCGGGCGAGGTGGGTGTCTCTGGATCGGATACCGAGTCGGAGCTGAACGCCTGTGTGGCAATGTCAAAGCCGATGATGGCGGCTGCCCTGTCGGCCGCCGCGTGAAACTCACCCTGACCTGCCAGCGCCCGGGCCTGCAATAATTCGAGTTCATGCGGATCGAGAGGGGGCTCGTCGTTGGTTCCGCCGGAGGCCGCTGCCATGTGCTCACGGAGGAGGGCGAGTTCCGCGGTAGCGTCCCCATACCGACCGAACAGCAGCATCCACTCGACCAGTCGTTTGCGGAGCGTTCCGTTTTCGGGGTTCTTGCGGACGGCTGCTTCGAGCACGTTGTACGCGTTGCTGCGGTCGTTCTTGGTGGCCGTGGGGCGGTTGGCAATCTCGATGAGCAGGGGAGCGAGTTCCGCCAGGGCTGCCGCGTCGTCAGGCCGGTAGGAGAGGTATCTGAAAAAGAGTTCGATCGCCTCTTTCGACTTCCCTTCCTCCAGTTTGGAACGCGCCAGGCTGGCCAAGCCCCCGGCATTCCGGGCGACCTGCATCCGGTGGATGACGAAGACCGCGACCGTGACCGTGACGAAGGCGGCCAGGAGCGCCACCAGCACAGGGACGTTTAAGTTTCGCTTACGGTGCGGCACGTTTGGGAAAGCCGGGGCTGGAGGGGGGGCGGGGGGGACGGGAGGACGGATTCGCCTAGGGCGACGAATAAGGCTTCCCAGAGTCTATACAGGTGTTGGTTCCGCCGCCCGGCCTTTGCTGGCATTGTGGGCGCGGCCATTCGCTCACGGCGGATACGCCAGAACCCCGAAAGATTCCATGGCCCGTTGGACGATGATCCGATCACGCAGACTTTTCCGTCTGAGACGATTGTGACGGCGTCGAAGAAAGCTGGCCGCTCATGCAGGTGACTCCAGGAATCGATGGGAAACGAGCTGCTGGCCCCCTCAACGGAGGATGCCGGCTGTGGCCAGGGGTGCTGTCCGGGCTTGCGCTCGTCGCGGCGGCGGCCCAGGCTGCCGAACCGGCCGCAGTGCGGCCGGCCCACGCCCGGCCTCCGCAGGCTCGTTTTGCCTCCGATCACGTGGAGGCGAACCGCGGTGGTGACCGTGGCACCGCCCGTATCCCGAAGGTCGATCATGCCGTGAAGCAGGCGGCGGGCACCGCAGCGGGGCCGGCCAGATGCAGCCAATGTAACCGGTCGACCTGCCCCCAGTGCCAGCCGGTCGAGGGACAGTTTCACGGTCATCGCCCATGTCAGCACGGACTGTGTCCGGCACATTGTCCGGTGCGTCCGGATGTGTTCGGCTTTTATGGCACGCGGTGGCGGAAGTGGCCCGGCGCGGGCGTGGTGCAGGCGTCGAACAACGAGGGAGCGACGCCCGTCCGGCCCCCTGCTGCGGAAGTGCCTGGCGCCGGGGAGGAGTCGCCGGAGACCGATGCAGCCGATGAAGAGCTGCCCGTGCCCGCAGCCGATGCAATTCCGGCCGCAGCCGCATCTCCAGACGCTGCCGACGAGGGATTGTCGGCGGCCGGCTCGGACGAACAGAGCGACGAAGTCCAACTGAAGGATGAACCAGCGGTGGGCGACGCCGACTCGGCGGTTGCTTCCGAAACCATGGCAGAGGCCGATACCCCTGCGGTTCAAGCACCTGTCGAAGAAGTGGCGAGCAGCACCGCCTGGCGGTCATTCACCGCGGCCGAGCGGCGGCTTCGCGAGAATCGGCGGTGAGCGATCGGACTCTGATGATGCGAGAGGCGGGAGTCGAACCCGCACGCCTTGCGGCACTGGAACCTAAATCCAGCGCGTCTGCCAGTTTCGCCACTCTCGCGGGACTTGTCCCAGTCTAACGGGCTGTGGAAAAAGCCATCCATGGCCTTCCGACCGGGCGGGTTTCTTGAATAAGTCGCGGCTCGAAACTACAACATCGGCCGGCCGCCGCAAGATTTCAGCGGTTTCCAGGCCGGTCCTTCCCGGCGGTTTCGGTTTCAGGAGACACCCGAGCGATGCATGTTCCACTGGTGGTGCTGGGCGGCGGTCCGGGCGGCTATGCCGCGGCCTTCATGGCAGCCGACCTCGGCATGGCGGTGACGCTCGTGGAGCGGGATGAACGCCTCGGCGGCACCTGCCTGCTGCGGGGCTGCATTCCGTCCAAGGCGCTCCTCCACGTGGGGCGTGTGCTGGCGGAATCACGCGAGATGGAGGAGTGGGGCATCCACTTCACGCGTCCGTCCGTGAACATCGATGCGCTGCGGGCTCGGAAAGACAAGGTGATTTCCACGCTCACCGGCGGTCTGGCCCAGTTGGCCCGCCGCCGCAATGTGACCATCATCCGCGGGAATGCCCGCTTCACCGGCTCCAACACCCTCGAGGTCGCGGCGGCGGCGCCCGGCGGCGCGAGCCAGACCCTGACCTTCGACCACTGCATTCTTGCCAGCGGCTCCCGTCCGGCCCGCATTCCGGCCTTCGATATCGGCAGCCCGCGGGTCATGGATTCGACGGGCGCCCTGGAACTGGCCGACGTGCCTGAGTCGCTGCTGGTCGTCGGTGGCGGCTACATCGGCCTGGAGATGGGTACGGTCTATGCGGAGTTGGGCACGCGCGTGTCGGTCGTGGAACTCACCGACACGCTGCTGCCCGGCGCGGACCGCGATCTGGTCAAGCCGTTGCAGCAACGGCTTGAAAAGCTGTTCGAGAAAATTCACCTCCGCACCAAGGTCGCGAAACTCGAGGACGCCGGGCAGTCGATCCGGGTCCATTTCGAGGGGCCGGAAGGGCCGAGCGTCCGCGATTTTTCGCGGGTGCTCGTGGCCGTTGGCCGCCGTCCGAATTCAGACGGCATCGGGCTCGAGAACACCGGCGTGAAGGTCAACGCGAAGGGATTCGTGGAGGTGGATGGCCAGCAGCGGACTGCCGATCCACACATCCTTGCCATCGGCGACGTGTGTGGTGAGCCGATGCTCGCGCATCGCGCCAGCCATCAGGGAAAGGTGGCCGTGGAGGCCCTTCACGGCGAGCCGGCCGTCTTCGCGCCGCGAGCGATCCCCGCTGTCGTCTTCACCGATCCCGAGATCGCCTGGGCCGGGCTCACCGAGAACGAAGTGGCGGCATCGGGGCGGACGGTCGAGGTCAGCCGGTATCCGTGGGCTGCCAGCGGGCGGGCGCATGCCCTGGGCCGCACCGACGGCATGACGAAGATGCTCGTCGATCCCGAGACCGACACCGTGTTGGGGGTCGGGATCGTGGGGCCAGGTGCCGGCGAACTGATCGCCGAAGGCGTACTGGCGATCGAGATGGGCTGTTCAGCCCGCGACGTCATGGAATCGATCCACCCGCACCCGACGCTGGGGGAGACGGTGGCCTTCTCCGCCGAGAACTATTTCGGGCTGGCCACCGAGATCTACCGGCCTCGCGCGGAAACGGCGAAGTAAGCCGGTCTGGCGAATGGGCTTTACGCCCCACGGAACCATCGGAATAATGGGCAAAGTCAGCCCACCTTTCCGGAGCACTCCATGGCCAGCCCCGACATCGATCAGACCGGTAGCGAAGTTGTTGCGGAGGCTGGTGGTGCGAACGGGCATGCCGGAACTGGCGGGCAACTTCCCCGCGGTGGGCATGCTCCCATGTCGATCGGTCAGGTGAGCGACACCACCACCGGTCAGCCGGTGCGGGCCGACGGGGTCGCCGCGGTCGACGCCGATCCCACCGAAACGACCGAATGGCTCGACTCGCTGCGGTACGTCATCAACAGCCGTGGACCCGACCGGGCCGCCTACTTGCTCCACGCCATCGAGCAGGAGGCCTACCGCTTGGGCGTGCCGATTCCGTTTTCCACGACCACGCCCTACATCAACACCATTCCAGCCGACAAGCAGCCGCCCTTTCCGGGCAACCGCGAGCTGGAGCGGCGGATCAAGAGCATCATCCGTTGGAATGCGATGGCGATGGTGGTGCGGGCCAATCGCGAAGACAAGAGCATCGGCGGCCACATCTCCACCTTCGCCTCGTCGGCCACGCTGGTGGAAGTGGCGATGAACCATTTCATTCGCGGCCGTGGCACCGACAACACGGGTGACCAGGTTTATTTCCAGGGGCATGCCTCGCCGGGCATCTATTCGCGGGCCTTCCTCGAAGGGCGGCTCAGCGAGAAGAAGCTGGAGAATTTCCGGCGCGAACTGGCCGAGGGCGGCGGGCTGTCGAGCTATCCGCATCCGTGGCTGATGCCCGAATTCTGGGAGTTTCCCACGGTGTCGATGGGGCTGGGGCCGCTTATGGCCATCTATCAGGCCCGATTCAACAAGTATCTGCAGGATCGCGGCATCAAGGATACGAGCAAACAGCATGTCTGGTGCTTCATCGGCGACGGCGAATGCGACGAGCCGGAGACGCTCGGCGCGATTTCGCTGGCGGCTCGCGAGAAGCTCGACAACCTCGTGTTCGTCATCAACTGCAATCTGCAGCGGCTCGACGGCCCCGTGCGTGGCAACGGCAAGATCATCCAGGAGCTCGAGGGCGTCTTCCGCGGTGCCGGCTGGAACGTCATCAAGGTGATCTGGGGCGACGAGTGGGATTCGCTGCTGGCGAAGGACGAGAAGGGCAAGCTCGTCAAGCGGATGAACGAGATCGTCGACGGCCAGTACCAGAAGTACGTCGTCATGCCCGGCGGCTACATCCGCGACCACTTTTTCGGTGGCGATCCGGAGCTCGCCGAGATGGTGGCGCACCTCTCCGACGAGAAGCTCAAGAAGCTCCGCCGCGGCGGCCACGATCCCGAGAAGGTCTATGCGGCCTACGATGCGGCGATGAAGTGCCACGGCAAGCCGACGGTGGTGATCGCCAAGACGATCAAGGGCTACGGCCTCGGCGAAGTGGGCGAGGGCCGCAACGTCACCCACCAGCAGAAAAAGCTCAACGAAGAGGAGTTGCGGGCCTTCCGCTCGCGGTTCGGGATCCCGATCTCCGACGACGAGGTCGCCAAGGCGCCGTTCTACCGCCCGCCGGAAGATTCTCCGGAGATGAAGTATCTGCGGGAGCGGCGTGAGGCCCTCGGTGGGCCGGTGCCGAGCCGGCCGAAGCAGGCCCCTCTGCTCAAGACGCCTTCGCTCGCCGAATACACCGGGTTTATCGAGAAAAGCGCCGGCCGCGAGGTGTCCACGACGACGGGCGTGGTCACGCTGATGGCGTCGCTTCTCAAGGACAAGAACGTCGGCAAGTACATCGTTCCGATCGTGCCCGACGAGTCCCGGACGTTCGGAATGGATCCGCTGTTCAAGCAGTGCGGCATCTACGCCCACAGCGGGCAACTCTACGAGCCGGTGGACTCCGATCAGTTGCTCTACTACCGCGAGGCCAAGGACGGGCAGATCCTCGAGGAGGGCATCACCGAGGCGGGCAGCATCTCGAGCTTCATCGCCGCCGGCACGTCGTACGCCAGCCATGGCGTGCCGATGATCCCGATGTTCATCTACTACTCGATGTTCGGCTTCCAGCGGATCGGCGACCAGATCTGGGCGGCCTGCGACTGCCGGGCCAGGGGCTTCCTGCTCGGCGGCACGGCCGGGCGGACGACGCTCGCCGGCGAGGGGCTCCAGCATCAAGATGGCAACAGCCAGCTCTTCGCGATCGCGTATCCCACGGTGAAGGCCTACGACCCGGCGTTCGTCTACGAAGCGACGGTGATCATGCTCGCCGGGCTCGATCGCATGTATGCGAAGGGCGAGGACTGGATCTACTACATCACGGTCTACAACGAAAATTACGAGATGCCGCCGATGCCTGCGGGCTGTGAAGAGGGCATTCTCAAGGGCATGTACAGGCTCCGCGAGGTGCCGGCCTCGGGGGCGCTGCCGCACGTGAACCTGCTCGGCTCAGGGGCCATCCTGCGGGAGGTGAATCGGGCGGCCGATCTGCTGGCCGAGCACTGGGGTGTGTCGAGCACGGTCTGGAGCGTGACGAGCTGGAAGGAACTGCGTCGCGAGGCGCAGGAGTGCCGCCGCTGGAACATGTTGCACCCGGAGGCGTCGCCGCGGCGGAGCTACCTGGAAGACATGGTCGCCGGTGCGGAGGGCATGTTCGTGGCGGCCAGCGACCATGTGCGGGCGGTGCCCGAGCAACTCGATCCCTGGATCCCCGGCGGTCTGTTCACGATGGGTACCGACGGATTCGGTCGTAGCGACACCCGTGGGCCGCTGCGGCGGCACTTCGAGGTCGACGCCGAGTGCATCGCGATCGGCACGCTGTCGCGGTTGGCGGCCGCGGGTGCCATCGGTTCCCACGTCGTCGCCGAGGCGATCCGTCGGTTGGGCGTGAATCCCGACAAGATCGACGCGGCTTCGGCCTGAGCTCGGGCATCCACCACCTCGTTCCCTCCCCGCACGTTCACCAGCACACCAAGACACCTCCACACCAAGAGCATCGGAGTCCATGGCAACCGAATTCAAGCTGCCCGATCTGGGCGAAAACATCGCCTCCGGCGATGTCGTGACCGTCTTCGTTTCGGAAGGCGACGTCGTGAAGCCCGGGCAGGCCTTGCTCGAGGTCGAGACCGACAAGGCGGTGATCGAAGTGCCGTGTCCTCCGGGTGGCCGCATCGCTCAGGTGCTCGTCAAGAAGGGCGACACCGTGAAGGTGGGGCAGACGCTCGTGGTGCTCGATGCCGCCGGTTCTGCCGCGGCCAAGCCGGTCGCGCCAACGCCAGCCCAGGCTCCAACGCCGGCCCCGAAGCCGGTCGCTGCGGCGGCTCCCGTGCCGGCCGCTGCTCCGGTGGCGGCGGCCACGCCGCCCGTTCCTCCGCGGCCTGTCGCTCCGGCGCCGGTTGCTGCGGCCGTGGCGAGCGTCGCGGTCGAAGAAGAGCCGACGGCGGCCGCCGTCGATCCCGCCGTCGATCCCGCAGGGCCTGCAGTGCGGCGGCTCGCGCGGGAGTTGGGCGTCGATCTGGGCCGGGTGCGCGGCAGTGGCCCCGCCGGCCGGATCGTGCGTGAGGACGTGATTGCCGCCGTGCGTCAGGCAGGTGGGCAGTCGACCGCGCCGCGGTCCGGGGCCGCCCACGCCGGTGCGACGGAGCGGGACGGCTGGGGTCCGATCCGCCGTGAGCAGTTGTCGCGGATGCGGAAGACGATCGCGACCAACATGGTCCGCAGCGTGTCGACGATTCCTCATCTCACGAATTTCGACGACGCGGATGTCACGGAACTCGAGCATCTCCGCAAGGCGAGTGCTCAGGAATATGCCAAGAGCAACGTCAAGCTGACCGCGCTGGGGTTCGTGATCAAGGCGGTCAGTCTGTCGCTTCGGCAGCATCCCGTCGTCAACGCCTCGGTCGACATGGAGAAGGGTGAGCTCGTCTACAAGGACTACGTCAACATCGGTCTGGCGGTCGACACGCCCCGTGGTCTGGTCGTGCCCGTGCTCCGCAACTGCGACGAGATGTCGATCCCGCAGATCGCCCAAGCGATCGCCGACACGGCCGAGAAAGCCAAGAACGCCCAGTATGGTGTCGAGGATCTCCGGGGTGGCACGTTCACCATCAGCAACCTGGGGGCCATCGGCGGCACCTATTCCACGCCGATCATCAACTGGCCCGAGGTGGCGATCCTGCTCGTGGGGCGGTCGCGCAAGATGCCGATCGTCCGCGACGACCGTATCGAGCCTCGCCTCATGATGCCGCTGTCGCTTTCCTACGACCACCGGGTCATCGATGGCGCCACCGCCGCCCGGTTCCTCAAGGAGGTCATCGGGTACCTGGAGAGCCCGGGACGGCTGCTGCTGGCGATGTGAACAGCCGGTGCTGCCCGGTCCGACCGCTTTCGCTCCCGAACCACAACTCACGATCGCAACGCCATGACCTGCAGGGCCACCAGTGAATACGACTGACAGTATCGATGCGGCCGGAACGGCGAACCTCGCCTTTCTCGAGGAACTCTTCGAGCAGTACCAGAACGACCCGACCAGTGTGGATCCCGACTGGCGACTCTACTTCGACGCGCTGCGGTCGGGGGCCGTCGCTGCGGCGCCCGCTCCTGCCGCAGCCGGCAACGCCGCCCTGCGGCCGGTGCAGGCTGGCCCGGCCATGGCTGGTGGCGCTGTCGTGACGAACGGGCACACGAATGGTGCCACTCTCCCGCCAGTCAAGAAACTCGTGGCGCCAGATGGCATTGCGACCGGGCATGCCGTGGCGATTGCCAACGGCGACGTGAAACTCGCCAATGCACCGGCTGGCGAGGCCAAGCCGCTGCCGCTCCCGGTGGCGACAGGCACCGCGGGCGAGGAACGGGTGGCGTTCCTGCAGGACCGTGTCGATCAGTTGGTGCGGGCCTACCGGGTGCGCGGCCATCTGATGGCCGAGATCGATCCGTTGGGTCGGCCGCGGCCGGGCCTGCCGGAACTCGATCCGCAGTTTTATCACCTCACCGAAGCGGACATGGATCGGTCGTTCTCCACCGACACGATCGAGGGGCCGCAGTCGATGTCGCTGCGGCAGATCATCAAGCGGTTGCGCAACACCTACTGCCGGTCGATCGGCGTGCAGTTCATGCACATGGACGACCTGCGGGTGCGGCAGTGGCTGCAGGTGCGGATGGAGGGGTGCGAAAACCGCATCCAACTCGACCGCAAACAGCAGTTGCGGATCTACCGGCAGATGACGACGGCCGCGATCTTCGAGGAATTCATCCAAAAGCGGTTTCTCGGGGCGAAGAGCTTCTCGCTGGAGGGATCGGAGAGCCTGATCCCGCTGGTCGAGATGTCGATCGAGCGGGCGGCGTCGCAGGACATCGGCGACATCGTGCTGGCGATGGCGCATCGTGGCCGCCTCAACGTGCTCGCGAACATCATGGGGAAGAGTCCGCAGCGGATCTTCCGTGAGTTCGCCGACATGGACCCCGAACTGCACGTGGGCCGTGGCGACGTGAAGTATCACCTCGGCCATTCCACCGACTATGCCGCCGCCAATGGTCGGAGCGTGCATCTCACGCTCTGCTTCAATCCGAGCCATCTGGAGTTCGTGAATCCGGTGGCGATCGGTCGCATGCGTTCCCGCCAGGATCGGTCGGCGGACCAGGCCCGGCAAAACGGCATGGTGATTCTGATCCACGGCGACGCGGCCTTCGCGGGCGAGGGGATCATCCAGGAGACGCTGAACCTCAGCGAACTGGAAGCCTACCGCACCGGCGGCACGCTGCACGTGATCGTCAACAACCAGATCGGCTTCACCACCGGTCCCAGGGAGTCGCGGTCGTGCATGTACGCCACCGACGTGGCGAAGATGCTGCAGATCCCGATCTTCCACGTGAACGGGGAGGACCCGGAGGCGGTCGCGCAGGTGGTCAACCTGGCCATGGACTTCCGCCGCGAATTCCAACGCGACGTGGTCATCGACATGTACTGCTTCCGTCGCCGCGGCCACAACGAGGCCGACGAGCCTGCGTTCACCCAGCCGGCGTTGTATCGCGTGATCGAGCGACGGCCCAGCGTGCACGAGAGCTACCTGGAAAAACTGCTGAAACTCGGCGAGATCACCCGTGAGGAGGCGATGCAGATCGCCGACGAGCATCGGGCCAAGCTCGACGCGGAGCTGTCGGTCGCCAAGAGCGACGACTACGTCCACCGCAGCGACGTCGGCGGCGTCTGGGCCTTCTACGTCGGCGGTCGGGAACGGGAGGCAGCCGACGTCGATACCGGCGTGCGCCGCGAGGTGCTCGAGCATCTGCTCGACCGGCTCGTGGCCCTGCCGGAGGGATTCCAGCCGCACACGAAGATCCAGAAGTTTCTCGAGGGCCGGCAGCAGATGGCGCGGGGCGCGCAGCCGCTCGACTGGTCGGCGGCCGAGGCGTTGGCGTTGGCGAGCCTCGCCACGCAGGGCATGCGGGTGCGGCTCTCCGGCCAGGACAGCCAACGGGGCACGTTCAGCCATCGCCATGCCGTCATTCACGACGCCGTCACCGACGATACCTACTGCACGCTCGAGCACCTGTCGCCCGACCAGGCGCCGGTCGAGATCTACAACAGTCCCCTCTCGGAGATGGGCGTGCTGGGCTTCGAATACGGCTACAGCCTCGACTGCCCGGACGGGCTGGTGATGTGGGAGGCGCAGTTCGGCGACTTCGTGAACGTGGCCCAGGTAGTGATCGACCAGTTCATCGTGAGCGCCGAAGACAAGTGGAACCGGTTGTCGGGCATCGTGATGCTGCTGCCGCACGGCTTCGAGGGGCAGGGCCCCGAGCACTCGAGCGCCCGTCTCGAGCGGTTTCTGTCGCTGGCGGCCAAGGACAACATCCAGGTGGTGCAGCCGACGACGCCCGCGCAGATTTTCCACTGCCTCCGGAGGCAGGTGCTGCGGGTGTGGCGGAAGCCGTTGATCGTGATGACCCCCAAGAGCCTGTTGCGGAATCCGCTCTGCGTGTCGCAGATGGACGAACTGGTGAAGGGCACGTTCCAGCGGGTGATCCCCGATGCCGCAGGTGTTCCCGCCCGCGATATCCGGCGCATCCTGCTCTGCTCGGGCAAGGTGGCATACGAACTCGAAAAGCGGCGGCAGGAACTGGGCCGTCGCGACGTGGCCATCGTGCGGGTCGAGCAGCTGTATCCGCTGCCGAAGCGGGCGCTGGAAGCGGCACTGGCCGACTACGCCCCCGGCACGCCCGCCGTCTGGGTGCAGGAAGAGCCTGAGAACATGGGCGCCTGGCGATTCTTCCGCATCCATTTCGGTGAGAAGCTGCTCGATCGGTTTCCCTTCTCGGGCGTCTGCCGGCAGAGTGCCGCCAGCCCGGCCACTGGTTCCAAGAAAAGCCACGACCTGGAGCAAAACGAACTGCTGGCCGCCGCCTTCCACAGCTAGCGACCGCAAATCGGATCGTGGCCCGACACCGTCTTTCCCCTTCCCGTTTCACCCCTGCAACAACACGATCTTTCCATGCCACTCGAGCTCAAAGTTCCCGAAGTCGGTGAATCGATTACCGAGGTCATGATCGGTACCTGGAAGAAGAAGGAGGGGGATGCCGTCACGGTCGACGAATCGATCGTCGAGATCGAAAGCGACAAGGCGACGGTGGAACTGCCGGCGCCGCGGGCGGGAACGGTGACGAAAGTGCTCAAGGGCAGCGGTGAGAAGGCGAAGGTCGGCGAAGTGATCGGCTACATGGAACCCGCCGGAGCGGCCGGTGGGACTCCGTCGCCGGCCGCCGCACCGCAGCCTGTCGTCGACGTGACACGCAAGGACGGGCGCACCGATATCGGGTCGGTTCAGCCGCCTCGGGTGATGCCGGCGGCGGCCAGGGTGCTCGGCGAGGCGGGCGTCGCCGCTTCGGCGGCGACCGGCACGGGTCCCGGTGGCCGCGTGACCAAGTCCGATGCGGTGGCGGCGGTGGCGAAGCCCGTCGCACAGGCCGCTGCGCCATCGGCACCCGCCCCCCGCACGGCCGCCGTCGTTGCGGCGAAGACAGGAGGCGTTCCGGTTGCGGGAGGCTCGCGCGAGGAACGCTACGTGCTCATCAGCCCGATCCGCCAGCGGATCGCCGAACGGCTCGTCGAGGCCCAGCATCAGGCGGCCCTCCTCACGACGTTCAACGAGGTCGACATGTCGGCCGTGATGGCGCTACGGGGAAAATTCAAGGATGCGTTTCAGGAGCGGCACGGCGTGAAGCTGGGCTTCATGTCGTTCTTCGTACGGGCGGCCGTCGAGGCCCTGCGGGCGGTCCCGCAGGTGAATGCCGAGTATCGCGAGCCGCATATCGTCTACCGTGACTACTGCGACATCGGGATCGCGGTGGGCGGCGGCAAGGGGCTCGTCGTGCCGGTGCTCCGCAACGCGGAGACGATGTCGTTCGCCCAGGTCGAACTGGCGATCGGCGACTTCGCCCGCCGGGCTGCCGACAACAAGCTCAAGCTGGACGAACTCCAGGGCGGCACCTTCACGATCTCCAACGGTGGCGTCTACGGCTCGATGCTGAGCACCCCGATCATCAATCCGCCGCAGAGCGGCATCCTCGGCCTGCATGCCATCCAGGATCGACCGATGGCAGTGAACGGCCAGGTGGTGATTCGGCCTATGATGTATCTCGCCCTGACCTACGACCACCGGCTGGTCGACGGCCGCGAGGCGGTGACGTTCCTCAAGCGGATCAAGGACACGATCGAGGATCCGAGCCGCCTGATGCTCGAGGTATGACGAAAGCACAACATGGCACAGCATGATCTGGTGGTGATCGGTGGCGGTCCGGGTGGCTATGTCGCGGCGATCAGGGCCGCGCAACTGGGGATGAATGCCGCCGTCATTGAAAAAGAGGAGAAGCTCGGGGGCACCTGCCTGCGGGTCGGCTGCATCCCCTCGAAGGCGCTCCTCGAATCGAGCCATAAATACGAGGAAGCCGGGCACGAACTCGGTGTGCACGGCGTGAAGGTGGCGGGCGTTTCGCTCGACCTGCCCGCCCTCATGAAACGCAAGGACGACGTGGTTACCACGCTCGCCAAGGGGATCGAGGCGCTGCTGGCGAAAAACAAGGTGACCCGCTATCGAGGCACGGGCCGGCTGGCCGGGCCGGGCACGGTGGAGGTCACGGCGGCCGATGGCACGAAGACGCTCCTCCAGGCCGGAAAGATCATCGTGGCCGTCGGGAGCAAGAGCGTGGTGCTGCCGGGAGTCGAGGTCGACGGCCGGCTGGTGGGCACGAGCACCGAGGCCTTGGCGTTCGACAACGTTCCGGCGCATCTGGTGGTGATCGGCGGCGGCTACATCGGCCTGGAATTGGGCAGTGTCTGGCGGCGGCTCGGTTCGAAGGTGACGGTGCTCGAGTATGCCGATCGGGTCCTGATGGGGATCGACGCGGAGATCGCGGCGGAGGCGCTCACGCTCTTCCGCAAGCAGGGACTCGATATCCGACTGGGCATGAAGGTGAAGTCTGCCCGCGCCGTCGGCGGACGGTGCGTGGTGGAGTGCGACGGGCAGCCGCCGATCGACTGTGATCGCGTGCTGGCGGCCACGGGCCGCTTTCCCGCCACTGCCGACCTCGGCCTGGAGACGGTGGGCATCGTGACCGACAAACGCGGCTGGATTCCGGTGGACGATCATTTCCGCACGTCGGCGGCGGGTGTCTACGCCATCGGCGATTGCATTCCCGGCCCGATGCTCGCGCACAAGGCCGAGGAGGATGGCGTGGCGTGTGTCGAGGGCATGAAGAGCGGCTGGTCGCACGTCGACTACGATCTCGTGCCGGCCGTCGTCTTTACGCATCCCGAAATTGCGGCCGTCGGCAAGACGGAGGAACAGCTCGTGGCGGCGGGCACGTCCTTCAAGAAGGGCGTGTTTCCGTTTCGGGCCAACGGCCGGGCCCGCACCATCAATGACACTACGGGCAAGGTGAAGGTGCTGGCCGACGCGGCGACCGACCGCGTGCTCGGCATCCACATCATCGGGCCGGCCGCCGGCGACCTGATCGGCGAGGCGGCTGCGGCGATGAATTTTGGTGCCACGGCCGAGGACATCGGCCGGGTCTGCCATGCGCATCCCACGCTGCCCGAGGCGCTCAAGGAAGCGGCACTGGCCGTGGGCGGCGGCGCGATTCACGCGTAGCCCGCCGGCGATGGGGTGACACTCAAATGCCGCTGCGGCCCCCGTTACCCGGCCACATGCAGCATCCAGACCGCGAGCAGGGCTCGGGCCGACCAGAGGATCGTGCGGAACCAGTTGGTGCGCACGAGGGCTGCCACCGTCGCGGGCGTGTGGCCGGCGTGCTTCAGCTGACCGTGCAGCGGCATCTGCACGAGCAGCGTGGAGAGCCACAGGGCCGCCACCATGGCGAGGCCCGTCAGTGCAGCCGGCCGGCCGATTGCCGGCGGCGGGCTTATCGCGATAAGCGTGGCGGTGGCAGCCTCGACGAACATGGGTGGAATCACGACGGGCGCGGTGCGTCGCTGGTTCTCGTCCGGATAGTCGGGGCTATGCGTCGTGTCGGTACGGGCGAAGAGCGGGTAGTGCACGACCTGAACGAACCAGATCAGTCCGCACATTGCGGCTGAAGCGAGTGCCTGGGCGGCGAGGATGATCTCGGTCGTCGTCACGCGGCTGCCGTCTTTCTCAGGAGGCTGGATCCTGCCTGCGGGCCGCGCCATCCCGGTGGGCCTTCCAAGCATGATAGAGCAGCATCCCGAACGGGACCCACCAGATCAGGTCGTTCGTTGGCAGGGTCCATCCGAAGGCCGGCGGCACCTCGCCCTTGGCCACGCCCATGGCATATCCCAGTGGGCCGAATATTTTGCCGAGGAATCCCACGAGCACGATCGGCCAGTGTGTGATCGGGTCGCGTGACGCGGCCAGATAGCCGATGCCGTAGACGCCCACGATCATGCCGACGCACTGCCAGATGAACGGGTAGTTGGGCCGCTCCATGCCGGTGAGGTCGAAGAGCCAGCCCGGATAGAGCACGGTGAGCGCTCCCCAAAGCAGGTTGTAGATCCCGGCGGCGACGAGCCACCATGAGATGCGGGACGGCAGCGAAGTAGTTGATGGAGAGACCATTGTGCAGCGTTATAGTGCTCCCGCGGCTCGGTGGGAGTGGCTTGTCAAAAATACGCCCGGCTGGACTTGAAACGGCGGACTAATTCACGCGGCGCGAGCCATCGTGGCCTCGCTTCGCTTGCGAACCGGCGAAGGGGATCGTGCCCAGCCCCCCTAGGCAAGGTGACCTGCCCCCCTTAAACGGCACCGCTTCCAGAGAGAGAATCTGGGGGTGGAGCAAACCAAGGGAGGCAACCAATGCCACGCGGAAAGAAGGAACTGGCTGAGCAGATCATCCCCAAGCTACGAGA
>JBILWX010000079.1:0-15881 GCA_044369655.1 Pirellulales bacterium
CTTGCTCGTCTGCTTGAAGAGGTATTGCCGGCCCGGCACGAGCGACTCCTCGGTCATCCACACGACCATCGCCTCGAACCGGTGATCGACCTTCGGCACGTTGCCCGGCCGCACGAGCATGTCGCCTCGGCTGGAATCGATCTCGTCCTCGAGCGTCAGCGTGACCGATTGCGGGGCGAAGGCCTCCTCCAGCTCGCCGTCGAAGGTCACGATCGACTTCACGCGGCTCTTCTTGCGGGAGGGCAGCGACAGGACCTCGTCTCCCTTGCGGATGATCCCCGACGCGACCGTGCCGGCGAAGCCGCGGAAGTCGAGGTTGGGCCGCAGCACGAGCTGCACCGGAAACCGGAAGTCCTCCAGGTTGCGGTCGGAGCCGATGTAGACCGTTTCCAGGAGCGTCATCAGCGGACTGCCGACGTACCAGGGCATGTTCGCGCTGTTGGTCACCACGTTGTCCCCCTTCAGCGCCGAGATCGGCATGAAGTGGACGTCGGGCAGCTCGAGCCGCGAGGCGAAGTCGACGTAGTCGGCCTTGATCCGCTCGAAGACCGCCTGATCGTAGCCCACGATGTCCATCTTGTTGATGGCGACGACGATGTGCCTGATGCCCAGCAGCGAGACGATGAAGCTGTGCCGCTTCGTCTGCGGGAGCACGCCGTGCCGGGCGTCGACCAGGATGATGGCGAGGTCGGCGGTCGATGCCCCCGTCGCCATGTTCCGCGTGTACTGCTCGTGCCCCGGCGTGTCGGCGATGATGAACTTCCGCCGGTCGGTCGAAAAATAGCGGTAGGCGACGTCGATCGTGATGCCCTGCTGCCGCTCGTCCTCGAGGCCGTCGGTGAACAGCGCGAGGTCCACGTCCTCGCCGGTGGTGCCATACCGCGAGCTGTCCTTGCGGATGGCGGCGAGCTGATCCTCGTAGATCATTTTCGACTCGTAGAAGAGCCGGCCGATGAGCGTGCTCTTGCCGTCATCGACGCTGCCGCAGGTGATGAACCGCAGCAGTTCCTTGCGCTCGTGCTGCTCGAGGTAGGCGTCGATATCGGAGGCGATGAGGGAGGATTGGTGCGACACGGCCTAGAAATATCCTTCCTTTTTCTTCTTCTCCATGCTGCCGGCCTCGTCGGAGTCGATCAGCCGGCCCTGCCGCTCGGAGAAGGTCGTCAGCAGCATTTCCTGGATGATCTCGGGGAGCGTGGTGGCCGTGGAGTCGACCGCTCCGCTGAGCGGATAGCAGCCGAGCGTGCGGAATCGCACCCGGCGCATCTCGGGCTGTTCGCCCGGCTGCATCGGCAGCCGGGCGTCGTCCACCATGATCATCACGCCGTCGCGCCACACGATCGGCCGTTCGGCCGCGAAGTAGAGGGGCACGATCGGGATCTGTTCGAGATGGATGTATTGCCAGACGTCGAGTTCGGTCCAATTCGACAGCGGAAAGACGCGGATGCTTTCCCCCTTGCGGACCTTCGTGTTGTAGAGGTTCCAAAGCTCGGGCCGCTGGTTCTTGGGGTCCCAGCGGTGGAACTCGTCGCGGAAGGAAAACACCCGTTCCTTGGCGCGGGATTTCTCCTCGTCCCGTCGGGCCCCGCCGAATGCGGCGTCGAACCGATAGGTGTCGAGCGCCTGCCGCAGGGCCTGCGTCTTCATGATGTCGGTGTGCACCTTGCTGCCATGCGTGATCGGGTTGATGCCCTGGGCGCGGCCCTCCTCGTTGACGTGCACGATCAGCTTGAAGCCGAGCTCCTTGGCGACGTATTCGTCGCGGAGCTTGTACATCTCGCGGAACTTCCAGGTGGTGTCGACGTGGAGGAGCGGAAAGGGCGGCTTGGCAGGATAGAAGGCCTTCTCGGCCAGGCGGACCATCACCGCCGAATCCTTGCCGATGGAATAGAGCATCACCGGGTTTTCGAACTCGGCCATCACCTCGCGGATGATGTGGATGCTCTCGGCTTCGAGCTGGCGGAGATGGGTAAGGTTGTACGAGGTCATGGCGGCCAGGGGGGGACGGGCGACGACTGGTGCTTGCTACTGTAGGAAACCGGTCGTGCGGCGGCAATTGCAGGCTTCCCCGCCGAACATGCCCCCCGGGGCATGGCGTGGCTTACCGCAGCCCGTCGGCCTGGCGGCGGATGCTCCGCACCTCGGCGGCGTCCTTGCGGCCGAGGTTCTTCAGCTGCATCGTCATCCGTGGGTTCTTCTTGAGCACCTGGGCGTGGCGGGCGAGAAAATCCCAGTACAGCGTCGTGAACGGGCAGGCATCGGCACCGGTGGCGAGTTTGGGATTGAACCGGCAGCCGCCACAGGCATTGCTCATCCGGTCGATGTAGGAGCCGGAAGCACAGTAGGGCTTGGAGGCCATCACGCCGCCGTCGGCGAATTGGCTCATGCCGAGCGTGTTCGGGAGCTCCACCCACTCGACGGCGTCCACGTAGACGGCGAGATACCAGCGGTGTACCTCCTGCGGCTTCACGCCCAGGAGCATCGCGAAGAGGCCCGTCACCATCAGCCGCTGGATGTGATGGGCGTAGCCGTGGCGGAGCGTCTGCGCGAGCGCGTCCTTCAGGCAGTTCATCTCGGTGTCGGCCGTCCAATACAGGTGTGGCAGCGGAAGGTCGGCGCCGAGCGCATTTCGCTGCTCGTACTCCGGCATGAAGTGCCAGTAGACGCCGCGGACATACTCCCGCCAGCCGAGCACCTGCCGGATGAATCCTTCGGTGGCCTCCAACGGCGCCTTGCCCGCCCGCCACGTCCGCTCGGCGCCGGCGACCACGTCGCGGGGGTCGAGCAGTTTCATGTTCATCGCCTGCGCGAGGCGGGAGTGGTAGAGCCACGGCTCACCGGTCCAGATCGCGTCCTGATACTTCCCGAAAGTGGCCAGCCGATGGGCGAGAAAATCGTCGAGCGCCGCGCGGGCGTCGGCGGGCGTCACCGGCCAGTCGAAGGTGTCGAGGCTGCCGGGGTGGCTGGTGAACCGGCCGTTGACGAGATCGATCACGTGTCGCGTGGTCGCGTCGGGGAGGAACCGCCGCGGGGCGGGGAGCCGGCCCGGGCCGCGACGGGGCCCGCTCTTGGGAAACGCGCCGCGGTTCTCCGCGTCGAAGTTCCACTGGCCGCCGGCGGGCTCGCCATCGTCCATGAGCACGCCATGCCGCTCGCGGAGCGGTCGGTAGAAGTATTCAAGCCGCAGCTGCTTTCGGCCCCGGACATGCTCCGCGAACTCCTCGCGCGACGAAAAGAAATGCCGGTCGGTGCGGATTTCCAGCGGGATGCCGGAACGTTGTGCCACGGCCTCGAGGGCCACCCGCACCCGCCATTCGCCCGGTTCGACCATGACTAGGGCATCGGGAGTCCAGCCGGTGGACCGCTGTCGATCGAGGCTGGCCACGAGCGCGTCGGCGAGCGTCGCCGGTTCGTGTCGCGCCGGTTCTCGTGCCAATTCCGTGTAGTCCAGAGCGATCGCATCGGCGAGCAGCGCGTCGCGGAAATGCCGCATGGCCGACAGGAAGACCGCGATGCGGGCCTTGTGCGTCCAGACGTGGGTCGATTCCTCGGCGACTTCGGCCATCCAGACCCGGTCGCGGCTGCGGTCGAAGCCGTCGAAGGCGGCGCTGTGCCGGTCGAGTTGGTCACCGAGCACGATCACGAGTCGGCGCTGCATGGATGCCCCGTGGCGGGTTAGATGGTGTGGGTGTCTTCGGGGATGGAACCGGTGTCGATCCGCGGTCGGCGGCCCGACGAGGGCGTGATGGTCACAAGCGCCCACGACACCACGATCACCATCGTCACCGGCAGCACGAGGCAGATCAGGGTCGGCGACGCCGGCCACCAGGGGCTCAGGCTCCCGACGAGCTGCCGCCAGCCGCAGAGGTGGATGAGGGTCGCGGGGGCGAGCAGCAGTTCGGCCGATGCCGTGGGCCACTCCATCACGGCTGACCAGACGAGCATCTGGACGAGGCAGGCGGCGAGGAGGAGGACCACGGTGCCAAGCATCCCCTGCCAGCCCCACACGATGCCCACGAGCGCCAGCCCGATGCCGAGTGCATGGGGTGGATGCAGCGGCTGACCCGTGCGGCCCGCCGCATCACCGCGCAAGAGCCGGCCGAGCAGGCCTTCCAGGCCCAGCCCGCAGAGCAGCCCCGCCGCACCACCGACGACCGACACGGACAGTCCCTGCACGAGCCGGTCAGACCACGGGGAACCGGCGGGTGCTTTCGGATGGATCCCCAGCCCCAGCGGATGCAGCAGCGGAAATGCCAGGGGGAGGACTGCCGCCACGCCCAGCACCCACAGGATGCTTCGGACCGGCACCCGCCGGCCATCCCACGTGATCAGTCCCCAGACCAAAAGCGTGCAGACCGCGACGCAGTGATACAGATAGAGTCCGATGAGATCGAGACCGGGGTTCGGGAACAGTCGCAGCGGTCCGCCGTAGAGAAAATCGGGTTCGCGTCCCGGAAGGTTCGCTCCACCGGACAGCAGTTCGCGGAAGTAGACCGCGGTGCAGAGGCCGGCGCAGACCGACTCCACGATCGGATACCGGGCGGCGATCGGCAGGTCGCACGATCGGCAGTGTCCGTGCAGATTCAGCCAGCCGATCACCGGCAGGTTGTCATACCACTTGATCGGGCTGTTGCACCGCGGGCAGCGGGAGCCGCCGTGCACGACCGATTGCCCGAGCGGAAGCCGGTGCACCACGACGTTGAGAAAGCTGCCGATCAATGACCAGAAGACGAACGTCCAGACCGCGATGAGTCCGCCGGCCGCCATGGCGGGCAGCGCTTCGAGCCAGGGGACGTCCGCGTGGGAGGGCCGCTTCGGGGTGAAACAAACCGCGGCCGCCTCGGTGGCCGGAACGACCAGGGCGACCGCGACCGCGGCCAGAAACACGGCCCAGACCGTGGACCGGCTGGGGTGTTCGGGCCGGACGGTACGCCGCTGCGATTCCGGGGCCGTGTCCACCTCTGACGCTGCGTCACGCACTGGAGATCCCCACATCCTGCCGGTGTTTTTCGACAGCGTACCACGGTCGGCACCCCGGAAAAAAACGGGACTGGACAATTTCCGCGGGCTGTTAGTGATCGGCGGCCCGTGCGGTTTTCCCCATTGAGCAGGCATGTCAGCCGCCCATTGGTCAGGAGGCCTTCCATGATCGCACTCGCCAAACCTGTCGCGAAGCCGTCCAGACGCACCACGAAGAGTGGTCGGCAGAAGCCAAAGTGCCGCCGGCAACCGGTGGCGGGGCGTGTGTCGACCCAGCCACCGTCCCAGAGGCGATCGGTGCTCGCCACCCGTCGCGCGGAGTTCTTCGCCCGAGCAATCGACTACATCCCCTGCAGGGCCTTTCTGCGGGCCGATGCCGAACGACTGGCGTCCGAACCGCCGGTCGAGGCCGCCGAACCGCTCCAGCACGCCAAGCCGGCGTTGCCGCCGGGCACGGGACTGACGCCCTATCTCGCCAGCCTGTACGAGACCCGACTGCTCTCCAAAGACGAAGAGCAATTTTACTTCCGGCGGATGAACTGGCTGAAGTTTCGCGCCGCCACGGCCCGCGGCCGCCTCGACCAGCGTCGCGCCTCGCTGCGGCAGATCGAAACGATCGAGGGCTGGCTCGCCGAATCCGAAGCGGTGAAGTCGATCATCATCACGTCGAACCTCCGTCTCGTCGTCTCGATCGCCAAGAAGTTCGTCGATGCGACGTATTCGTTCGACGAACTCGTCAGCGAAGGGAACGTGGCGTTGATGCGGGCGGTCGAGAAGTTCAATTTCTCGCTGGGGAACCGCTTCAGCACGTACGCCACCTACGCGATCCAGCGGCACTTCTTCCGGCTGTCCCACAAGGGGAGGCAACTCCGCAGTCGGTTCGTGATGGACGACGATGCGTTCAAGGGGCGGGCGGCCGCCGAGCCGAACTCGGAGTACTGCTCGTCCGAACAAATCGCCATGCTGAAGGAACTGTTCGGCAAGTTCCTGTCCGAGCTGGAGCCGCGGGAGCAGCAGATCGTCGTGGCACGGTTCGGGTTCGACGGCCGGCCGCCGCGAACGTTCCGCGAACTGGGCGTCTCGATGGGCGTGTGCAAGGAGCGAATTCGGCAGATCCAGACCCGGGCCATCGACAAACTCCGGGACATGGCCGCCGAAGTGCGACTGGAGCAGACCGTGGGCGACTGGTTGTGAGGTCCGCTGGAACGCAGGCCGACCGGGGTCGTGGCGGTCGTCCCGACCTGCTATCCTCGGCGGCATGACTACCACCCATACCGCCGCGCCGACGTTTCGCCTCTGGTTGATGATGGTGCTCGAGTTCGTGATCTGGGGCGCCTGGCTGCCCCTGATCTGGGGCTACATGGGGGCTGGCGTCGCCGATGGCGGCCTCGGCTTCACGCCCGCCCAGATCGCCTGGGTCGGCAGTGCCTTTGCCATCGCCTCGATCGTGGGCATCTTCTTTTCGAGCCAGTTCGCCGACCGCACCTTCGCTGCGGAAAGGTTCATGGCCGCCAGCCACTTCATCGGCGGCCTGGCGATCCTCGGCATGTATTGGGCCAAGGACTTCCCCACCTTCTTCGGCCTCATGCTCGTGCATTCGCTGCTCTACGTTCCCACGATCTCCGTCTCCAATTCGATCGCGTTCACGCACATGAAGAATGCCGAGAAGGAGTTCGGCCTGGTGCGGATGGGCGGCACGATCGGTTGGATCCTGGCCGCTTGGCCGCTGTTCTTCCTGTTGGAAGGCAAGACGGGCGCCGCCGCCACGATGGCGAAGGCGAACATCTTTCTCGTCGCCGGCATCGCCTCGCTGATCCTGGCCGCTTACAGTCTCACGTTGCCGCACACGCCGCCGAAGCGGGCGGCCGCCGGCGAGGGTGGGCTGGCGTGGCTCAAGGCGGCCAAGCACCTCTCGAAGCCGTTCCTGCTCGTGCTGTTCATCGTGACGTTCATCGATTCGGTGATCCACAACGGATACTTCCTGATGGCCGGGACTTTTCTCGGCGACAAGAACGCCGCCAATATCGCGCAGCAATGGATCATGCCGGTGATGAGCATCGGTCAGGTGGCCGAGATCCTCACCATGGCGGTGCTGGGGAGCGTGCTTGCCCGGCTCGGCTGGAAGACGACGATGATCCTCGGCATCCTCGGGCATGCGGCCCGGTTTGCCGTGTTCGCCTTCATGCCGCAAAACCAGGCGATGATCATCGCCGTGCAGGTGCTGCACGGTGTCTGCTACGCCTTCTTCTTCGCCACGCTCTACATTTTCATCGACGCGGCCTTCCCGAAGGACGTGCGGTCGAGCGCCCAGAGCCTCTTCAATCTGCTCGTTCTGGGGCTGGGCGATCTGGCGGCGAAGTGGCTCTTCATCCCGCTCCAGGAACGGCTGAGCGAGGGGGGCACGACCGACTACCGGCAGCTCTTCCTCGTGCCGGCGGGCCTGGCGCTGGCGGCGGCCGTGCTCTTGCTCGTGGCCTTCTGGCCACCCCGCTCGTTGGCCTCGGCCGCCGAGACGACGGACGACCTCGAGACCGAGCCGGAAGTGGCGAGGTGACCGGGAGGGGGTGGCCGGCGGTCGCCCTCGCGCCTGGCGCAGGGACCGGCGCAGGGCCGCAAGCCCCTCTTGCACCGCGCCCTCAAGCCTCCTACCCTCCCGCTCCGGCCGTGCCCCCCGCTGACCTCATCCGGCGGCGGAGAGGGCTGCCGTCATGGAGGATGCGATGCCCATCTCGCTTGAAGAACTCGCCCGCCACGTCCACGGAACGGCCGTCGGCGCCGCCGCAGGGCTGGCGATCAGCGGTGCCGCCACGCTGGAGACGGCCGGGCCGGCCGACGTCACGCTCATCGATTCGTCCGACAAGCTCCATCTCCTGCCGAAGAGCCGCGCCTGCGCGGCGATCGTGCCGCAGGGCTCCGGTCCGCTCGACCGGCCGACGATCGAAGTAGCCGACGTGCACGCGGCGTTCGCCGCGGTGATCGTCAGGCTCCGGCCACCGCGGATCGCGCCCCGCATCGGCGTGAGCCCACGGGCCGCCGTCGATCCCACGGCCCGCATCGCTGCCGACGTCGACGTTCATCCGCTCGCCGTCATCGGCGCCGACGTGGAGATCGGTGCCGGAGCCACGATCCATTCGGGTGTCCAGATCATGGCCGGCTGCCGGGTCGGCGCCGGCACGGTCATCTTTCCCAATGCGGTGCTCTACGAGAACACGCTGGTGGGGTCACGGTGCCTGATCCATGCCGGTGCGGTGCTCGGGGCCTACGGCTTCGGCTACAAGGTGGTCGGCGGCTGCTACGCCCTCTCGGCGCAGCTCGGCTGGGTGGAGATCGGCGACGACGTCGAGATCGGCGCCGGCACCACGATCGATCGCGGCACCTACGGCGCCACCTCGATCGGAAACGGCACCAAACTCGACAACCTCGTGATGATCGCCCACAACTGCCGGCTCGGACGGCACAACATGATCTGCTCGCAGGTGGGTGTGGCGGGCAGCACGACCACCGGTGACTGGGTGGTGATGGCCGGGCAGGTGGGCGTCCGTGACCACGTGCACATCGGCGACAAAGCGATTCTCGGCGCCAGGTCGGGCGTGTCGAACGACGTGCCGCCGGGCATCACGGTTTTGGGCGAACCCGCCATCGAACTCCGCGACCGCAAGCTGCAGTTGGCGACGATGAGCAAGCTGCCGGAAATGCGGAAGGATCTCAAGCAGCTGAACGCTCGCGTCGATGCTATCGAGCGGAACCAGTCGCTGGCCGGCCGTGGCACCGAGGCCGCCTGATCCGCCGCAGCACGGACGCTGCTACCGGCCGGGCGTCGCCACTATTCCTCCTTTCCTTGCACGGAACTGCATGCATCCGACCATGCCTCACGATCCACTCCCGCTCGCGGGCGAGACGATCGGCATCATCGCCGGCTGGGGCCGGTTTCCCGTGGCCGTGGCCGAGGCGATCCGTCGTCGCGGCGGACGCACCGCCATTCTTTCGATCCGCGACCATGCCGACGCGGCGCTCGAGCCGTTGGCTGACATCCATGGACAGGTGGGCGTCGCACAGCTCGGTGGAGCGATCGAGTTCTTCAGGCGCCACGGCGTCAAGCGGGCGACGATGGCCGGCAAGATTCACAAGACGAAACTCTTCGGCCGCCATGCCTGGATGCACCATTTGCCGGACTGGCGGGCACTCGTGACCTTCTGGCCGCATTTCGTCAGTCACCGCCGCGACAACCGCGACGACTCGTTGCTTGCCGCCATCGCATCGGCTTTCGACGCCGCAGGCGTGCAGATCTGCCCGGCCACCGACTTCGCACCAGAGCTCTTGGCCGACGAGGGCGTGCTCGCCGGCCGGCCGCTTTCCGCCGCCGAGACGGCCGACGTGGCCTTCGGCTGGCAGCTTGCCAAGGAACTGGGGCGGCTCGACATCGGCCAGACGGTGGTGGTGAAGAACCGCGCCCCGTTGGCGCTCGAGGCGATCGAGGGGACGGATGAATGCATCCGCCGCGCGGGCCGGCTGTGCGCAGCGGGAGGCATGGTGGTGGTGAAGGTGGCCAAGCCGCGGCAGGACCTGCGGTTCGACATGCCGACGATCGGCCGCGGCACGCTCGAGTCGCTGCGGGCGGCCGGAGCGACGGTGCTCGCGATCGAGGCGGGCCGGACCATCCTCGTCGACCCCGACGAACTCGCGGCATTCGCCCGCCGCAGCGGGATCACGATCGTGAGCCTGTGCGACGAGGCCGGTTCGCCCCAGATGCGGATCGCCGCCTGACGCCGCCGTATACTGTTTCAGCGTATGCGAACGGTCGTCTTTCTCACGTTGTGTGTCATCTGGTCAGGCCTGCCCGTGGCGGGCATGGCGAGGGCGCAGCCGCAGGCCGGGCAGATCGATGCCGCCGTCGATCCGTCGGTCGTGATTCCCCCGGCCCAGACGCATCACATGGGCCGTGAGATCGCGCAGACGATGCATTTCACCGGGGCGCCGTGGCTGGTTCGCGAGAGCCGGCAGCGGGAGGAAGATTGCCGGACGATGCTCAAGGCGCTCCAGGTCAAGCCCGGGCAGACCGTCTGCGACATGGGATGCGGGAACGGCTTCTACACGCTGCAGCTCGCTCGTCTGGTCGGCCCGCGGGGCCTCGTCTACGCGGTCGACATTCAGCCCGAGATGCTGCAGATGCTGGTCCGCAACGCGGCCGAAGCCCGTCTGGCCAACATCCGTCCGGTGCTCGGCACGCCGATCGATCCCCGGCTGCCGGCAGGCGAGATCGACATGATGCTCTGTGTCGATGTGTACCACGAGTTCTCGCATCCCGGGGCGATGCTGGCCAGGATCAAGGAGAGTCTGGCTCCGGACGGCCGGCTCGTCCTGGTGGAATTCCGCGGGGAGGATCCGGCGGTGCCGATCAAGCCGCTCCACAAGATGACCAAGGCGCAGGTGCGGGCGGAGCTTGAGCCGGCCGGATTCGAGATGGTGCGGGAATTCGATCGGCTGCCCTGGCAGCACCTGCTCTTCCTCGGCGCACGGCAGCCGTAGGCTTCAGCCGCCAGCGAAGGCTGTGTTCACGAAGCCCAAGCCGCCGTCGGGCGGCAGAAGTCTCGTCGCGTGGGCAGGATAGCCCAAAGCTCCTCGAGCTTCCGCCGACCCTCCGGCTCCCCGGAACCTTGTTGGCTCCGCTCGAGGCGTCAGCAACGAGCACTCACGGCAGCCGGCAGGTGCCGTCTTCACAGCTGCCGGCGATCCTGAGCCGGTGGCGGGCGATGAAGGCGTAGAGGCGAGTCCAGAGCGGCATCGTGCCCGGGACATGCAGCACGAGGGCGAGCGGCCAGAGCAGCACGAGTCGCCTCGACAGATAGCGGACCGCAGCGGCGCCGCCGCGGGCCACGCCCCGCGAATCGACGACATACATCTGCCGGTGCAGATCCTCCGCGGGAATCTCCGGGAAGTCGCGGGTCACGCTTGGATCGTGCAGTGAGGTGAAGGCCAGCCGCCCGGAGAGGTCGCACCGCCGCAGGATCGCGATCTGGCTGCGGCAAAACCGGCAGCGGCCGTCGTAGAGCACGGTGTCCCGGGTCGGGTGATGGTGGGTGGTGATCATCGCTCACCATGCAGACTAGGCCGCTGCCGGCAGCCGACCAGCGCCCTGCTCAGCGGAATCGCGTGTCCGAGGCCAAGGCACCGACGGCCCCTTTCGCGCCGGCGGTCGGCAACGCGCAGAAGTGGAGGATCGTGACGGCTCCCGCCGAGATCAGGCTCCAGGGGGCCCAGTCAGGGGCCGTGAACACCGCCGGATCGCCACGACCATCCACCGGCAGGATGACCGCGGAGTCGATGAGCAACAGTTCCACCCCCGCCACGCAGGCGAAGATTCCCGCCGCCAGAAACACGCTCTTCCACATATGGATATGGCTGCCTTCCCGCACTCCCGGCGGGAACCGTCTCTGCGCCCGCATGCACTCAAAGGATCGTGATGGGGGTGGTATCGGCACCACGGCTGTCGGACCTGCACGCTCCGGGGCCGAACGTTCGACCATGACGGTTGCAGCGATGGCACCGACCGCTCAGACGGTACCATCGGCCGATCCCGGACTGGCGTCGGCGGGGTCGGCCACGGTCGGACGGAGAGGCGTGGACGGCAGCGGAGGCGGCAGGCGGCGTTCCGCCTCGGTGCCGGGCACGAGTTGGGGCGTGCCCGTGGACGCCTCGATGATCGTCCGCAGTTCCTCGCCGTCGATGACCTCGCACTCGATCAGCCGTTGCGTGATCGCCTCGAGCGCCGTCCGCCGCGACTCCATGATCCGCCGCACGCGCTCCATGGCGGTGTCGATGATCCGGCGGACCTCCTCGTCGATCTCGCGAGCGGTCTGTTCGCTGTGGCTCCGCGCAGGCGAGAGGTCGGCACCGCCGCCGGCCAGGAACGGCGACCGCTGGCTCTCGCGGTAGGCCACCCTGCCCAAGCGGCTCATGCCGTAGTCCATCACCATCGAGCGGGCGATCTCGCTGGCCCGTTCGAGGTCGTTCTGGGCACCGGTCGAGACGTCGGCGTAGACCATCTCCTCGGCGATGGTGCCGGCGAGCAGCACTTCGATGCGGCTCTCCAGTTCCGATTGCGTCAGCAGGTAGCGGTCGTCCTCCGGCCGCTGCATCGTATACCCCAGCGCCGCCAGACCGCGCGGAATGATCGACACCTTGTGGACCGGATCGGTGTTGGGCAGCGAGAAGGCGACCAACGCATGGGCCGCCTCGTGGTAGGCGACCCGCTTCTTCTCGTCCTCGTGGATGACCCGTTTCTTCTTCTCCAGACCCGCCGTCACCCGCTCGACTCCTTCGTTGAATTCCTGCATACCGACGGAGGTCTTGTTGTTGCGGGCCGCGAGCAGCGCCGCCTCGTTGACGAGGTTGGCGAGATCGGCTCCCACGAAGCCAGACGTGATCCGGGCGATCTGTTCGAGATTGACGGCAGGATCGAGTTTCACGTTGGCGACGTGAACCCGCAGGATCGCCTCACGGCCGCGGACGTCAGGCCGGTCGACGAGCACGTGCCGATCGAAACGGCCAGGCCGAAGGAGCGCCGGATCGAGGGTCTCGGGACGGTTCGTCGCCGCGAGCACGATCACGCCGCTGTTGCTGCCGAAGCCGTCCATCTCCACGAGCAGGGCGTTGAGCGTCTGCTCCCGCTCGTCGTGACCGCCGACCACGCTCGAGCCGCGGGTCTTGCCGAGCGCGTCGAGTTCGTCGATGAAGATGATGCAGGGCGCCTTCGCGGCCGCCTGCTGGAACATGTCGCGGACCCGTGCGGCCCCCACGCCCACGAACATCTCGACGAAGTCGCTGCCGGAGAGGCCGAAGAACGGCACGCCCGCCTCGCCGGCGATCGCCTTGGCCAGGAGCGTCTTGCCGGTGCCGGGCGGGCCGACCAGGAGCACGCCCTTGGGGATATGGCCACCAAGCACCTGGTATTTTTCCGGGTTTCGCAGGAACTCCACCACCTCGCGCAGCTCCTCGACCGCCTCGTCGATGCCCGCAATGTCGTCGAAGGTGATGCCGAGATCCTCCTGCGCATACATCTTGCCGCGGCTCCTGCCGAAGGCCATCGGGCTTCCCGCGCCGCCGATCCGCCGCATCATCATGAAGAAGACCAGTCCGAACAGGCTCGTCAGGAAGAGCATCGGCAGCCAGTTCCGCCAGGGGCTCGGCGCCTCCTCGTACCGGAAGGGAATGCCGTGCTCCGAAAGCTGGCGCATCAGCTGGCTTTCCGAGTTTTCGCTGGGCAGCTTGGCCGTGTGGAAGCGGCGGAGCGTGCCGTTGTTGTCGGTTTCAGGCCGCTTGCCTGCCTGCCCGCTGCCGGGCTGTTCCGTCCGCGGTTTGGCAGCTTCACCCGTCACCAGTTCGCGCACCGTGCCGGACACCTGGAACGCCCCGATCACGACCTCGCGGAGGTCGCCGTAGCGGGCCGTCTGCCGGCCGTCGGTTCCGGGCTGCGAGACTTCGACCCACCGGATCTCCTCCACGCCTGCGCGATCGCCGGCGGCCGCCTGCCCTACCCCCTCCCTTGCCGAGGCCTTGCCCGCTGCTTGGATGAGCTTTTCCAGATCGCTGTAGGAGAGCTCGATCTCGGGTGTGGCCCCGATCAGGCTCATGGCAAACAGGCCGGCGACGCCCGCCGCGATCAGCGACCAGAGCAGATTCGATCCCCCCATGGCTGGTCGGCGGTCTGCCGGTCGCTTGCTGGTGTCGCGTTTCTTGGACATGACGGGGGAAATCCCTTTCAAACATGCTGTCGAAGTTTCTCGAGACCGCTCCAAGACACATCCTATGCTGGAAAAAAGCCGGCGACAAACGCGGGTGAAAGTGGAAGTTTCGGCGCTGAACTTCTACACTTTCGTCGTCATCCATCGCGTTGTGACCCTTGTTGCCATGCCTTCATCCCACCGCAGCGCGGCCGCCGACGAGTGTGCCGAGGTCGGCGGAAAAACTGCCGATCCACTACGCGTCGCCGTGCTGGGATCGACCGGCAGCATCGGCAAGAGCACGCTGGACGTGATCGCGGCCTGTCCCGAACGCTTTTCCCCCTTTCTGCTGGCGGCCCATCGCAGCACGCAGGCGGTCGTGGAGCAGGCACACGCCTGCCGGCCCCGGTGGGTGGCGGTGGTCGATCCGGTCGCGGCGGCCGAGATCGGTGTGGGAGCGTTGCCGGCCGGCACGAGGTTGGCGGTCGGCCCCGAGGCCCTCGACGACCTCGTGCGTTCACCGGAGGTCGACCGGGTCGTGTCGGCGATCGTGGGTGCGGCGGGCCTGCGGAGCACGTGGGCGGCGCTCGAGGCCGGCAAGACCGTGGCCCTTGCCAACAAGGAGACGCTCGTGATGGCCGGTCCGCTGGCGACGCGGTTGGCCGAACGGACCGGGGGCACGATCGTGCCGGTCGATAGCGAGCACTCGGCCATTCACCAGGCACTCCGCACCGGCTCGACCGGCGAGGTGACGCGGATCGTGCTGACCGCCAGCGGCGGGCCGTTTCGCACGCGGCCGCGGGAGACGCTCGCCGCAGTCACGCCGGCCGAGGCGCTCAAGCACCCCACCTGGTCGATGGGACCGAAGATCACGATCGACTCCGCCACGATGATGAACAAGGCGCTGGAACTGATCGAGGCCCGCTGGCTCTTTGGCGTTCCGGCCGCGAAGCTGGCGGTGCTCGTTCATCCGCAGTCGATCGTGCATTCGATGGTGGAGTTCGTCGACGGCTCGGTGATCGCCCAGCTCAGCCCGCCCGACATGCGGCTGCCGATCCAATACGCGCTTTCGTACCCGGAGCGGATCGACGGCCCGACGCGGCGGTTCGATTTCGCGCAGGCGATGAGCCTCGATTTCTCCCCGCCGGACCCCGACCGTTTTCCGGCGGTGCGGCTGGGGCACGAGGCGGCGGCGCGGGGAGGCACGGCGGGCGCCGTGCTCAACGCCGCCAACGAGGAAGCGGTGCGGGGCTTTCTCGAGGGTGTGCTGCGGTTCACCGATATTGCGGACATGTGTGCGCGGGTGCTCGACGAGCATCCCTTTCAGCCCGATCCGTCGCTCGACGATGTCCGTCGACTCGACGCATGGGCCAGGCAGGAGGTCGTGAAGTGGGCGTGTGTCTGATGGCGGCGGCGACCTTGGCCGCGGGAACATGGCTGGAGTGGATCATCCAGCCGTCGAGCTGGTGGGTGATCCTGCAGGTCGCCCTCGGCCTGGGGTTCGTGATCTTCGTGCACGAACTGGGTCACTTTCTCGTGGCGAAGGCATGCGGCGTGAAATGCGAGAAGTTTTTTCTCGGTTTCGACGTGGGGGGAATGAAGCTCGCGAGCTTCAAGTGGGGCGAGACGGAATACGGCATCGGCGCCCTGCCTCTGGGCGGCTACGTGAAGATGCTCGGCCAGGACGACAATCCGGCCGCCGCCGCCGAAGAGGCCCACCGTGCGCGGGCCGCGCTGGAATCGGGCGACCTGCCGCCGGAGCCGACGTCCGACCCCCATCCCGCCTGGGATCCGCGGAGCTACCCGGCCCAGAGCGTGCCTGAGCGGATGGCCATCATCTCCGCCGGCGTGATCATGAACGTGATCTTCGCGGTGCTGATGGCGTCGTGGGCGCTGGGCCTGGGCGTCCGCGAGATGACCTGCGAGCTCTCGAGCGTGCGGCCCGGCGGCGCGGCCTGGCGGGCCGGCCTACGGACGGGCGACCACATCACGGCGATCGGTGGCCGCAAGAACCCGATCTTCACCGACCTTCGCAACGGCGTGACCCTTGGCGAGGTCGCCAAGGGTGTCGAGTTCACGATCCATCGGCCGGCCGACGACTCGACACGGACGGTCACGCTCCATCCCGACACCGATCTGGGCGTGCCCACGGTGGGCGTGACGAGCCCGTTTTCGGTGACG
>JBILWX010000012.1:0-46451 GCA_044369655.1 Pirellulales bacterium
CGTGTGGATGACCGAGGAGTCGCTCATGCCGGGCCGGCAATACCTCTTCAAGCAGACGAGCAAGGTCGTCACCGGCGTGGTGAACACGCTCCGGTATCGCGTCGACATCAACACGCTGCACCGCCAGCCCGCCCCGACGCTGGCGCTCAACGAGATCGGCCGCTGCGCGGTGACGCTCACGAGCCCCATCGCCTACGACGCCTACCGCCGCAACCGCACCACCGGCGGCTTCATCATGATCGACCGGCTCACCAATGCCACGGTGGCCGCCGGCATGATCCTCGACCGCGAGGCGGAGGAGACGACGGGCGACCACTGGGGCGACTCGGCCTCGGCCGAACACTTGCACGTGGAGCAGAGCGGGGTGACGGCCGAAGAGCGGGAGGCGCGGTTCGGCCAGAAGCCCGTGACGGTGCTGCTCACCGGCCTCACCGGTGCCGGCAAGTCGACGCTCGCCCGGGCGGTCGAACGGAAACTCTTCGACATGGGCCGCGGCGTGGCCGTGCTCGACGGTCAAAACATGCGGCTGGGCATCAGCAAGGACCTCGGATTCACCGCGGCTGATCGCAGTGAGAATCTGCGGCGGAGCGTCGAGGTCG
The DNA here is from genome assembly GCA_044369655.1 of Pirellulales bacterium. Classification (GTDB taxonomy): domain Bacteria; phylum Planctomycetota; class Planctomycetia; order Pirellulales; family UBA1268; genus CAMCQY01. Next base: position 600 of record JBILWX010000012.1, read on the forward strand.
CCCGGCTCTTCAACGACGCGGGCCTGATCTGCATCGCCGCCTTCGTCGCCCCCGACGAGTCGGTGCGGCGGAAGGCTGCCGACCGCGTCGGCAGCGACCGGTTCCTCGTGGTGCATCTGTCGGCCCCGCTCGAGATCTGCCGCACCCGCGACACCGACGGCCACTACCGGCTCGCCGATCAGGGCGAACTGACCAATTTCCCGGGTGTGACGGCCCCCTACGAACCGCCCACCAAGCCCGACCTCGTGCTGCCGACGCATGAATGGCCCGTGCAGCGGTGCGTGGACGCGATCGTGACACTCCTCGAATCCCGCGGCGTGATCTGAAGCCGCACGGGGAGGCCGAGCACCGTGGCGACAGCGATCCTCGACGACTTCGAGCGGCAACGGCGGGCTCGCGAGACGGCCAACGAGCGGGTCGTCTGCATGCTCGTGGCCGTCGCCGGCGTCGTGATGTTGTTCGAGGAATCAATCTGGCGGTTCTTCATAACGACCGACAGCAACTCCTCGAGCGTCTTCGTCGTCAGTGCACAGGCGAGGCTGGTGACACTGGCGATCCTCTTCTCGCACCTGGTCGTTCTCGGGCTGCTCACGTTTCAGCCCGCCTACGATCCGCGCCGCAAGTACCTGCTCGTCATCATGCGGGTTGCCCTCATGGGAGCCATGTGCTGGGCCCAATGGTTCAGCCGGCGGCCCGAATACGGCCTCCTCGTGACCAGCGGGCCATTCCTGATGGTTGTCGTCATATCGGGGCTGTCGTTCAGCCGCATGGCGGTGATTCTGGCCGGGACACTCTCCTGGGCGACCTACTGCACGCTGACACTGCTCGGCCCGGCCTGGCCCTTGAGCCTGCGGGCCTGCGGGCTGACCACGCAAAGCTTCGTCGTGGCGACGGCCGTCACCTTCTTCATCGTGGACGGCATGCTGCGGATGCACGCCCAAACCGTGGCGAACGAGCGGCTCAGCCGCTTCTTCGCGCCGGAGATCGCCGATCGGATCACGCACGAACCCGAGGTGGCGATGCGGGCGGTCGAGAGCCGGGTGACCGTCCTCTTTTCCGACATCAGCGGCTTCACGGCGCTGTCGTCCACGCTGATGCCCAAGCAGGTCATGGGCCTGCTCAACGACTACTTTCCGTCGATGGTCGACATCGTGTTCCGGCACGGCGGCACGCTGGAGAAGTTCATCGGCGACGCCGTGCTGGCCATCTGGGGCGCGCCCTTCACCCGCGCCGACGATGCCGACCGGGCCGTGACGGCCGCGATCGAGATGCAGCGGGCGGTCGGCCCGCTCAACGCCCGTCTCGCGGCCCTCGGGCACCCGCCGATCGCCATTCACATCGGGCTTGCCTCGGGTCCGGTCGCCGCCGGCTACGTCGGCACGGAGCAATACATCCAGTACGCGGTGATCGGCGACACGACCAACGTGGCCAGCCGGGTCTGCTCGGTCGCGGGCGCCGGGGAAATCCTGATCACCGAATCGACCCGTTCACTGCTCGAATCGTCACGGGTGCATCTCGAAGCCCTGCCGCCGGTGGAAGTGAAGGGGAAGATCGAGCCGCTCGTCCTCTATCGAGTTTGTCCGCCGCAGGAGACCGCCGCATGACCCCGCCGCCCGGCCCCGGGGCCGCTCTCATCGGCATTCTCACGGTCTCCGACCGGGCCAGCCGCGGCGAGTATGCCGACGAAGGGGGCCCGGCGATCCGCGGCTACCTCGCCGAGGTGCTGGCGTCGCCCTGGGAGCCACGCGAGCGCATCGTGCCCGACGACGTCGATGCGATCGCCGCGGCGATCCACGACCTGTCGGCGGCAGGCTGCTGCCTCGTCGTGACGACCGGCGGCACCGGCCCCGCGCCCCGGGACGTGACGCCCGAGGCCACCGAGCGGGTCTGCACGAAGGTGCTGCCCGGATTCGGCGAACGAATGCGGCAGGTGTCCCTGCAATACGTGCCCACGGCGATCCTTTCGCGGCAGACGGCGGGCGTCTGTGGCGGAGCTTTGGTCGTCAACCTGCCGGGCCGTCCCAAGAGCATCCGTGAATGTCTCGACGCGGTGTTCCCCGCGATCCCCTACTGTATCGACCTGATCCACACCGGGAATACCGCGCCGCCGCGGCTCGAGACGAAGCCCGAGCGGCTCGTGGCCTTCCGCCCGAAGCCATGACCTCAACGCAGGCGGCGGGCGATCTGCGGTGCGAAGTAGGTGAGGATGCCATCCGCACCGGCCCGCTTGATCACCAGCACGCTTTCGAGCGCCGCCTGCTCCCCGTCGATCCAGCCGTTGGCGGCCGCCGCCTGGACCATCGCGTATTCACCGCTCACCTGATAGGCGAACGTCGGCACGCCGAAGGTCTGCTTGACGCGGTGGATGATGTCGAGCGACACGCCTGCCGGCTTCACCATCACCATGTCGGCACCCTCGGCGATATCGAGGGCGACCTCCCGGATCGCTTCATCGGTATTGGCGGGATCCATCTGGTAGGTTTTCTTGTCGGCCGCGCCGAGCGCCGCCGCGCTGCCGACCGCATCGCGGAAGGGACCGTACAAGGCGGAGGCATACTTCGCCGCGTAGGAGAGGATGCAGACGTCCTGCCTGCCGGCCCCGTCGAGCGCCCGACGGATCGCGCCCACCCGGCCGTCCATCATGTCGGAAGGGGCCACGACCTGGCAGCCCGCCTCGGCAAGCACCACCGCCTGCCGGCAGAGCACGTCGACCGTCTCGTCGTTGAGAATCCGGCCGTCGCGAAGCAGACCATCGTGGCCGTGGCTGGTGTAGGGATCGAGGGCCACGTCGCAGATGACGCCCACCGCGTCGCCGAACTCCCGTCGGATCGCCCGGACCGTCCGGCAGACGAGATTGTCGGGATCGGTCGCGTGGGCGGCGTCGTCCGCCTTGAGCCTGGGCTCCACCGCCGGGAAGAGCGCGATGGCTGGAATGCCCAGGTGCCGGGCCTCGTCGGCCGCCTTGATCACACCGTCGATCGAGAGCCGCTCCACTCCCGGCAGGCTCGGCACGGGCAGGCTCGCCTCGTGGTCGTGCACGAAGAGCGGCCAGACCAGATCGGCGGGCGACAGGACGGTTTCACAGACCATCCGCCGGAGCCAGGGATGCTGCCGGTTCCGGCGGAGACGGGTCGCTGGAAAAGACGCGGAAGGTGTCATGGGCATGGGGTCTCTCATCGGTCATCGATCAGCACGGCCGACTCGAGCGGCAGGCCGAGACCGCCAGCATCTCCCACCAGGGTCGCCACGGCACACGACTCGTCGGTCTCCCAGACGGCCACCTTCCGCGCCACCACGCCCAGATCACCGAGCACACTCGGCGCCACGACCTCGAGCAGATAGCGGGCCATGTTCTCGGCGGTCGGGTTGTAAGGCATCACGAAATACTTTGTCGGCTCGACCATGCGGATCGCTGCCAGGGCATTTCCGTCCTCTTCGAAGATCAGGAAGGCGTGGTCCCAGTTGGCGTCGAGCCAGGCGAGCATCCGCTGCTTGATCAGGGAAAAATCGACGATCCGGCCGACGCTGTCGACCTCGACCCCGCCGCCCGCGGCCATCACCTCGATGTCGACCCGGTAGTTGTGCCCGTGGAAGAAGGCGCACTTGCTCTCGTGGCGATAGAGCCGGTGTCCCGCGCAGAATTTGAGTTGCCGGATCAACGAGAGTTGCGTGACGGCGGGATCGTGCATGGCTCGGCTTCCTGGAATCGGTCGGGAGATGCGGTCAGGCGGAGACCGCTTCCCGGGAAAGCGTCTCCACCCGGATCGGCTGGATATCGAACTTGGGATTCTGGCCGAGAAATCGGCAGGGGTTGTTGTGAAACACCTCGAGAGCCTCCTGCAGCGAGTGGCCGCGGCGGCGGTATTCGAGGATGCACTCCTGCAGCGTGAAGGGATCGCTCGGCCCCCAGTCGGCCGAGGAGTTCACGAGGATGCGGTCGGTGCCATACTTTTCGAGCATGTCGACCGCCCGTTTCGGCGAGCACTTGGTGATGGGGTAGAGCGTGAAGCCCACCCAGTAGCCGGCATCGAGACAGGGGCGGATCGTCTGCTCCTCGACGTGATCGATCCAGATCCGCTCCCGGTCGACGTTCATTCCGGCCAGCACCTCGAGCACCCGCTTCGTGCCATGGGCCTTGTCAGCCAGATGCGGCGTGTGGATGAGCACGAGTTGGCCGTGCTTCATCGCCATGTCGACGTGGGCCTCGAGCGACTCGCACTCGTTCTTCGTCGACTTGTGCAGGCCCGTCTCGCCGACGCCGAGCACCGTGGGCTTCGCGAAGAACTCCGGGAAGTGCTTGAGCACCTCGCGGGTGAGCGTGGGATTCTCGGCCTCCTTCGGGTTCACGGCCACCCAGCAGAAGTGCCGGATCCCGTACTGTGCCGCACGGGTTGGCTCGAATTCGCTGATCTGGCGGAAGTAGTCGATGAAGGTCTCCGGGTAGAGCCGGTCGAACCCGGCCCAGAAGGCCGGCTCCGCGACGGCCACGACACCGCTCATCGCCATCCGTTCGTAGTCCTGCGCCGTGCGGGCGATCGCGTGGTAGTGGGGCTGGATGATCTGCATGGTCGTTGGCTCCTCGCAACCGCGGCTCGTGACGCACAATGGTCGTCCGTCTGGGTAGCGTTCGCGTCTTCAATCCCTGGTGTTCAGTCGTGGGCGAACAGTTCGAGCAGCGCGACGGTCCGCTCGTGGTCGGCACGCGGGGCGGCCAGGATCGCCAGCGCCTCGCGAAGCCGGGCCATCTTGGCAGCCCCCCCCTGCCCCGTGCCGCCGGTCTCCCGCGCCGCGGCCGCGTCGTAGCGGTCGAAGTGGGCGGCGATTTCGAGGAGCATGTGGCGGCTCTCGAGGAAGTAGTCTTCTGCAACCTTGGCTGCCGTGAGCATGGTGAAAACAACCGATGGACGATGGGGAAAAAGCGCACCGCTGCGCCGCCGCAGCCCCGTCATCATATCCTCCATCCGGGCCGCAGACAGCCGTCGCCGGCCCTGTGACCACCGGTCGCCCACACGGCCCCGGCGACCCGTCCTCCCCCTGTCTGGTTGCACCGGCGGCCCGGCATCCAGTAGCGTTTGGAGTCCGGTGGGCAGCATCGCCCGCCGCGCACGATCCCTAGGCACGACGCTTCATGAAGATCGCCCTGTTCGGCAGGAGCGGACAGGTGGGCCGCGAACTCGAGCACGCCCTCCCTCCGCTGGGTCGGCTCCTGGCCTACGATCGCGGCACGGCCGATCTGGAGCGGCCGGAATCCGTCCGCGAGATCATCCGCCGCGAGTCCCCGGACGTCGTCATCAACGCCGCCGCGTACACGGCCGTGGACAAGGCGGAGGCGGAGCCCCTGCGTGCCCGGCAGATCAATGCCGACTCGGTGGGCGTCATGGCCGAGGAGGTGGCCCGGCTCGGAGGCTGGCTCGTCCACTACTCGACCGACTACGTGTTCGATGGCACGAAGTCCGGAAGCTACGTCGAAACCGATCCCACCGGACCGCTGAGCGTCTACGGCAGCACCAAACTCGCCGGAGAACAACTGGTCGCGACGAGCGGCTGTCGGCATCTGATCTTCCGCACCAGCTGGGTCTTCGCCGCGCACGGATCGAACTTCATCCGCACCATCCTGCGGCTGCTGCAGGAACGCGACGACCTCTCCGTGGTCGACGATCAGATCGGGGCTCCGACGAGCGCCGCCCGGATCGCCACCGTCACCGCCGCTGCGATCGGCAGGCTGGCGGACGGAGCACCGCTGCCCGCAGGCGGGGTCTATCATCTCACGGCCTCGGGAGCGACCTCCTGGCACGGGTACGCCGCGTTCATCGCCGCCGCCGCCGAGGCCGGCCACCTGCCGCTGCGGGTCGCACCAGACCGCATCCGTCCCATCCCGTCCTCCGCATGGCCGCAGGCGGCGCAGCGGCCGGCCAACTCGCGGCTCGACACCACCAAGCTGCGCCAGGCCTTCGAGGTCATCCTGCCGCCGTGGCAGGATGACGTACGACAGGTCGTCGCCACCCTCCTTCCCGGGGCTCCACAACCATGAAACGCAAGGGTATCGTTCTCGCCGGTGGCTCGGGGACCAGGCTGCACCCGGTGACAAGAACCGTCTCGAAGCAGATGTTGCCGGTCTACGACAAGCCGATGATCTATTACCCGCTCAGTGCCCTCATGCTCGCGGGCGTGCGGGACGTGCTCATCATCTCCACGCCCGACGACACGCCGCGGTTTCGCGACTTGCTTGGCGATGGCAGTGGCTGGGGCATGCGGATTGACTACGCCGTCCAGCCACGACCCGAAGGCCTGGCACAGGCGTTTCTCATCGGCGCCGACTTCGTGGGCGACGATCCTTCGGTGCTCGTGCTTGGCGACAACATCTTCTACGGCCACGGTCTCGCCGAGCGTCTGCAGTCGGCCGTCTCGCGGCCGGATGGGGCGACCGTGTTCGCCTATCCCGTCGCCGATCCCCGGCGGTATGGCGTCGTCGAGTTCGACGCGGCGGGCCGGGCCAAGACCCTTGAAGAGAAGCCGCACGAGCCGCGGAGCCGGTATGCCGTCACGGGGCTTTATTTTTACGACGGACAGGTCGTGGACATCGCCCGACAGATCAAGCCGTCGGCCCGGGGCGAACTCGAGATCACCGATGTCAACCGGGTCTATCTCGACCGCGGGCAACTCCACGTCGAGATTCTGGGCCGTGGCGACGCCTGGCTCGACACCGGCACGCACGACAGCCTGCTCGAGGCGGGGCAGTTCATCCAGTCGCTCGAGAAACGGCAGGGGCTGAAGATCTGCTGCCCCGAGGAGATTGCCTGGCGGAATGGCTGGATCGACGACGCCCAGTTATCCTCACTCGCCGCAGCATGCTGCAAGAGCGGCTACGGCGAGTATCTGCTCGACATCATGCAGGACAAGGTTTATTGAAGACACGCGAAACACGGTCATGAACGTCACCCCAACCGCCATTCCCGACGTGCTGCTCCTGGAGCCGAAGGTGTTCGGCGACAGCCGTGGCTGCTTCTTCGAGAGCTTCAACCAACGGGTGTTCGAATCCGCGGTCGGCGGTGCGACACGGTTCGTACAGGACAACCACAGCCGGAGCGGTCGCGGCGTGCTCCGCGGCCTGCATTACCAGGTCGAGCAGCCACAGGGAAAGCTTGTCCGCGTGGTGGCGGGCGCCGTGTTCGACGTGGCCGTCGACATCCGGCCGGACTCACCAACCCGTGGCCGGTGGACCGGCGTGGAGCTGACCGCGGAGAACAGGCGGCAGCTCTGGATTCCGCCCGGGCTGGCACACGGGTTTCTCGTGCTCTCCGAGACCGCGGATTTCCTCTACAAGACCACCGATTACTACTCGCCGAAGCACGAGCGTTGCATCATCTGGAACGACCCTCTGCTTGACATTCGCTGGCCGCTCGTCGGACCGCCGATCCTCTCCGACAAGGATGCGGCCGGCTTGACGTTTGCCACCGCTACGGCCGGGGCATGACCCCGGCGGTTCACGGCGGCCGAATGCGGGTTCGACCCGCACCGCTGCCCGCTGCGGAATGCGTCTCGCCCTTCTGGACCGGCACGCCGGGCCTTCGACGCCGGCTGGCTGGATAGCGGTCGTGCCATGTGTCCCATGCGGTCATCCGGATATCGGGGGGCCTCGGCGCAGGCCGCTGGCAACGATTGTGCCTTCTTTTCCGGTCGCCAGAACCCGCCGTACCGCTTCGTCAAACACCTGCCCGCCCACCCTCTTGCTCGCTTTCTTGCCCGCCCATCTTCCGCAGACTATCGTCAGCTTGATGGAGCCTTCAGACGCGGACGGATTCGCATGATCTTCAAAGCCAGGTGGCCGTCCGCATCAGGGCTCGGGAAATGCTTGAGCATGTGACAGATCGTACCGGTGGAGAAACGGGCTGCGCTCGCTCCGATCTGGCGGTCTCTGCCCGCGACCCTGCGGCGGCGGCGGACGCCACCGCCTCGCGCCCGCCGGTCACGGTCGTGATCGTCAACCACAATGCCGACGCGGTGCTGATCGACTGCCTGGAATCGGCGTTGGACCAGGCCAGCGAGGTCGTGCTCGTCGACAATGCCTCGGCTCCGGAGCGGTTCGAGCCGTTGATCGCCGGTCTCGCGTCGCATCCCCGGCTGCATGTGATCCGGTCGACGGCAAATCGCGGCTTTGCCGCCGGCTGCAACCTGGGGGTCACGCGGTCCACCCAGCCGCTCGTGCTGTTTCTCAATCCCGATTGCGTGATCGGTCCGGGGTCGCTCGATCGCTTGTGCGAGGCGATCCAACAACACCCGCGGACCGCGATGGTGGGCGGGCTCCTTACCTATGCCGATGGCCGCGAACAGGGCGGAGGCCGCCGCGCCGTGCCCACGCCGTGGCGATCGTTCGTGCGGGCGTTCGGGCTCGCGCGGCTCTCGCACCGCTGGCCCAAGCTGTTCGACGATTTTCACCTCCACCAGCAGCCGCTCCCGCAGTGCCCGCTGCCCGTCGAGGCCATCTCCGGGGCGTGCATGCTCGTCACGCGCGAGGCCCTCGACGACTTCGGACTCATGGACGAGGGCTACTTTCTCCACTGCGAGGATCTCGACCTCTGCATGCGGGCCCGCAGCCGTGGCTGGCAGATCCTCTTCGTACCCGACGCCCCGGTCGTGCATCACAAGGGGGGCTGCAGCCGGGAGCGACCGGTCTTCGTCGAGTGGCACAAGCACAAAGGCATGGTTCGCTTCTATCAAAAACACTTTCGCCACCAGTATCCGGCCGGGCTGATGGAGCTCGTGATCGCCAGTGTCTGGCTGCGATTCACGGCCATCGCGACACGAAGCCTGGCTGCGCGGCTCAAGCACCGTGTCCGACGGTTGGCGGGCGACCTTGTGGCGCGAGAGGCGCCTGCCGGCAGGCGGTCCGCAAGGCCGATCGTCGTCTCCACGCGTCCGCTCACGTCCTGAGCCGCCCGATCCCCCGTCGCTCCTTCCGCCGTTGGCGATGCACCGCGAACCCCCCACGGCATGGAGCGACAACGCCACGCAGGTGGTGGGAGTGCTCGGGGGCACGAGCTTCGTCGGGCAGCGGCTGATTGACAGTCTCCGCCCCGCGGGATCCCCCGCCCCAGGCCACCGGGTGGTGGCATTTTCCCGCGCCGCCCGGCCGGCCGCGTCGACACCGCCCGAACCGGGCAGCGTGCAGTGGCACAGGCTCCCCGCCGACCATGCGACGTGGCGCGAGGAAATCCTGCACTGGGTCGCCGTCTGTCCGCTGTGGGCGGTGCCGGAGCAGTTGCCGCTGCTCGAGGCAGCCGGGGCCCGGCGGCTGGTCGCTCTCTCGTCGACGAGCCGCTTCACCAAGCGTCTCTCGCCTGTCGCGGCCGAACGGGCGCTCGCCAGCCGGCTCGCCGCCGCCGAGGAGCAGGTGATCAGCCGGACGCGGAGCCTGGGCATCGTCACCACCATCCTCCGACCGACGATGATCTACGACGGGGTCCACGACCGGAATGTCGCCGCCATTGCCGGCTTCATCCGTCGCTTTGGCTTTTTCCCGGTGGCCGGCGCCGCGGAGGGCCTCCGGCAGCCCGTCCATGCCGACGACGTCGCCGCGGCCTGCCTGCTGGTCCTTCCCTGCGACGGCCTACGCGACGACGCCTATGATCTCTCGGGCGGCGAAACACTCTCCTATCGCGAGATGGTACGGCGGATCTTCGCCTGGCTCGATCGTCCGGCCCGCGTGGCGACCATCCCTGCCGGGCTCGTCCGGGCCGCCACACCCCTGCTGGGCTGGTCGCCTTGGCTCGGATCGCTGCCGACGCTGGCGGCCCGCATGAACGACGACCTCGTCTTCGATCACGGCGCGGCCGCGCGGGATTTCGGCTTCCAGCCGCGGCCGTTCGCGCTTCCCTTCCATCGGCCGCCGCATCATGCTGCGGGGAACCCCGCGCACGCCCCCACGCCATGACCACCCCACGTTCCACATCCACCCGAACCGTCGACTGGCCCTCCGCCCCGGCCGAGCCGTCCGTGGCGAACGGCGTCCGCGAGGCGTTGTTCCTCGGGTTCTTCGGGTTTCTGCTGGTCGTCCTGAATGTCCTCGTCGACAACGCCGCACTCGACGTGACGCTGATTCCCCGACTCGTGGCGTTGCTGGTCTTCCTGATCGTGGCGCTGGTCGTGGCGAGCGTTTCGCCCATCCGCCGCCTGCTCGACGGCACGGTGCTGGGAGAGCCGATCGTCCTGTTGTTTGCCGGCTACCTGCTGGTCACCTGCTGGTCGCTCGCGGTCGCGGTCAACGTGACTGCAGGATTCACCGACGTCTTCCGTACGCTCGCGACCTTCGTCACGCTCTGCCTTTCCTGTCTATTGCTGCCGCTCCTGCCGCGGTGGCGTGAACAGTTGCTCCGACTGTGCGTCGTGGCCGGGCTCGCCGGCGTGGCAGTTGGTGGGTTCGAGATCGTCACCAAGCTGGGCGTCGGCATACACGACCGCAGGGCGATGGAGCAGATCACGGGGCTGATGTCGAGCGTGAACCTCTACGCCGGCATCCTCGCCCTCATCCTGCCCTGGTGCCTGTGCGGCATGGTGCTTCTGGGCAAGGCATGGCGTGCGCTGGCGGCCGCTGTGTCAGCCGCGATGATCGCGATCCTCCTGCTGCTCCAGTCGCGGGCCGCCTGGCTGGCAGTGCTCGTCGGGGCCGCCGCCACCGTGAGCGTGCTGCTCGCGCAGCCGGCCCGCTTCAACCTCCCGCGACGAGCCCGCGGAATTCTGGCCGCCATCAGCCTGGTCGCCGTGGTCTCCCTCGTCGTCGGCGTGGCCCTCGCTCCTGCCGACAACGTGTTTGCCCAACGGTTCCGCAGCATCTTCGTGGCCCCGGCCGACCCGGCCGCCCTGCCGCGGGAGGGCGGCCGGCTGATGATCTGGGGGATCACCGCGCGGATGATCGCCGACCATCCGCTCACCGGCGTGGGAGCGGGCAACTTCACGGTCCGACTCCACGAATATTTCGCTGACGATTGCGGCCTCGACTTCTCCGCCGTGGATACCAACTGGGTGCAGCCCCACAACGACTTTCTCTGGGTATTCGCGGAGAAGGGCGTGCCCGGCATCCTGTTCTTCGCCGGCTGCTTCGTCACCGCCTTCGCCTCGATCCGCACGATCCTGCGCAAGGCCGCGCCGCCGGGCGACCGCTGGCTGGCGCTGGCGGCGTTCATGGGCCTGGTCTCCTACGGCACCCTGTCTTGTTTCGATTTCCCGCTCGAACGCATCAACCACCAGGTCTCGTTCGCCCTGCTCTTGGCGGTGGTGACCGTGCTCAAACATGCCGTGCAGCCGGCGGCCGGCGGCCTGCCACTCTGCCACGGGCTCGGGCGGCTCGTGGTCGTACCTCTGCTGGTGGCGGCCCTCGGGCTGGGCGTCGCCTACTCCCTCGCGGCTCTTCGCCAGGAGAAGGAGGTGATCGTGGCGCGGCGGGCCTGGACCGCAGGCCGGTGGGACGAGATGCTCGCGGCCGCCCAGCGAGCCCGCACGCCCTGGAAGACACTCGATCCGCTCGCGACCCCGGTGGCGTTTCTGGAGGGGATGGCCCAGGTACAGCTGGGCCGGCTGCCGGAGGGGATCGAATGCCTGGAGCGGGCGAGGGAAGACAATCCCAACCGCATGTATGTCGTCAACAACCTGGGCATCCTCTATGCGAGCACCGGCCGGTTCGACGAGGCGATCGAGTGCTTCAACGTCGCGGCCAACCGCTATCCACACCGGATCGAGCCGTTTAACAATCTGGCGGGCTGCCTGATCGAAGCAGGCCGGCCGGACGAGGCGGTGGACATCCTCGAGCAGATTCCGGAAGCACTCCGCACCGACGGCATCCGCCGCAATCTCGCCTTGGCCCGCGCCCAAGCAGCGGCAGACGTGGCCCCGGCGGAGGACGCCGTGGACGACGCAGCCGATCCGGCTCCGTGAATTCCTTCCCTCCCGTCATTTAAGCCCGCAGCGCAAGCAAGGGAACAGGCCATCATCCGCATGGGAGGGCGGCGACGCATGGCGAAACCGTGGCCGCGATGGCCATGGTTTTCATGATCACAACTGGGTGGGGTTCGGGGCGTCGCCGTAGACCGCCTTCGGATCGAACGCCTTCTGGTGCTCGGTGAATTCGAGCTTCGTGCCCTGCAGGCGTTCCGCGCCGACCGGCACCCGGCGATAGAAGCAAGAGCGGTAGCCGACGTGGCAGCTGGCGCCGCCGGCGATCACGACCCGCAGCCAGACGCAGTCCTGATCGTCGTCGATCCGCATCTCGGCCACCTTCTGCACCAGGCCGCTGGTGGCGCCCTTGTGCCAGAGCTGCTGCCGGCTGCGGCTCCAGTAGTGGGCCTCGCCCGTCTCGATCGTCTTGGCGAGTGCCTCGCGGTTCATCACCGCCACCATCAGCACCTCGCCAGAAGCATGGTCGGTGGTCACGCAGGGAATGAGCCCCTGCGGATCGAACTTCGGCGCCAGTTCATGCCCTTCCTCCACCTGCTCCACGGTGATTCTCTGGCCGAACGGGGAGGCGGGCGCGGGGGAAGCGGATGCAGACACGGTGCGAAGACTCCTTTGCTGCGGGCAGTTGGCGAAGATCACTCTATTCAATAGGTTGACCGTTCGCTTATCCAGCCCCTACCCTTGTCGGGGTTCGGCTCCCTTCCGGAGGCTTTGTCATGTTCATGGCCGAGTGCATGGCCCAGATGCCCTACGCGTCCAGGTTTCGCCGGGCCGCAAGCGGTTTTTTCGGTGCGGTGGTCGCCCTGGCGGTGCTCGCGACCCCCGGTCTGGCCGCCGACTGGCCCACCTTTCGCGGGCCGGACCGGACCGGTGTCGCCCCCGATACCGACCTCCTGGAAACCTGGCCAGCTGCCGGTCCCAAGCTCGTCTGGGAGGCCGCGGGCGCGGGCCGGGGATATGCGAGCCTGGCGATTGCGGGCAACCGCATCTTTACCCTCGGCGACGGCCTCTCGACGGCAGCCGACACCGACGAATACCTCGCTTGCTTCGACCGCGAGACGGGCAGGCAGCTCTGGAAGACGAAAACCGGCAAGCCGTGGGCCGAGGGCCCGGAGTCGTGGCAGAGTTCGCGGAGCACGCCGACGGTCGACGGCGACATGGTCTACGTGCTGACGCCCCACGGCCAGTTGGTGGCCTGCGGCTCGGCCGACGGCCGGGAGCTGTTTCGCATCGATCTGAAGGGCCAGTTCGGCGGTAAAAAGGGGGATTCGTGGGGCTACAGCGAGTCGGTCCTGGTCGACGGAGACAGGCTCGTCTGCACGCCGGGCGGCGAGCAGGCCACCATGGTGGCCCTCGAGAAGAAGACCGGCAAGCCGATCTGGTCATGCCCGATGAAGGGCGACCGCGGCGCCGGCCACTCCTCGATCGTGATCAGCCAGCCCAAAGGCCGGAAGGTCTACATCCAGACCACGGCCGCCGGCGCCTTCGCGGTCGATGCCGAAACGGGCACATTCCAGTGGGCCTACCCGATCGACCAGACGACCGCCGTGATCCCCACGCCGATCGTCCGCGGCGACCTCGTCTTCTTTTCCGCCGGCTACAAGCGGGGGGGCGCCCTCCTTCGGCAGGTGCCCGGCGGTGGCGGCGTGACGGTCCAGGAGGTCTACGGCCTCAAGAAAGAGCTCGCCAACAAGCACGGCGGCATCGTCCTGGTGGGCGACCACCTCTACGGTGATTCCGACGATGCAGGGATCCCGTTCTGCGCGGAATTGCTGACGGGCAACGTGGTCTGGAAGAAGCGGGGAAGCGGCAAGGGATCGGCGACGGTGGTGGCGGCCGACGGCCATCTCTACGTCCGGTTCGCCGATGGCACTCTGGCACTGGCCAAGGCCGACCCGCAGGACTACGTGGAGGTGGCGACGTTCAAGATCCCCGGCAGCGACGCCCGGCCGAGCTGGGCCCACTCGGTGATCCTCGATGGTCGTCTCTACCTGCGTGAGCAGGACAAGATCCTCTGCTACGACCTGCGGAAGTAATGCTCGCCGGGCCCCGGATTTCCCTCGCTTGCGCTTCGGGCTTGCATGGGAAGGGGCCCGGTCATCCAAGCCCGACGGGCTCGTGTGAAGCTACTCGTGCGCGTCCGCCACGGCCTTGTAGATCACCCCGCCGAGGATGCCTCCCACGATCGGCGCCACCCAGAAGAGCCACAGCTGCTGGAGGGCCCAGCCGCCCGCAAAAATGGCCGTCGCAGTGCTGCGGGCGGGATTCACCGAGGTGTTGGTGACCGGGATGCTGACGAGATGGATCAGCGTCAGGCACAGGCCGATGGCGATCGGCGCGATCGTGCTGCCGGCCTTCTTGTCGGTGGCCCCATGAATCACGAAGAGAAACACGGCCGTGAGCACCGTCTCGATGATGAAGCCACTCTGCCAGGGATAGCCACCGGGCGAGTGGTCGCCGTACCCATTGGAGGCAAAGCCGCTGCCGGTGGCATCGAAGCCGGGCAGGCCGCTGGCGACGAGATACAGCACACCCGCCCCGACGATTCCGCCCGCCACCTGGGCCAGGATGTATTTCGGCACGTCGGCGATCGGGAATCGGCCGCTGGCGGCCAAGCCGGCCGTGACCGCCGGATTCAGGTGGCAGCCGGAGATGTGGCCGACCGCTACGGCCATCGAGAGCACCGTCAGACCGAAGGCCAGCGACACACCCAGAAATCCGATCCCGAGGTCGGGATACGCGGCTGCCAGCACAGCGCTCCCGCAACCCCCCAAAACCAGCCAGAATGTGCCAATTGCCTCAGCTAACAGCTTGCCCATGATTTTCTTCGAACTTTCTTGAACCGGAGGAAAGGAGAGAACGGAACCAGGCCCAGAGGCTCACGAGCAGCGTCTGTCGCGGCGCTGATGCCGGACAGCGAGTCAGAACCTAGCCGTTCGTTCGAAATCCGGTCAACAGCAGCCGCATTCCGTCACGGCTGTGTGGCAGCAGCGACCGGGGCCTTTCCGAGGGCAAGCCGATTCGTCACCGCTTTTTATCGTTTCATCACCGCTGCTGATGGTTTCGTCCCCCTGAGTATCACCTTGGTCAATTTCCGTCCCCCCACTCAACACCATCGGCGACCAACTCATTGACCGAGCTTACCCAAACCACTATATTCCGCATGTTCCTTGCAACCGGTCCGTCGTGTGTCGTGGTCGATTTCTTGCGGAGAGCATCGCTGCTCCGCTAGGCTTCGACTCGCCGCAGGAGACGGCTCGCGAGTCTGGTTCCTGTCCTCTGGTTCAAACCTCGACGTCTTTGTTCGCCACCACGCTCTGCTTCTTCAACTAACCAACGGATAACCAACGGATTTCAAGTCATGAACGCTCTCTCCCAATTTCGTGCGGCTGTGCGGCAGATGCTGCCGGTGTTCGCACTCACCGCCGTCCTGTTCGGCGCCGGTACGGCGTCCGCGGCCGTCTTCACCTGGGCTGGCAACAATGCCAACTGGAATAACAACGCGTCGTGGGTCAACAACGCCCAACCTGCGAACGGCGACTCCGTGCTCTTCACCAATCTGGGCACCGGCACCAACAGCACGGTGAACCTCGCCCGGACGCTCACCGGCATCACGTTTGATGCCACAGCCAACCGCACGTTCAACCTTATCAATAGTGGCGCAAACACCACGACGCTCGGTTCGATCACGAACAATTCCGGCTTCGTCCAGAACGTCAGTCAAAGCATATCGTTCTCGACCAACGGCACGGTGGATACCGGTACCGCGGGCATTCGGCTCGGCAGCAGACTGACGGGCAACGCTACGGTCACCAAAGCCGGCAGCGGTCTGCTCGAGATCACGAATGGCAACAACTCCGGGTACACGGGCACCCTGTCGGTGGACGCGGGCTCGGTGAAACTCACCTCGGGGGTCGATGCCGCCAATGTGGTCGTCAATAACGGGGCGACCCTGATCACGGCAAACGACCTCTCCAACGGTGGCGCTGGTTCGATCACGGTCAACAGTGGCGGCACGCTGTCCCCCGGTGAAGCCGGTGGCTACGGTGCCTTCAACGTCACCGGGAACACGACGCTGAATGCCGGCAGCAGCACGACGATGGGTGTGGGCAGCATCAGCGACTTCGATCAGGTCATCTCCGGCGGTGCCACCACGTTTGGCGGTGCACTCACGATCAGCATGGACTATATCCCCGCTGTGTTTGGCACCACCCCCCAAGACTTCACCGACGGGGATTCGTGGGCCCTGTTCAGCTCCGCGAGTTTCGCTGGCAATTTCACGTCCGTCACGATGACCGGCACCTTCGGCAACGTGACCTTTACGAAGATCAACGACAATTTCTGGCAGTCGCAGTACCTCGGCAACGGCCAGCAGTTCAACTTCTACGTTGCTGACGGCAACGGTGGCGTGGCTGGCACCCTGTATGCCGTGCCCGAGCCCTCCACGATCGTTTTCGCCGGAATCGGCGCCGCGATGTTTGGCTGGAGCACGTGGACGCGTCGCCGGGCCAAGGCCCGCCGGCAGTTGATCGAGGCTTCCATCGCCTGAGTTGGTACAGAACAGGACTTGAGGCTCGGAGCGTGCTGGTTACACGCTACGGGTGAAGGCAAGAGCAGAAGAGCCGCGACAGCGAAATCCGCTGTCGCGGCTTCTTTTTTGCGCCGGTCATGGTTGGCCACGACCCCGCGGTCGCACGCCGGGCTTGCGGGGAACCAACGTCAGATGAGGGCCACCAGCCGCGACCCAAAGACGATCAGGCCGATCACGGTGGCCGTCATCGCCGCCACGAGCACGGCGGCGCTGGCCATGTCGAGGGCATCCCGCAGCCTAGGGTGCCGCCGGCTACCGGGACCCCGGGCCAGCGATTCGATCCCCGTGTTGAAGATCTCGGCCATCAGCACGAGGCCGATCGCCAGCACAAGCAGGCACCATTCCCATGCCTGCACGCGGAACCACGCGCCAGCGGCCACGACCCCCCCTGCGACCACCAGATGCACGGCGAAACTCGTCTGGCTTCTGACGGCCCGCCAGAGCCCCCGGAAGGCATCGGCGAATTTCCGCGACCAGGTTCGGGATAGGGTCCCAGATGGGGTGCCAGAAGAGATCCCCCGCCGCTCGGGCATGCAGGCTACCCCACCTTCACGTAGGGATCGCCCTTTTTCCAGTTGCAGGGGCAGAGTTCGTCGCTCTGCAGCGCATCGAGCACCCGCAGCACCTCGGCCACGTTGCGGCCCACGCGGCCCTGGTTGACGTCTACCCACTGGATCACACCATTGGGGTCGACGATGAAGGTGGCCCGCAGGCAGTAGCCCTCGGTTTTTTCGAGGATTCCGAGCTCGGCCGACAGCTTCTGGGCCGCAATCAGCGGGAATTTGAGGTCTGTCAGGTCGGGATGGGCCCGCCGCCAGGCGAGATGGGAATACTCGTTGTCGGTGCTGCCCCCCACGATGCTCGTGTCGCGGTCGCCGAAAGCCTTCACCTGCTTGTTGAATTCGGCGATCTCCGTCGGGCAGACGAACGTGAAATCCTTCGGGTAGAAGAAGTACACGACCCATCGGCCGGCGTAGTCGGCGTTGGTGAGCAGTTTGACGTCGTCCTTGCCGGTGCCGACGCAGGCCTGGGCGGAGTAGTGGGGAAACGCATCGCCGACGGTGAGCATGGTAAGGTCTCCGGGGAAAGAGCCTGAGAGTGTACGGGTCCTGATCCGGGCGTTCAACCGATCCATGCGTTCGACAGACCAACGGCCTCATCTCCACCACGATCCGCTCACGGCCCGAACGGTCGTCGTCGCCCCGGCACGGGCCGACCGGCCCAACGAACTGGCGGGCGGCACGGTCCGCTGCCCCTTCTGCATCGGCAACGAAGCGCTCACCCCACCCGACCTGCTCCGCTCGCCCCGCTCTCCCGCCGCACCGTGGCGGGCACGGATCGTGCCGAACCAGTTTCCAATTGCCACCGACGGCCCAGCCGCCGGCCCGCCGGCTGCCGGCAGCGGGCCAAACTTCCCGCGGCCCGCCCAGGGCGTGCACGACGTCGTGATCGAGTCGCCGGCACACGTGGGCAGCATCCTCGCCATCGATCCCGCCGACTGGCGGGAGGTGTGGGAGCTGTGCCGCGAAAGGCTGGCAATCATCTCCCACCGCGGCGATCTGGCCTGGGCCACGGTCTTCAAAAATTCCGGCGTCCGTGCCGGTGCCTCGCTCGAGCACGTCCACAGCCAACTCGTCGGCCTCGACTTCGTGCCGCCGGCGATCCAGGCCGAACTGGCCGCCGCCAGCCGGTTTGCCGATCCCTTTGCCGACCTCCTCAGGCAGGCCGCAGCCGAGGAGCGGATCGTGGAGGAAGCGGGCGATCTGGTGGCGCTTGTGCCTCCTGCGCCGCGACAGCCATTCGAGACCTGGATCCTGCCGCGAACGGCCGAGCGCTCTTTTCACGCGACCACAGACGGCCGCGTGGCGGCCCTGGCCGCCCTGACGCAGTCACTCATCGGCCGGCTCGACAGGCTCGCACCAGGGGCCGACTACAACTGGTGGCTCCACCAGCCCCCCTTTCACCAGCCGGCAGACAGCGCGCCGCCGCTGCCCGTGCCCGCCCGCTGGCACTGGCATCTGGAGATCATGCCACGGATCAACGGCTTGGCGGGATTCGAGCTGGGCGCGGGCTGCCACATCACGACCGTGACCCCGCGAGAATCCGCCCGCCTCCTCCGCGAGGTGTGACCATCTTTCCCAGCCGTCACCAGCCCTTCAGCCGGTCTGGCGGCGGCGGCACGAACTGCAAAAAAAAGCAAAAACCCGTTTGGCGCGGGTGTGGCCAGCCCCGACAATCGCAGGTCGCCTTCTCCAGCGTCTCCTCCGGTTGCCATATGTCGCCCGCCGTCCGGCTCGTCTTCGTTCTCCACGACCACCAGCCCGTCGGCAACTTCGACGGTGTCATCGAACAGGCGTATCAGGACAGCTACCTGCCGCTCTTGGAACTGCTCGAGCGGCATCCCGGCATCCGACTGGCACTCCATACGAGCGGCCCGCTGGCCGAATGGTTTGACCGCCATCATCCCGATTATCTCGACCGCGTGGCCCGCCTCGTGGCCGAGCGGCAGATCGAGATCGTGGGGGGGGCGTTCTACGAGCCGGTGCTCGCGATGCTGCCGGCGCGGGATCGGATCGGCCAGATCCGCATGTCGACGGAATGGCTCGAACGCCGATTTCAGACGAAGGTGACCGGCATGTGGGTGGCCGAGCGGGTCTGGGATCCCGGCATGACCCGCGACATCGCCGCCGCCGGCATCGAGTGGACGATCCTCGACGATTCCCACTTCAAGGCGGCGGGACTGGTCGACGAAGAACTCGATCGTCACTGGCTCACCGAGGGTGACGGCGCCACGCTCGCCGTCTTCCCCGTCAGCGAGCATCTCCGCTACGTCATCCCCTTCGCCGCCCCTGAGGCCACGATCGACCACCTGCGGTTCCTGGCATCGCGGCGACATGGGGCGCTGGCGGTCTTCGGTGACGACGGCGAGAAGTTCGGCGTCTGGCCCGACACGCGGAAGACCTGCTTCGAAGACGGCTGGCTGGAGAGGTTCTTCGGACTGCTCGAGGCCAACGCCGATTGGATCCAGATGTGCCTGCCGTCGGAGGTGGTCCGCGAGGTGCCGCCGGCCGGTACGGTCTGGCTGCCGGAATGCAGCTACCGTGAGATGATGGAATGGGTGCTGCCGCCGGCATCGCAACTGGCCTGCATCGAGGCCCGGCAGATCTGCGGATCCGATCCCCGGCGGGCCTCCGTGGCCCGGTTTTTGCGGGGCGGCTCCTGGCGGAACTTCCGTAGGCGGTATCCCGAGGCCAACGAGATGTACGCCCGGATGATGGCCGTGAGCCGGCGGCTCGAACGGCTCTCGGCCACGCAGCCGGCGATGGGTGGACCGGCAGCCGCGGCGCTCGCCGAAGCCACGCAGGCGCTCTACCGCGGACAGTGCAACTGTGCCTACTGGCACGGCGCCTTCGGTGGCATCTACCTGCCACACCTCCGCAATGCCATCTACCGCGAACTGATCGCCGCCGACGCGGCGGCCGACAGGGCGGAGGGAAAGCGGGGACCGTGGGTCGAGGCCACGACCGACGACTACGACTTCGACGGGCGTACGGAGATCCGTCTCTCCAACGACGGCCTCGACGCCTGGATCGCACCGGCCCGCAGCGGCATGCTCTACGAATTGGATCTCCGTGATCAGCAGCACAACCTGCTGGCCACGCTCGACCGCCGGCCGGAGGCCTACCACGCGCAGGTGCTCGCCGGCCCGGGTAACGCCCGCAGCGTGGTCGATGCCTCCCAGGTGGCCAGGTTCAAACAGGAAGGGCTCGAGCGGCTCGTCCGCTACGACACCTCGCGGCGCAAGAGCCTCGTCGACCACTTCTGGGATTGCGATGTCGCTGCCGAGCGCATCGTCACGGGCGAGGCGCTCGAGCGGGGCGACTTCGCGGCCGGCAGTTACGAGGCCAGCGTCCGCCGCAATCCCGGGCGGATCCAGGTGCTGCTGTCGCGGGCCGGCAATGCCTGGGGCATTCCGTTCACCCTCTCGAAGGCGGTGACGCTGGAAGCCGGCTCACGGACGCTCGAGATCGCCTACAAACTCGAGGGGCTGCCCCGCGACTTCCGCCAGCACCTCGCCGTCGAGTTCAACTTCGCCGGCATGCCCGACCGGGCCGAGGGCCGGTTCTTTTACGACGACACCCGGCGAAACCTCGGTGACCTCGGCGGCCAACTCGATCTGGCCGACGTGCAGGCGATCGGACTGGTCGACGAGTGGCTCGGGATCGACGCCCGACTGGCCTTCGCCGAACCGAGCAACGGCCTGACGACGGGCGTGTGGACGTTTCCGATCCAATCGGTGAGCCAGTCGGAGGGTGGGTTTGAACTGGTGCACCAGTCGGTGGTGGTGATGCCGCACTGGATCGTCACGCCTGACGCCGACGGCGTCTGGAAGGTGGCGATGCGGCTGTCGATCGGCGACCTGAAGGCGGAGCCGGTCGGCAGGCCCCACGTGACGACTCAGATGGCTCAGGGCGGCATCGTGTCGGCGACGCGGTAGCTGCCCGCACGGGCCAGCGCAAGCCAGTCGAGGTCGGAGTCGATCGTATCGGCATGATGCGCGAGCCTCACCACCGGCACCGGCCGGAGCCGATCGGCGAGCACCTCGGCGCTATGGCTCGCAATCGCCGGCGGGCTGGCAGGACCGTGATCATCGCCCTCCCAGCGCTCGACCTGGGAGAGCACCACGGCCGCCAGCCGCAGCCCCCGGGCGGCAGCGGCCTCCGCGATGGCCAACGTGCGGCCAATCGCGCCAAGCCGCGCCGCATCGACCACCACCAGCGGCAGATCGAGGTCGCGGGCCAGATCGGCATTGAGCGTCGCATCTCCCACCGGCGAGAACAATCCTCCGGCCCCTTCGACGATCACGATGTCGCTGGCCTTGCTCCACGCGTCGAAGCCGCCGCGAAGCAGCCGCTCGTCCACGTGGCGTCCCTCCACACGGGCGCTGTGCGGCGGCGAGATCGCTGCCGTGAACAATTGCGGACAGACAGCCTCGATCGACAGTGGCCGGCCGGCGGCCTCCCAGAGCCGTGCCGCGTCGCTGGGCGCATCGCCGCCCGGTGCCGCGCCGCTGGCCACTGGCTTGTAGACACCCACCCGCAGGCCGCGGCCAGCCGACACCAGACTCCGCACGATCGCCACGGCCACCGCCGTCTTGCCGACGTCGGTGTCGGTACCCGTCACAAACAGTCCACAGCCAGCCATTTTGAGCCCATTGAAGCCGACCAGTTGCCCGATCCGATGACACGTTCTACACTACCGGGGACGCGGAACTGAGACTCATTCTCAACAGGCCGCGTCGAGCCAAGCGCGACAGGAGTCGTTCTGGCAGTCGTTCAACGTCTGAGGAGTTTGCCCATGTCGCTCGCACAGGTCGCCATCGGTTCCACCGCCCGCGTTGCCGACGTATCCGGAGGCGACTCCACCTCGCTGCGGCTCTTGGAGATGGGCCTCACGCCGGGCGTGAACGTTCGCGTGGTCGGCACGGCACCGCTGGGTGGTCCACTGGAACTCGAACTCCGCGGCTATCGCCTCTCGATCCGCCGCCACGAGGCGGCGCGCGTGGCCATCGCGAAGTGACCCCCACGACACCACATGAGTCCCACGCCTGACGGCCCCGGTTTGCCCGATGGCACTCCCTCCCCCCCCGGGAAAAGTGGCCGCGGCCTCGTCGTTGCCCTCTTGGGCAATCCCAACACCGGCAAGAGCACGATTTTTTCGGCGCTGGCTGGGATCCCCACGCGGATCGGCAACTATCCCGGCGTGACTGTGGAAGAGAAGCTCGGCCGCTTCACCCATCGCGGTCGGGTGGTCGAACTCATCGATCTGCCGGGCACCTACAGCCTCGTTCCCAAGAGCCCCGACGAGCAGGTGGCGGTGGACGTCCTTCACGGTCGCCTCGCCGGCGTGCCCATGCCCGATGCCGTGGTCGTGGTCGTCGATGCCACGAACCTCGAACGCAACTGCTACCTCGCCACGCAGGCCCTCGCGCTGGGCCTGCCGACCGTGATCGCGCTGACCCTGTCCGACGTGGCTGACGCGAAAGGGATCACGATCGACGCCGCGGAACTGGCCCGTCGGCTCTGTTGCCCGGTGGTCCGCGTGGTGGCGCCGACAGGGGCCGGCATCCAGGCCCTTGGCGACGCGATTCTGGGGGTGATGGGCTCGCCGACCACGCCGCCGCCCGGTCTCGACGCCCACCTGGCAGCGGTGGACACCGGCCGAGAAACGGCCGCCCGCGAGGCGATCGCCCGCTATGCCTGGATCGAGGAACTGCTCGCCGGCGTCGTGGAGCGACACCCTCCATCCCGCCGACCGCTCGGCGAACGCATCGACGACGTTCTCACCCACCGGTTCTGGGGCACGCTCGTATTCGCGATGACCATGCTCGCCATGTTTTCGTCGATCTTCTGGCTGGCCACGCCGCTCATGGATGGCATCTCCGCCGGCGTGGACGCCCTCAGCGGCCTGGTCGAGGGACTCCTGCCCGAGGGGGCGATCCGTTCGCTCGTGGTCGACGGCGTGCTCGCCGGCGTGGGAGGCGTGGTGGTGTTCGTGCCCCAGATCGCGATGCTCTTCCTGTTCGTGGCCCTGCTCGAAGGCTGCGGCTACCTCTCTCGAGCGGCCTATCTCATGGACAGGCTGCTCTGCGGCGTGGGTCTCGGCGGAAAGTCGTTCATCCCGCTCCTCTCGAGCTTCGCCTGCGCGATCCCCGGCATCATGGCCGCGCGCACGATCGAGAACCCCCGCGACCGGCTGCTCACGATCCTGGTCGCGCCGCTGATGAGTTGCTCAGCCCGCCTGCCGGTCTACCTGCTGCTGTGCGGCGCCTTCGTGCCGAACGTCGCCGTAGGATTTTCCTGGCTGCGGCTGCCGGCGCTCGTGCTGGCGGGCATGTATGCGGTGGGCGTGGCCACGGCGGCCCTGGTGGCGTTCGTCCTGTCACGGACGCTGTTTCGCGGGCCGCCACAGCCGTTCGTCCTGGAACTGCCGGGCTGGCGGTGGCCGCGGTGGCCGGTCGTCCTGGAGCGGGTCCGTGAGGCGGTCTGGTCGTTCCTCCAGAACGCCGGCACGCTGATCGTGGCGGTGAGCATCGTGGTCTGGGCACTCGCGAGCTATCCGCACAGCGAACCGGATATCGATGCCGACGTGGCCGCCGACCGCGCGGCGCTCACGACGCGGCTGGCCGGATTGCCGGCAGGCGACCCTGATCACGACGCGGTGGCGGACGAACTCGCCTCCCTCGATACCGAAGCAGGCCTCGAGGCGGCCCGCCGCGGCGCCGCCCAGCGGCAGAGCGTCCTGGGGCGGTTGGGTCGGCTCGTGGAACCGGTCGTGAGGCCGCTGGGCTGGGACTGGCGGCTGGGCTGTGCCGCGATCGCGAGCTTTCCGGCCCGCGAGGTGGTGCTCGGCACGCTGGCGGTGATCTACAACCTCGGCGACGTCGACCCGGGCGAGGAGGAAGGGGGCACGGCGCTGGTGCGACGGCTTCGCGCGGCCACCTGGGACGGTACGAACCGCAAGGTCTTCACGCTGCCGGTGGCCCTGTCGATCATGGTGTTCTTCGCGCTGTGTGCGCAGTGCGCAAGCACGCTGGTCGTGATCGGCAGGGAAACCAACAGCTGGCTCTGGCCCGTCGTCACGTTCACCTACATGACGGTGCTGGCGTGGCTCGGCGCCTTCGCTACCTACCAGATCGGCACCTGGCTCGGCGGTTAGATCGCATCGGTATTGGTGTGTCACCGGCTACGGGGGCGTCACAAGTATCGTCGCGTGGGCCGCGACGGCCCACTGCTCCCCGCGCGTTCGCCGCCCCCCTCGCCTTCGTTTTCTCCCTGACCAAGTCGTCCGCCTGAAAGCTCCCACTCCATGCAGGACTTCATCGCCATCGCCATCGCGGCCGCCGCCACGTTGTGGCTGGCATGGTCGCTCGTGAAGCGGTTCTTCGCACCACCGTGCCAGCCGCCGGCCGTGCCCGGCGGCGGCGACGGCTTCGTGCCCCTGGAGAGCCTCACGAAGCCCAAACGATGATTGCTGGCCCACACCCAAGGGTTCCCTCGCACAAAAAAACCAGGGCGTCCTTACGGACGCCCCGGCCTTGAATCTGCAGTACCCCGGGCACGCCGTCGGCATGCCAACGGGCTCAATACATGTCGTAGTCACCGCCATGGCCGGCGCCGCCGGCCTTGGGCTTGGAATCCTTCGGCTTCTCCGCGATCAGAGCGTCGCTCGTCAGGAGGAGCGTCGACACGCTGGTGGCATTTTGCAGCGCCGTCCGCGTCACCTTCGCCGGGTCGATCACCCCCGCCTTGACGAGATCTTCATACTCGTTGGAGGCGGCGTTGTAGCCGAAGTTGCCGGTACCCGCGAGCACCTTCTCGCACACGATCGAGCCATCTTGTCCGGCGTTCGATGAAATCATCGTCACCGGAGCACGACAGGCGCGAATCACGATGTTGAAGCCGACCGTCTCGTCGTCGGAGAGCCCCTTCGGCTTGACGAGCGAACTGGCCCGCAGGAGGGCCACGCCGCCGCCCGGCAGGATGCCTTCCTCCACGGCCGCCCTGGTGGCGTGGAGCGCGTCCTCGACCCGGGCCTTCTTCTCCTTCATCTCGCTCTCGGTCGCGGCACCGACGTTGATCTTCGCCACGCCGCCGGCGAGCTTAGCCAGCCGCTCCTCCAGCTTCTCGCGGTCATAGTCGCTGGTGGCGGCGGCGATCTCGTGGCGAATCTGCTCGATCCGCGACTTGATCGCGGCGGTCTTGCCGGCACCCTCGATGATCGTGGTGTTGTCCTTGTCGACGATCACCTTCTTGGCCCGGCCCAGTTCGGCCAACCCGAGGTTCTCGAGCTTCATTCCCAGGTTTTCAAACACGGCCGTGGCGCCGGTGACGATGGCGATGTCTTCCATCATCGCCTTCCGGCGGTCGCCGTAGCCCGGGGCCTTCACGGCGCAGACCTGGAACGTGCCGCGGAGCCGGTTGATCACGAGCGTGGCCAGGGCCTCGCCGTCCACCTCCTCCGAGACGATCAGAAGCGGCTTGCAGGCGTTCACGACGGCCTCGAGCAGCGGCACGATGTCCTTGACGCTCGAGATCTTCTTCTCGAACACGAGCACGTAGCAGTCTTCGAGGACGCACTGCATTTGCTGCGGGTTCGTGACGAAATAGGGGGACAGGTAGCCGCGGTCGAACTGCATGCCTTCGACCCATTCGACCTCGGTCTTGAGGCTCTTGCCCTCGTCGACCGTGATGACGCCGTCCTTGCCGACCTTGTCCATGGCCTCGGCCAGCAGTTCGCCGATCTCCATGTCGTTGTTGGCGGCGATCGCCGCCACCTGCGCCATCTCCTTCTTGCCCTTGACGGGGATCGCCATCTCCTTGAGCTTGCCGGCGATGTCCTCGACGGCCTTCTCGATGCCGGCCTTCATCTGGATGGGATTCACGCCCGCCACCACGGCCCGCAGGCCTTCATTGAAGACGGCCTCGGCCAGCACCGTCGCGGTCGTGGTGCCGTCGCCGGCCACGTCGCTGGTCTTGCTGGCCACCTCGCGCACCATGCGGGCGCCCATGTTCTCGTAGACATCCTCGAGATCGATTTCCTTGGCGACGGTCACGCCGTCCTTCGTCACCGTGGGCGAGCCGAAGCTCTTCTGCAGGATGACGTTCCGCCCCTTGGGGCCGAGCGTCACCTTCAC
Source organism: Pirellulales bacterium (assembly GCA_044369655.1). GTDB lineage: Bacteria > Planctomycetota > Planctomycetia > Pirellulales > UBA1268 > CAMCQY01. Next base: position 26,834 of record JBILWX010000012.1, read on the forward strand.
GGCGCGGGCCAATTTGGCGACGCCGCGCCGCATCGCCTCACGCGCTTCCTGATCGAATGCCATCATCTTGGACATGGGTCAAATCTCCTCGGAAAGGTTGCTTGTAGGAACGGGATGGGAAGGGATGGGATGGGTGAAAGGGGATGGGGCCGCCGCTCAGCCGAGCACCGCCAGAATGTCGTCCTCGCGCATGAGCAGCAGTTCGTCGTCGCCGACCTTGAAGGCCTCGCCGGCGTAACTGGTGAACACGACGCGGTCGCCCGGCTTCACCTGCAGGGGATGACGGTGCCCCTTGTCGTCGAGTTTGCCCTCGCCGACGCTGACCACGGTGCCGCGGGCCGGCTTGTCCTTGGCGGAATCGGGCAACAGAATGCCACCGGAGGTCTTCTGTTCGCTTTCCTCACGCTCCACGACGACACGGTCACCGAGCGGGATGAGAGTCGACTTTTTCTTGGTGGGCTTGCTCGCGGTGGCTGTCATGCTCGAAACCTTTCTGCAGCGAATGAGAGGGAGAGGGGAGGCGGAAGGGGGGGGATCCCGGTGCCGGCGAACTGCCGGATCAGGACGCCATCAGACAGGCCACACCGGAAGAAGCAACTGGCGCGCCGAATGAGCGGGATTTTGCCCTATCGGCAGAGACTCCGGGCAAAATGCGGCCCCTTCCGGGCCGCACCGGCGGCAGGCAACCTGAATCCACCGCTGCCAGTTTGGCAGCGAAGGCTGGTGATTCATGGCCTTCTCATGGTAAATGGCGGGCGGACCCGCTACGCTCACCGTTCTTGCGCTCCCCTGCCAACAAGCCACCTGATCGGGTGGTGTGGTGGGGCGAATGATTTCAACGAGAGTCTGCATGGCAACGCATCGGCGGATCGACGTCTCCAAGGTGGGTGATGTCACGGTGGTGAAGTTTCTCGACAAGAAAATCCTTGACGAGGCCGGCATCCTCGAACTCGGAGCGGAGCTGTTCGGCCTGGTGGAGCAGGACAATCGCAAGAGCCTGCTTTTGAACTTCAGCGGGGTCGAGTTCCTCTCGAGCGCGGCGCTCGGCAAGCTGATCACGCTCGACCGCAAGGTCAAGTCGCACCGGGGCCGGCTGAAGATGAGTTGCATTCGCCCGGAGATCCTCGAAGTGTTCCAGATCACGAAGCTCAACAAAATTTTTGACATCCGCAAGGACGAGGCCGAGGCGATCTCGGCATTCGAGTGAGCGTCGCGGCCTGACGCATTGGCGACGTCGGAAGACACGCTATGGCACACCACAAGCACGAGGAGAATTCGTCTGCGCCCGCGGATGCGGCGGCATGGCGACGCGAGCTCGACCTGCCCAGCGAACGGGGCGCCAGCCGGCTGATCACGGAGGAATTGCTCGAGCAACTGGGAAGCCATGGCTGGTCTCCCTCAGACATCTTCGCGATCCATCTGGCGGCAGAGGAGGCGATCGTCAATGCGATCGTCCACGGCAACAAACTGGAAGCCGGCAAGGTCGTGCGGGTCGCCTGTCTGGTCACGCCGACCTTGGCGCGAATCGAGGTGACCGACGAAGGGACGGGCTTCGATCCCGCCGCGTTGCCGGACTGCAGGCTGGAGGATCGCCTGGAGGCCCCCAACGGCCGGGGCGTGATGTTGATGCGGAACTTCATGACCCGTGTCGAGTACAACGCCCGCGGCAACCGGGTGCTTATGGAAAAGGAGCGGCCGCCGGCAGAGGGCTGACGGCTCGGTGGTCTGGAAGGGCACGTTTTCAGCCGTGCGGGGCCGACCACAGCCGCTGGAAAGCCCCCGTCGATTTCCCGAACGACTTCGGGTATTTTGGTGGTTCGACATTCCCCGATAGCTCAACGGTAGAGCGGCCGGCTGTTAACCGGTAGGTTGTAGGTTCGAATCCTACTCGGGGAGCTACGCCACTCATGTCTAGAGTGGCACCAGGAGGCAGGAGGTGGCAAAGCCTTCTGCCTCTCGGCGTTTCTTGAGGTTGGTGGTTTGGGCACTTCTGCTTCGTGCCACTCGATGCCACCTCCTGCCAACGATCCTTACGTCGCTTTTTACGTCGCTTTTTACGTCACCCCCAAAAGCGAACCTTCGTGGGGGCAGGGGAGGGAGGGATGCCGGCACGATTCCTGCCGCCCCGACGACCGCACTCGGACCACCCGTTTCGAACTGAGTCGTTCAGTCTGCCTCCGTCTCCGGCTTCTTCGCCACCATCGAGAAAAAGATCGGCATGGCAAATGTGACGATGGGCAGCGACACGAGCAGGCCGCTGACGATCGCGATAGCGAATGGTCGTTGGGTCTCACTCCCCATGCTGTGCGACAGGGCCGCCGGCACCAGACCGAATCCGGCGAGGGCCGTCGTAAGAAGCACCGGCCGAAACGCTTCGCGGGCGCCGGCAAGCAAGGCCCCCCTGCGATCGTCGTTCGTCCGGCGGGCGCGGAGCAACTGCTCGCAGTAGATCACTCCTGAGAGCACGATCTGTCCAAGGAGCGCGATGCAACCCACGGCGCTCGAGACCGAAAAGTTTTCGCCCAGCGCCCGGAGGCCGGCGATCGAACCGATCACCGCCATCGGCAGGATGGAAAGGATCGTGAGCGTCGGAGCCCAACGGCCGAAATTTGCGAACAGCACCGCGACGATTACGCACAGCGCGATCGGCACGGTGATGCCCAGTCGCCGCATGGCCCGCCGCTGATTCTGGAACTCCCCGCCCCACGTCAGGTACAAGCCCTCGGGGATTTCGATGTCCGCGACGGCGGCCTGCGCCGCATCGACCGTGCTGCCGAGGTCCCGGCCCCGCACATTGAATTTTACAGCGACGAATCGTGTGAAGTCCTCCCGCCAGATCGCCGCCCGCCCCTGAACCTGTTCGACTGAAGCGACTTCGGCCAATGTGACGCGGTCTTCCGGCTCGCCGATCAGCATCCTCCCAAGCAAGTCCATGTTCTCGCGGGCTTCCGTGGGCAGGCGGATCGTGACTGGGAAACGCCTGTCGTTGTCCCAGATCTCCGTCGCCTGCTCGCTACCTAAGGCGATGCGAATCGAAGACTGAACGTCCTCCACCGTAAGGCCTCGCCGCGCCATCGCATCACGATTGAGTTCGATCCGCTGTGTCGGGGCATCGCCCGCTTGGTAGATTGCCAGATCGACCACGCCAGGGACGCCTGCAAGACGTTCGCGGACCTTGCCCGCGATCTCGGTCATCTGGGCCAAATCAGTGCCTTTCACCTTGACCACGACCTGGCCAATGATGCCCGAGATCGTTTCGAACACACGGTCCGTAATCGGCTGGGAGAAGTTGTGCTGGCCGCCAGGAATCACGGTGAGCCTGTCACGCAACTCAGCCTCGAGCTGCCGCCGAGTGAGCCCCTCTCTCCATGCCCCTTCGGGCTGGAGCATGATGAAAAACTCGGCATTGTTTGGGCCTTCTGCCTGCGTCGCGTCCTCCGGTCGACCAATGTGCGACAGGACGTCCACAACCTCCGGTGCCTCGAGTATGAGGTCCCGCATCTTTGAGACCTGACGCCGGGTCTCGTCCAATGAAATGGTCGATGGAAATGTGCTCGTGACGTAGAAGCCACCCTCGTTCAACTCCGGGAGAAACTCGGTGCCGATGCCGGATCCGAACCACGCCATCGCGACGGTCGCGGCAACCACGAGCGGCAAAAGTATCCACCGGAGCCGGTCCGCGATGCCCAGTGCCTTGAGGTAGCACCACCGTGCCCCCCGAAGCCACAGTGGCTCTGCGGTGCGAAATCTGCCACGAAACACGAGCCTCTCCATCGCGGGCACGACGACCATTGCCGAAGTCAGCGCTCCGGCAAGCGCGAAGGCATACGTATAGGCCATGGGTGCGAAAATCCGCCCTTCGACCCGTTCCAGGAAGAAGATCGGTACGAGTGCGACGATGATGATCAGCATCGAGAAGGCCACCGGCTTGGCGACCGACAGTGCGGCGTCGCGGATCCACGATTTGGCCTGCTCATCCGACGGCTTGCCGGCATGGCTGTGCTCATGGAACCAGTGGAGCGTGGCCTCCAGGACGATGATCGCCCCGTCGACGAGAATGCCGAAGTCGATGGCACCGAGAGAAATCAGGTTCGCAGGCAGTCCCATCCATTTGAGTCCGACGAATGCTGTGAGCAGCGAGACGGGAATGACGACAGCCACCACGAGGACGGCTCGCAGGGATCCGAGAAAGAGCAGCACGACAAACAGGACGAGTAGCACGCCTTCGAGCAAATTTTTACCGACCGTGGCGAGCGTCGACTGCACGAGCGCGGTGCGGTCGTAGAACGTCGCGATCTTGACGCCCGGCGGCAGGACATCGCGGTTCAGCTCTTCGACCCGCTGGTGAATGCCGTCGAGAACCACGCTCGGATTCACGCCGCGCCGCAACAGCACGATGCCCTCGACGACGTCATCGTTCTGCCCGCGGCCCACGGCCCCCCGCCGCGGCGTCGAACCCTCGACGACATCCCCGATGTCGTGCACGTGAATGGGAATATTGTTGCGGGTGGCGACGACAACGTCTTCGAGTTGCCGGGGATCGCGCAGCGTCCCCATGCCACGGACAACGAATTCCTGCGATCCGATACTGCTGTATCCACCACCGGCGTTTTGATTGGCCGACGCAAGAGCCTGGTGGATGTCTTCCACAGAGATGTCGGCCGCCGCGAGCACGAGCGGATCGATCCGCACCTGGTAGTTCCGCTCGAACCCTCCAAACGTCACGACGTCCGCGACCCCTGGCACAGCCCTGAGGCGGCGTTCGACGACGAAGTCTTGGAGAGCCCGCAGATCCCTGAGAGATCGGTTGCCACGCAACGTATAGCGGTAGATCTGTCCAACGGGCGTCGATTGCGGCCCCATGGTTGCTGACGCGCCGTCTGGCAAATCAGCATCACGAAGACGCTCGGCAGTGCTCATGCGAAGCTCGAAATCGCCGGTGCCTTCTTCGAAAGTGAGCGTCAGCAGCGATAGACCGAAGACCGAGACGCTGCGCAGGTCGATCAGTTTGGGCGTACCGGCAAGCACCCGCTCCAGTTCGACCGTGACCCGGCGCTCCACTTCTTCTGCAGCCTGTCCGGGATACAGGCCGACAACCTCGACCATCGGGTCTGTGACGTCGGGAAAAGCCTCGATCGGAAGGGATCGGAAACAGCTCCATCCGTACACACAGAACAAGATCGTCAAGACCAGGACGATCCGCCAGCGCGTAACGGCAAATGTCACAAGAGAGGTGAGCATGTTGGTGGTGAGTTTTCTCTCTTCGGCCTTCTGCTAAAGCAATTTGTCCAGCTCGCCGTCTAACAGGACCGCACCTGATGAAACGACCTCCTCTCCCTCCTGCACGCCGGAAAGGATGGCAAGGTTTTGGCCGATGTTTGGCCCTACCTTGACGGGCCGCCGCTCGAGGAAGCGGCCATCCTTGCGAACGAGCACGACCCGCGTGTCGCGGCGAAGCAGGACGGAATCGCGTGGGACCACGACCACCGGCTCGCCCTGCACCTGCGTTACGATTCGCGAAAGCATGTGCGCCCGCAGCCTCGGATCGACCTTTGTGAAGTCGCATGTCACCTCGATGGTTCTGCTGCCAGGGTCAATTGATCTGACGACGGATCGCAGCCGACCCGGGAACCGTTCTTCGCCGAGAGCAGGGATTTCCAGGACGCATTCCGCACCGACTCGCAAATACGGCGAGTCACGCTCCGGAAAGTCGCCTCGCACCATCAGCACCGTCGGATCCGCAATCACGAAAGCGGGCTCGTTCTGTGGATCGCGCACCTGCTCGCCAGGATCGACGTTTCGCTCAATCACCTCGCCGTCGCGGCGTGCGACCAGCTCGAAGAGGTCCTCTCCTTCAGTTGGAGCCTGGGCAGCTCGAAGTGCGATGGCTAGCCCGCTCCTCTCAGCCACCAAGGCGCCGATGCTTGACTGTAATTCGATGACCCGTCGGTTGGAAATGGCGTCGGCCTGAACCAGTTCCTGGGATCGCTTCAGCGCGTCGCTTTGCCCGACGAGAGTGGACTCGATGCGTTTGATATCGGCCCTGATGCGGGCAAGTTCACTGCTGCGAATGCGGGCGAGTGGTTTGCCCGTCGCCACGGTGTCACCTGCGGTAACGTCCACCGATTCGACGATTCCGTCGAAGGGTATGCGTACTGCAGTCAGGGCGCCCGGCGAGAAGTCCACCTCGCCGACGCCGTGTAATTCGCCAATGATGGAACTCTTGATCGCGGGGCTGAACGTCAATGCCGGAATGATGTCTTCACGCACCTCGAGTAAGCCATTGTCGGCGAGCCGATAGGGCGCCTGTTCGACGGCTCGCGGCATGGGCTCGACTCTGCCATGGTGGCAGCCGCCCGCGAGGTAACTCGTGACGACGACGACCGTTGTTATCGTCCGGGGGCAATGCTGCAAGCGAAGGTTCATGACATGAAATCCAGGTGGCGGGCCGCCGCACAATGTAGCACCAGAGCGGCAAGGCTCGGGCTCGCTGGCCTCCCATCAACAGCGTGTGGGAGGAAAGGCGGGGGATCGATTGAACCGACGGAATTCTATCACGCAGATATGTTCGCCTGCGAGCGCACCTACTGTGCGGAGGGCACGATCGCCAAAGGCACATTGCCGAGTCTAGCCGGAGCGGAGAACCAACCGGAGAACAGACGGCCGTAACCTATGGGGCGGGGTGTGTCTTGTACTTTCGACCATCTACGCAACCAGGCCCCGACGACGCCGCAATCTCCCGAAAACTGGTCACTCGGCTGGCTGAGCAGGGGTTTCCGCCGGCACGTTCGGGTGCTGAATGGGCACCCGTGACGTAAGCGGTCTCGAGCCCCAGGGTGCTCCCTGCAGGGCGGTGCCCGTCCCTGCGCACTTCGGGCCTACGTCGCTTTTTACGTCACCTTCGAGCCGACTTTGCGGTATTCCTCGAGGAAACAGCAATTTAAGCTGTTCCTACTCGGGGAGCTTTTCTTCGCAGCGTGCCGCACCCGGCTCGCATGGGGCCGCACCAAGCAGCGTTCATCAAGCGTTACCGGCAGCGTCATCCGGCAACAAAGGCTCGATCGCCGCCAGGATCGCTCGTGCCTTCTCAATGGCCTTCGTCGCACTCGCCAGCGACGCCTCGGCGACGCCGCCGTAGTCAGCCGTTTCGCGAAGATCGAGGAGGAAGTCGTAGTCTCGCCCCAAATCTGCCGGCAGTAGCTCGGCCTGAATGAGGTCCCGATGCAGAGCCGCCCTCACGGCAGTGTGCTTCGTGAACTCCATGCCGCGTCCCGCGAGCACGGCGGTCACGCCGTGGAAGGCGGCGTAGTAGGCCCTCGACGCCGATGAATCAGGGTCGGTCGCGAGAATCGCCTGAGCTGCCGCAAGGGACCGCGCCGCCTTCGTCCACTGGCTGCGAATGAAATCCTTCATGCCGCAACGCCCGAACGTCGCACCTCGCGAAGCAGCGGGCTGTCGCCATGCTCATACTCCTCGCGTGTCAGCGGCTTCACACTCACGCGGCGACCGAGTCGCAGGGCAACCGGATACACCGCGGCCAGACCCCGCTCCAACTCGTCGCCATAGTCGCCGGACTGCGTTTGGAGTACTGCCAACACGTCGATGTCACTGTCCGGCTTGGCCTCGCCTCGAGCCTCGGATCCGAACAGCACCACGGCGTGCAGCCGATGGCCGTAGGCTGATGTCAGCCGTTCCTTGAGTTCGTCGAGCAGGCGGGACGCGATCACGGCGGTTTCCTTGGCAACCAAGTAACGTCCTCATTCTACCGCGAGCCGGTGCGTCCTCCTGCGGACTGGAAAGTGAGTCGTTTTTTGAGTCACTTTCTCGCCGATCCCCCTGTTTTCACCGAGAATACGGCGGTTGTGACGAATCCTACTCGGGGAGCTTTGGCCCTTTTTGAAAGTGGCCGCAAGAGACCGCACGAAGCCGCAGGCGGGCGTCACTCTCTGGCTTCACACCGCAAGATCGAAGCTGAACCGAGCCATAATGGCCCGTCAGGCTCGTGAAGCAAGCTGCTGTCTCGAAGCCCGCGTGACCCGGTTGATCGTCCGCAGGACATCGAGCACCGGCTGGACACCCGGCAACCCCGGTGACGCAGAGAAATCTCCCGAGAAGGAATCGCCGCTGTTCGTGAAGTTGGGCACCGACGCGAGCGCCGCCCTCAGGGCCTCGATCGGAGCCGGGAAGCCGGTCGCCTGCTCGTTGGGAGCCGTGTAGTAGAAGTTGGCAGGCGTGCCCGGCAACCAACCGATGACCGTAATCGGGCCGTTCAAAAAGCCGGCGTACACACGGCTCTCTTCCGAGCTGGAATAGTTTGCCGGGTTCGTGTAGTCGGCAATGTTGCCCGAGTAAGGACCGTTGTAGCTCCACTGAACGGCCAGATTCACCTGCGACGGGTCGGAAGCAGGATACGACCACTTGCCCCAGACCTGGATTTTGTCGGGGGTGAGGTAGCGCCACACGCCCGTGACGCGATCGCCGAACCGACCCGGCCGCGTGACGGTGCCGTCGTTGATCTGCACCCTCACGCGGAGCCCGGAATCAGCGGCCGCGATGCTCAGAAAATTGCGGACCTGACCATCCACGGCGGCGATGATCGGGGCCGCGGACGCATCATCGGCATAGGCCGGCGGGTTGCTCGGCGTCTCGTAGAGGATGTCCATGGAGTCGTAGTCGTTGTCGTACCCGTCGCCGTTGGTGTCGCCGTCGGCGAAGCGATCCCCGGTGTCGACTTCCATATCCATGCCCTCGCCGCCGACGATTTTGTCCCTGCCGGCGCCGCCGTCGAACCAGTCGTTGCCCTTCTCACCCTGCAGGGCGTCGTTGCCGGCGCCGCCGTCGAGCATGTCGTTGCCCGCACCACCCCACATGGAGTCGGTGCCGCCCTCACCGTAGACCTGATCCCGCCCGACGCCGCCCATGAGCCGGTCGTTGCCAAGGCCTCCCCAGGCGGCGTCATCGCCCTCGCCGCCGTCGATAACGTCGTTGCCCGCGTCACCGAACAGCCGGTCCGAGCCGTCGCCTCCGATCAGTTCGTCGCCCCCCCGGCCGCCGCGGAGAATGTCGGCCCCTGCGCCGCCATCGGCACGCGAGGCGATTCCGGTCTGGTTCGTGAACGTGTCGTTGCCCGCGAGCCCCGTGAACACCACCCGCGACACCTGCGCGGACGGCACCGTGCGGCTGAACCGGCCTGCAGCGGAGTTGAGCGACACGACGAGATTCGCGCCCTGCTGGCGGACCTGAGCGGAATCGTTGCCCTCCGATCCCACGATCGAAACGGTTCGCGACGCGCGGTCATAGCCAATCGCCGCCGCGAGGACGATGCGGCCCTCGAGGCTCTCAACGTTGAGGGCACGCTCGCGGCCGATGCTTCTGTGTGCAGGACGGAGATTGCGTCGGCGGCGAAGCATAGTGTCACCCTTCAGAAGAAGGTCGGCCGTCTCAGATAAACCCTCGCAGTATAGGCAGGTCCCAGTGCCCGACAATGTCACCCTCAGGGCATTTCGTGGGTGCTTGACGAACGGTAGCAATCAGCGGCTCGGGAGCACGGAATTATCCACACCGCCCGATTTTATCGCGAGTCCGCCGCATCGCTTCGTTCGGCGATACCATCTGCGTCTCTTCAGTATTGGGCTTCAAGCTGGAGATGAATTTCGGGCTGCTCATGAAAACCAGCTTCGACGAGTCTCTTCCGGACCGACGCTGCGATCTCGAGGAACTGTGTTTCGGAAAGCGTCGTATACCGGTCACCTTCAAGACCGATCCAGCCAAGACGGTGGCCGACGTAGAGGTAATAGTCCTCGCCATCGGTCATTCGCCCGCTGTGCACCTGAAGGCCCACGGCCTTGGCGGTCACGCATCGCGGATCTGTCTCGTCACCGCAGGCATCAAGCGCATCTTCGTCTTCTGGATCGAGAAACAGCTTGATTCCAAAAAATGCGCCGAACGAGTCTGCACCCACTTCTCGATCCCTCCATTGATCGTTGACGCCAAACGCCAGACGTGAGCGACCACCGCCGACAAGAACGGTGGCTCGCAAGAGGCACTGTCTAATCTCCGCCCGGCATCGAGCGGAAAAACGCGGCGGCGGTTCATCTTGACCGACTTGTTCAGCGTTCCATTCATATAAAAAGATGCCGAATGATAGCGCGACGCGGTCGGGCCGCGTCCACAAGGAGGTCAATCTCTTGCGACTCCCGCAAAGCGAGGACTTCTGGACTCTGATGCACGGGCATCCAAGACTCGAGACACTCGCCGTTGAACTCGTAGCGAAACTCAACGCGGCCGCGGTCGCGCACCAAACGGATGCGGGTGATAGAGCCCCGCACTGCTGCGCCTCGTCTGAATAGCATCTGAATACGTTTGACGCGCCAGAGGAGAAAACCGGCCGCAATAAGCGAGAGCGGCAGTGCAATCGTGAGCATCTCAACACGACCGAACCTCGCACCCTGACGAAGAAACGGGAAGAGACGTCCTATGACCCAAATGCCGGGAATCGCGATGAAACAGAAAAGCGCAGGCCAATCTGCCAGCAAGATCTTTTTGAGGTGCGGTTTCATGTTGCGATACGTGAGCACGCCGAACGGTGGCGATCAATGGCTCGCGTTCCACGGGCCAGCGATCACCTACAATGATGCCCGCGAGTCCATCGCATCGCGTTGTTATGCGCTTTCGCGCTGTGACACAGGCTGCAACTCAAAAACACGTGCGAGCGCCGCAGCTTCTGCGATCCGGCCTGCCTTCAAGGCGAATCGCACGGCATCCAGTTTGCGGGCGTCGGCCACGCTCAGGTAGGGCGCCCACCCAGTCTCGTCATCAATCAAATCAACTTCCACTTCGGCAGCAAAGCGGCCTTCGTGGATCAACTTAATTTTCTTTTTCGCACTCATCGACGCACCCTTCGCGTAAACGTTGAATCCCAGAGAGCGGGGTCGGGCTTGTAGGCGGTCACCAGTACGGCAGGATTATTGTACCCGCGAGGAATGCCCCATACGGCGTGCACAGGGTTTCCCTCGGCATCCAACTGAAGCACGAGCGCTGCTGGGCCTTTTGGATAATCGGGGTATTCCTCAAGCACGACCGCCCTGGGCACGCCGAAGAGAACTTCATCGATCGCGAGGCCGTCGTCAGCCAGGGCGTCATAGCCGTGCTCCGATATTCGCACGTCGCCTAGCGCGATTAGGTCAGCGAGTTTCTGCCACAGGGCCGACATGTGTTTCCTGACGGTTCAACTAGCGGCTCACGAATACCGCTTCACCCCCGCCCCGGCGAACATGGACGTGGATGGGAATATGGTCGTTGCTGGAGAAGAAAAACGAGTAGCCATCTTCTTCGAAAATCTTCGGCATCATTCAAGTGTACATGACCGCCGTCTCGGAGCCCTCTCTGCCGTGGCCTGGTTGCTCTGCGGGTGCCGGGGAGGCGGGTTCGCCTGCCGCGGCCCTTTGCCGAACACTGCTCAGGAGCCACGTGCGACCTCCTGCGGGATCATGCGGATTGGGGAGTGAGTCGCTTTTTGAGTCGCTTTTTTGCCAACACCCACTTTTCCCCGACGAATCCGGCGGTCGTTACGAATCCACTCGGGGAGCTAAGGCCGTTTTTGAAGGTGGCAGCAAGATCCCGCACGAAGCCGCGGGGTGTCGCAAGTCGGTATCTCAACCGTTCATGAGATGCGGGCGCGGCCCGCCTCACGGTCACGCATGAGCCACATCCCCGGCGTCATGATGGCGAGGCCATAGAAGCCGCTTCCGAGGAGGCGGCCAAAATCGGCGCGATCCAAGGTCAAAAGAACATCTGCAGTCGCCAGGGCACTGAAGAGAATCGGCCGGTCCTTGCTGACCGGGAACATAGCGGGCTTGTCGATCGTCAGCACGTCATCGACCGTGATAAGTTGACTGCTGATTCGCAGCCAGGTGGTAGTTACCACGGCAGGAAAGCCGGCGATATTCCGGATCGTTTCGGCGACAGCGTAGGGCGTCGTCATCAGCCGCCAATCCCGCTCCGACGCCAGGCGAAAGACCTCCCGAGACGCGCCCGCTTCCGATGCAGCAGCAGCGATCATCACGCTCGAGTCAAGGAAGAGCCTCACGGCCGCTCCCGAAGCCGGCGCATGTCCGCCTCGTCTTCCTCGATCCAGCCGGCCATCTCGTTGCGAGTGAACGTGCGTGGCTCGGGCAGCGTGGCGCCCTCGGCCCGCAGCCGTGTGGCCAGGAATAGCATCAGTTCCTGCTTCTCGGCCGGCGAAAGGCCAGCGGCTGCGGATTCAATCTCGGCAAGGGTTACCATAGGCACAAGTGTACACCATGCAACACCGGGACGCCAAGGGAATGCATGTTCGCCGGTTCGTCGGGCAACGGATCGAGCCAACCGCGCTGAGCCTACTCCTGCGAACTCCTACGAGTTCGTGCGGAGTTCCGGCGGCGGCACTTTTTGCGGCGCCGCCTTCTGGGAATGCTGCTTTTCCCGAAGAAAAAGGCGGTTGTTACCAATCCTACTCGGGGAGCTAAGCCCTCTTTCGCAAGAAAGCGCACGAAGCCGCAGAGTGACGCAAGTCGTTCTGCGGCTTGTTTTTTGGCATGATAATGCAGACGTTTTGGGCGTGATCGCCCACCCTGCGACCGTTCCCCCAAGGGTGCGGGCAGGACCACTGCACATAGAACCCGTTGTGGATGCCCATGGGCCGTAAACCTCAGCAAGACCGCAGCACTCTTTCGATGGCCAGAATGCTGGACGCGGCCGAGACCATTTTTGCAGAGGGCGGAGACAGTGCCCTCACCGTGGAAGCCGTCGTCAAGCGCGCAAACACGTCGGTGGGGAGCTTCTACGGCCGGTTCGGCGACCGCGATGGCCTGCTCCAAGCAATGCACGAGCGGTTTCTCTTGCGACTCGGAGGCGCGGCACATGTGGCGGTCGCAGCCGCCGGCAACGAGAAAACCCTGGCAGGCGCGCTCGAGGTGTTCATCTCACACGTCTTCACCGCCGCGCACGAGTACCGCAATTCAGCTCGCTTCTTCGTCCTTCACCGTTCGGCCGACCCGAACCTGCGGGCCCAAGGCATCCGGGCGAACGCCGTGTTCGCCGGCATCTTCACCACGCTCGTGCTGAGCCACCGCGAGGAAATCGCCCATCCCCACCCGGCGACCGCGGCCGACGTGACCTGGCGGATGTTGTATGCCGCGCTCGCCCAGCAGATGATGTTTGACGATCAGGAAGTCAGCGGTGTGCCGATGACCATCCCGGCGCTGGTGCGCGAAATCACATGCTGCCTTGCTGCCTACCTCACGGCAGCCCCGGTCAAGGTAGCCTCAGTCAAGGCAGCCCCGGCGAAACGCTGATCACCCGTTCCGGCAGGTCGCGACCCCACAAATCAAAGCATTTGCTTTTGGTTTTCATGACGTCATCCCCGTTTCTTGATCCATCCGGGATGTTAGGTTTTTTACCTTTGACATCACCAGAAAGGGTGGGTTTTTCGGATGGGAAAGAAGCACTTTACGGAAGAGCAGATCGCGTTCGCGCTACGGCAGGCTGAGTCGGGCACTTCGGTGGCCGAGATCATCCGCAAGCTGGGGATCAGCGAGCAGACCTTCTACCGGTGGAAGAAGCGGTTCGCCGGGCTCGGCATCGCCGAGCTGCGACGGCTGCGGACGCTCGAGGAAGAGAACCGCAAGCTCAAGCAACTGGTGGCCGACCTGAGCCTCGACAAGAAGATGCTGCAGGACGTGCTCTCAAAAAAACTGTGAGGCCCGCGGTCAAGCGTGTTCTCGTGCGGGAAGTACGGGTCCGCTATCAGGTGGCTGAGCGTCGGGCATGCCGGGCGCTCGGGTTCCCTCGATCGAGCTTCCGCTACAAGAGCAGGCGTAACCAGCGGGCCGAACTTCGGGTTCGACTTCGAGACCTGGCGGCAAGCAGGGTGCACTATGGGTATCAGCGTCTTTGGATTCTCTTGCGGCGTGAAGGGTGGCTCGTGAACAAGAAGCTTGTGTACCGGCTGTATTGCGAAGAAGGCCTGGGAATCAGGCGGCGAAAGCCACGTCGAAGGAAGAGCGTTCAAGTCCGGGAGGCGCGTCCGCCAACCGGGCAGACCAACGAGAGCTGGAGCATGGACTTCATGGCCGATCAGCTGGTCGGCGGGCAGCGGTTCCGGCTCTTGACGCTAGTCGATAACCATAGCCGTGAGAGCCTGGCCATCGAGGTGGGCCAGCGGCTGACCGGAGACGATGTCGTGCGCGTCTTGGAGCAGGTGACGATGCAGCGAGAGAGCCTCCGATCGTCTGGAAAGAGTACGTGATCAGCATCGACGTGCCCGCGGATCGCGGGCGGCGTCGCTGTCGGATCCCCATCGCGGTGAAGGCAGGAACCGACGAAGAGGAATCAGTCATGCCCCGGTGGCAACTGGAACCGTCCCGCCACCACGCCCTCGACTGTGAGATCCTCGTCGAGCGACTCCCAACGCAGCGCCGTGCCACCGACCTCCAGCCGAACCTCGGCCAACTCCGGCTCACTGGCATCTCTGTGCCAGAACGAGAGCCTGATCGTTGTCAGATGACGGGCTTCATCCGGGCCTCGGTGCCCTTGATGTGCACAAGTCCCCAGTCTCGAAGCGCTCCAAGGACGGGCAGGAGTGACTTGCCCTTTGGAGTAAGGCGATAGCCTTGCCGACCAACCGTCGGGCTTGGTGTGAACGACTCGGTTAGCCCAGAGCGAACCAAGCGATCCAGCCGATCGGCAAGAATGTTCGAGGCGATCCGCTCAGGCGAAGCGGAGAACTCCTTGAAAAGAACTTTGCCGCAGGCCATGTCCCGCACCACGAGAAGCGTCCACTTGTCCCCAAGGAGATCCAAGGCACAGGCCACAGGGCACACCGAACGCTTTGCCAGCTTCACAACTCCACCTCTTCGATGACGCCGCTTTCCAGATCACTTGACACACTCACAGTCACTTGCAATATACAAGCATTTGCTTGCAGTGTGCAAGTGTTTGACAATAGCCGGGAGGTACACGGTGGCGTCGCTCGATCAACACCCTTCGGTCATGGCTCTCAGGAGCCGAACTCGCTCGCCTGCTGCTGGCCCGGTCACTGCCGAGGAACTCCGCCAACTGTGTCTTGAGGCGGGCGCCGATGACGTCGGCTTCGTTCGCATCGACCGGCCAGAGATTGCCTCCGAGAAAAAGGGGGTTCTTCGGGTCTTCCCCTCGGCAAAGGTGCTCATCAGCGTGGTCTGCCGCATGAATCGGGAGCCGATCCGAAGTCCTGCACGATCCGTGGCCAATCTCGAATTCCATCGCACGGGCGACCACGTCAACGATGTCGCCCGGGAAATCGTGCGCCGGCTCGAAGACCGAGGGATCCGGGCCATGAACGCGCCGGTCGGGTTCCCGATGGAGACCAGCGATTTTCCGGGAAAAATCTGGGTCGTGTCCCATAAGCCGGTGGCCGTGGCAGCGGGACTCGGGCAGATGGGGCTGCATCGAAATGTCATCCATCCACGGTACGGGTCCTTCATTCTGCTGGGGACGATTTTCGTCGATGTCGAACTCGATCAGGAATCTCGGCCTGTCGACTACAACCCCTGCGTGAACTGCAAACTGTGCGTTGCGGCATGTCCGGTGGGCGCTATTCGGCCGGACGGGGGCTTCGACGCCAGTTCCTGTATGACCCACAACTATCGGGAGTTTCTCCACGGTTTCACTGACTGGGTGGAGCACGTGGCCGATAGCCGCAACGCCACGGACTACCGAAAGAGGGTCACGGATCAGGAGTCGGTCTCGATGTGGCAAAGCCTGAGTTTCGGGGCCAACTATAAAGCCGCCTACTGTCTCTCCGTGTGCCCGGCTGGAGAAGACGTGCTCACCCCGTTTCTCGACGACAGACCGGCCTTTCTGGCCGAAATCGTGAAGCCGCTGCAACAGAAGCAGGAAACCATTTACGTGGTTCCCGGATCAGACGCTGATGAGTACGTCAGCAGGGCTTTCCCCCGCAAGACGAAGCGTCACGTCAACGGCGTCCGCCCCACCACCATCGCTGGGTTTCTGGACACCATGCATGTCGTCTTCCAGACAGGTCGGTCCAAGGGGATCGATGCCGTCTATCACATGATCTTCACCGGACGGGAACAAGCGGAAGCAACCGTGACGATCCGGCGCCAGACTTTGAATGTGCAACGGGGTCTGCTCGGCAAGCCCGACTGCACGGTCACAGCGGACTCCCGGGCATGGCTGGGTTTTCTCCGCAAAGAACGGAGCATTGCCTGGGCGCTCCTGACCGGCCAGATTCGGGTCCGTGGCGGTCTCAGCAGATTTCAAGCGTTCGGCCGGTGTTTTCCGGGCTGAATCGCCCAGGTGGCTCTATCACCGGCACAACTGCAAATCGGACTGTTCCTACTCGGGGAGCTACGCCACTCACGTCTTGGAGTGGCACCGTGAGGCAGGAGGTGGAAAAACCTTCTGCCTCTCGGCGTTTCTGGAGGTTGTGGGGTTGGGCGGTTTCTCCACCTGCCACTCCGTGCCAACTCCTGCGAACATTCAGTCCGCCACCTTTTGCGCCACAAACAAAAGCGAACCCTTACGATAACGGCAGGCGAAAAGGACTCGCAACCCGACCTCTATGAGCGACTGATGACCAACAGCAACCCATCAGCCCCACCGTCGCTCTCAACCGTTCCCCTGGTCGGCGTGGCCGTCAACGCCGCCCTGGCATCAATCAAGATCCTCGCGGGGTTCTTCGGCGACTCCTACGCCCTCATCGCCGACGGCATCGAGAGCACCGCCGATATCGTGACCTCGCTCGTGGTCTGGGGTGGTCTACGGGTGAGCGTGGCTCCCGCCGACGAGCATCATCCCTACGGCTACGGGAAGGCCGAGGCGTTGTCAGGAATCGTCGCCTCCGTCGCTCTCTTGGCAGCGGCGGCGATGATCGCCGTCCAGAGCATCCGTGAGATCCTTACGCCCCACCACCTGCCCCACTGGTCTACGCTGTTGGTTCTCGTGCTCGTGGTGGCCACGAAGATGATCCTCGCCCGGTGGATGGGCGGCATCGGTGAGGAAGCCGAGAGCACCTCGCTTCAGGCCGACGCTTGGCATCACTGGGCCGATGCCCTCACGTCAATCGCCGCTTTCATCGGCATCACGGTCGGCCTGATCGGGGGACCGGGTTACGAACCGGCCGATGATTGGGCCGCTCTCATCGCCTGCGTTGTGATCGTCTTCAGCGGCATGAACCTTCTCACAATAGCCGTTCGCGAACTCTTGGATGCCGCCCCGGCCAAGGAATTCGAGCAGAAGGTGCGGGATCTGGCGTCGGGTGTCGAAGGCGTCCGGGCCTTGGACAAATGCCGGATCCGCAAGAGCGGCACCAGGTATTTCGTGGAACTCCACGTCGAAGTCGATGGGCAGGCCACCGTGCAGGAAGGCCACGACATCGGCGGAAAAGTCCGCAGCGTCCTGCGAACCTCGCCCCTGCGGATTGCCGACGCCTTCATCCACATCGAACCAGCCCGGAAAGTGTTCTGATGGCTCGTGTCCGAGAGGGTTTGGCGGGGGCGTCGTACCATTCACGCCATGGCATGGGACAACCTTCCCTCAGTCGTCCATCGTCACGCCGATCTTCACCCGCACCTGCCAATGGGCAATCCTGCCGTTTTCGATGTGGCCTCGGGTTTCCACAACCTCGAACCACCGCATCTTGCTCTCATTCATTTCGGCCTTGGCAATCGCATTCTGGACCGCAGATTCGATGCTCGTGTGGGATGACCCAACCAACTCGACCATCTTGTAGCTATGTTCGCTCATCGAAGTCTCCCGTTTTGAAGCTTGCTTGGATTATCTTGGTCGTCTGCCGGACGTTTGGAATCATAGACGAGGGCATTACTCCCTCGCCCCAGACCACACCAAAGGATTTGATGCATGGCTTTTTCAGCGAAGATCGTCGGTGACGAGCTTGTTCTCAGGATCCCCATGAACGCCACGCCGGAGAAGTCTTCCAGTGGCAAAACTCTCGTGGTTGCCTCGACCTACGGGAACAAGGAGACGGACTGCGTGGTGGACGGCAAGAAGGTGATCGTGGGCGTCAACGCCTACATCCCAAAGAAGTAGGGGCGGGGTGCTGGTGGCGTACTCGGACAGCCATCCGAGCTGGCCCCGTTCGACGCCGACCCCAAGGTCTATCACCACAACCGCACCGGTGAGGACAACGCCGACGCCCACATGAAGCGGCAGGTGATGGGCCGCGAGGTCGTCGTGTTAGTGCAACATTGTTTCTGTAATTCGCCGGTGTGTTCCTGACTGAGGCGAGCTTGCGAGCCGAGGGAAGGAACACACCGGCGGCGTGACTTGAAGAGGTGGGCCATCGAGGTTTTCTTGGAAGTGTCTTAAGCCACCAAGAAGGAACCTGCGATGACCCACCAAGATGAATGTCCAGCGATCGACGACCTCACAGCCCTGCTCATCGAGCACGGTCCAGCCGCCATGGCCACCGCCCTCGCCACGCTCATGAATCACGCGATGCAGATCGAGCGAGAACAGGTACTCCAAGCCGAGTCTCATCAGCGAACTGCCGATCGTCAAGGCTACGCCAACGGATTCAAGCCGAAGACCCTGAAGACCCGCGTTGGCGAGATCGATCTGCGGATCCCGCAGACCAGGAACTACCGCGACGAGAACGGGCGTCCGTTTTACCCGAAGTCGCTTGAGCGTGGCGTCCGCAGCGAGCGGGCGATGATCCTCGCCATGGCCGAGATGTACGTTCAGGGCGTCAGCACCAGGAAGGTCACCGCCGTCGTCCAAGAGCTGTGCGGTCTGGAGGTGACGTCCACACAAGTCAGCCGCGCCGCTGCTCAACTCGATGAACAGTTGGGTGCCTGGCGGAACCGGTCGATCGGCCAGATCACCTACCTCGTTCTCGATGCCCGCTACGAAAAGGTCCGTCACGACGGGGCAATCGTGTCCTGTGCCCTCCTCACGGCAATCGGCGTCGGCCCGGATGGCAAGCGGAGCATCCTTGGCTGTAGCGTGCAGCTGTCCGAGGCCGAGACCCACTGGCGGAAGTTCCTGCAAAGCCTCTTGGATAGAGGCATGCATGGCGTGAAGCTCGTCGTCAGTGACGACCATGCCGGGCTGAAGGCCGCCAGGCAGGCCGTCATGCCGGGGGTGCCATGGCAACGCTGCCAGTTCCATGCGATCCAGAACGCCATGGCCCATGTGCCGAAGGTCGCCATGCGAACGGAAGTCGCGAGGGACCTCCGTCGCATCTTTGATGCCGACGAGACCGCCGAGGCCGAGCGGCGGCTTCGGGATGCGGTCGCCCGCTATCACAAAACCGCGCCGCAGCTCGCCGCATGGCTCGAGGAAAACGTTCCCGAGGCCCTCACCGTTCTCCGCATCCCCGCCGCCCACCGGCGACGACTACGGACGACCAACGGCCTCGAACGACTGAACAAGGAGATCAAGCGTCGGACTCGGGTCGCCACGCTCTTCCCGAACGAGGCTTCACTCCTGCGGCTCGCCTCCGCAGTCCTCTCCGAGATAAGCGACGACTGGGAAACGGAACGGTCTTACCTGAACATGGAAGCCAGATGACCCACCTCTGAAAACCGCGATTTACAGAAGAGATGTTGCTTTATCG
>JBILWX010000013.1:0-46086 GCA_044369655.1 Pirellulales bacterium
AGCAGAAGCGATAGGACACGCCGTGGCCACCGCCGGCGTGGCTCGATGCCACGCCGACGCTCCCAGCGAAAATCAGCAGGGTGCCGATGTTTCGCGTGTTGTTAGTAGGTCTTGCCAAGCGCTGCCTGGGCCGCGGCCAGCCGGGCGACCGGCAGGCGGAACGGCGAGCAGCTCACGTAGTCGAGGCCCACGTGGTGGCAGAACAGCACCGAGTGGGGATCGCCGCCATGCTCGCCGCAGATGCCGAGCTTGATGTCCTTCCGCGTCTTGCGGCCGCGCTCGACGGCGATCTGCATCAACTGGCCCACGCCGGTGGCGTCGATCGACGCGAACGGGTTCGCCTTGAAGATGCCTTCATCGGTGTACTTCTGCAGGAATGACCCCATGTCGTCACGGCTCATGCCGAGACAGGTCTGGGTGAGGTCGTTGGTGCCGAAGGAGAAGAACTCCGCCGTCTCCGCGATCTCGTCGGCCGTGAGGGCGCCGCGCGGGATCTCGATCATGGTGCCGACCAGATACTTGATCTTCTGTCCGGTCTCCTTCTGCACCTGCTCGGCGACCCGGTGCACGATCTCCACCTGGTTGTCGAGCTCCTTCTTGAAGCCGACGAGCGGGATCATGATCTCGGGCTTCACCTTGATGCCGGCCTTCTGCACCTTTGCCGCGGCCTCGAAGACCGCGCGGGCCTGCATCTCCGAGATCTCGGGGTAGCTGACACCGAGGCGGCAGCCGCGATGGCCGAGCATCGGGTTGAACTCGTGCAATGCGTGCACGCGGGCCTTCACCGTCTCCACGGGCAGCTTCAGCTTCTTGGCGAGGTCGGCCTGGGCCTTCTCGTCGTGCGGCACGAATTCATGCAGCGGCGGGTCGAGGAAGCGGATCGTGGCCGGTCGGCCATCGAGGGCCTTGAAGATGCCCTCGAAGTCGTCCCGCTGGTAGGGCAGCAGCTTCGCGAGCGCCTTGCGGCGGTCCCCCTCGTTCTCGGCGAGAATCATCTCCCGCATGGCGTCGATCCGGTCACCCTCGAAGAACATGTGCTCGGTCCGGGTCAGGCCGATGCCTTCGGCGCCGAAGGCAATCGCGTGACGAACCTGCTCCGGCGTGTCGGCATTGGTCCGCAGGCCGAGCTTCCGGTGCTTGTCGGCGAGCTTCATGATGAAGTCGTAATACTGGAAAACCTCCGAGTCGGCGGGCTTCATCGTCCTCGCGATCAGCACCTGCTTGAGTTCGCTGTCGGCGGTCTTGATCGCACCGGCGAACACCTCGCCCGTCGACCCGTTGATCGAGATCGCGTCGCCCTCCTTGAGCTTCTGGCCGGCACAGGTGAGCGTGCCCTTGGAATAGTCGATCTGGATCGCACCGGCACCGGCGACGCAGACCTTGCCCATCTGCCGGGCCACCAGCGCCGCGTGGCTCGACACGCCGCCGCGGCTCGTGAGAATGCCCTCGGCGGCGATCATGCCGCGGAGGTCCTCGGGGCTCGTCTCGACGCGGGCGAGCACCACCTTGATGCCCTTGTGGGCCAGTTCCTCGGCCTTGGCGGCCGTGAACACCAGCTGCCCGGTGGCGGCACCGGGGCCGGCGGGCAGGCCCGTGGTGAGGAGCCGGCTGCTCTTCTTGGCGGCGGCATAGTCGGCTCGGTCGAAGATCGGCGCCAGCAACTGCGAGAGGGCGTCGGGGTCGGCCGACTGGATCGCGTGCTCGGGCGACATGAGCTTCTGCTTCACCATGTCGTGGGCGATCTTCACGTAGGCCAGCGCCGTCCGCTTGCCGTGCCGCGTCTGCAGCATGTAGAGCTTCTTCTTCTCGACCGTGAACTCGAAGTCCTGCACGTCGCCGAACTTCTTCTCCAGCGTCTGGCGGACCTTCTCGAGTTCCTTATAGGTGCCGGAGAACATCGGCTCGTGCTTCATCTCGGCCACGGGCTTGGGGGTCCGCACGCCGGCGACCACGTCCTCGCCCTGGGCGTTGACCAGATATTCGCCGTAGAAGGTGTCCTCGCCGGTGGCGGGGTCACGCGTGAACGCCACGCCCGTCGCGCAGTCGTCGCCCATGTTGCCGAACACCATGCTCTGCACGTTGACGGCGGTGCCCCACTCGTCGGGAATCTTGTACTTGCGGCGGTAGAGGATCGCCCGCTCGTTCATCCAGCTGCCGAACACGGCGCCGACGGCCCCCATGAGCTGCTCGAAGGGATCCTGCGGGAAGCCCTTGCCGGTCCGCTGCTTGATGAGTGTCAGATAGCGCTTGATCAGCTCGCGAAGATGCTCCTCGGTGAGGTCGGTGTCGTTGTGGATGCCGAGCTGGTGCTTGAGCCCCTCCATCGTTTCCTCGAAGGGGTCGTGCTCGTTCTCGTGCCGCTTCTGCACCCCCATCACCACGTCGCCGTACATCTGGATGAAGCGGCGGTAGGAGTCGTAGGCGAACCGGGGGTTGCCGGTGGCGGCGGCGAGGCCCTTGACCGTCTCGTCGTTCAATCCCAGGTTCAGGATCGTGTCCATCATGCCCGGCATGCTGTCCCGGGCGCCCGAGCGGACGCTCACGAGCAGGGCGTTCTTGAGATCGCCGAACTTCTTTCCCGTCTCCTTCTCCATGAGTTTCATGGCGGAGGCGACCTCGTCCTCGAGGCCCTTCGGGAACTTCTTGCCGTGCTTGTAGTAGTCGATGCAGACCTGCGTGGTGATCGTGAAGCCGGGGGGCACCGGCAGGCCGATCTTGGTCATCTGGGCGAGGTTGGCCCCCTTGCCGCCGAGCAGCGGCTTCATCGTGCCGTCGCCGTCGCACTTCTTGGCCCCGAAGTAATAGATCATCTTGCCCGGCTTCCCGCTTTTGGTGGTCGCAGACTTGGAGGACTTCTTACCGAGGGTGGTGGCCATGGGCTGGTCGAAACCTTTCGTAGCGGGGAAACGGGTCTGGCAAACGGAACGGAGAATCAGGGACGGAGCCGGCGGTTTTGGCCGACAAACTCGCCAGAATCTAGTGGCGCGGGCGGGTAGCGTCAACGAGCGAATCGCCCGGGCATCTCCGACCACCACAGGCTAGAATTGGGGGCGTTGGCCGCGTGCATCCCCCCGCCCCGTCGCGTGCTTTGCCATGCAGTACCACCACCCGCCCTCGAACGGCTCCTTCGCTCGCTGCCTGGTGGCCCTGCTGGCCGGGTGGGGTCTGTCGTCAGGGTGGGGGGTGACGGCCGCCCGCGGGGCAGAAAAGACCCCTGACTTTACTCGCGATATCCGGCCGATCCTCTCGCGGACCTGCTTTGCCTGCCACGGCCCGGACGAGCATGACCGCCGCGGCGGCCTCCGGCTCGACGACCGCGACGCGGCCACGGCCGAACTCGACAGCGGCGCCCGCGCCATCGTTCCCGGCCGGCCCGACGAGAGCGAACTGATCGCCCGGATCCACGAGACCGATCCCGACACGATCATGCCGCCTCCCGAGAGCAACCACGTGCTCACGGCATCCCAGAAGGAGACACTCGCCAAGTGGATCGCGGCCGGGGCTCCCTACTCGCCGCACTGGGCGTACGTGCCGCCCCGCGACCATGCCACCCCGGCGATCACCCGGGGCGATTGGCCGATCAACTGGATCGACCGCTTCGTGCTCGGCCGCATCGAGAGCGAAGGCCTGCAACCGGCCCCCGACGCCGATCCGCTCACGCTCCTCCGCCGGGTCACGTTCGACCTCACCGGTCTGCCCCCCTCGCCAGCCGAGGTCGATGCGTATCTCGCCGACACTCGGCCTGACGCATACATGCTCTTGGTAGACCGGCTCCTGGCCTCGCCCCGGCATGCGGAACGGCTGGCCGCCTGGTGGCTCGATCTCGTCCGCTACGCCGACACGGTCGGCTATCACGGCGATCAGGATCACAGCATCTCCCCCTACCGCGACTGGGTCATCAAGGCGTTTGCCGACAACGTGCCGTTCGACCGGTTCACGGTGCTGCAACTCGCGGGCGATCTCGTCGGCCCGGCAGGCAACGAACACGCCGACGATCCGGTGCTGGCCAGCGCCTACAACCGGCTGCTGCAGACGACCCATGAAGGGGGATTGCAGCTGAAGGAATATCGCGCGATCTACCAGGCCGACCGGATCCGCAACGTGTCGGGCGTGTGGATGGGGGCGACCGTCGGCTGCGCCCAATGCCACGACCACAAGTACGACCCCTACACGGCGAAGGACTTCGCCACGCTCGGTGCATTCTTCGCCGACATCGACGACGAAAAGCACATGGACAAGGGGGGCTTCGGCGGCCAGAACCTCAACGCCCTCCCGACGAAACGGGATCCCGAGGTGCAGATCGTCGGCCCCTTCGACCGCGACAGGGCCGCCGAACTCGACGCCCGGATCCACTCGCTCGAGACCCAGCTGCCGCCCCTCGTGTTGCCGCCGCGGGCGCAGCCGCCGGACCCCGAGCCCGAGAGCGTCGTCGCCAGCCGTATCGAACTTGACCGACTCAAGGCCGACCGCAGGCGGCTCACTCGCCAGCTCATGGTCACGAAGGCTCTGAAGACGCCCCGCGATGTCCGCATCCTGCCCCGCGGCAACTGGATGGACGAGACCGGACAGGTCGTCGAGCCGGCGATCCCGGCCTTTCTCGGCAGGCTCGACGCCGCGGGCCGTGGCACGCGGGCCGACCTCGCCCGCTGGCTGGTCACCCCCGTCTCCGCCGGGGGCGCGGGCGACTTCACCGCCCGCGTGACCGCCAACCGGATCTGGGCGATCTTCTTCGGTGCCGGACTGTGCCGCAGCACCGGCGACCTCGGCGGCCAGGGCGAACTGCCCGACCATCCGGAGCTGCTCGATCGGCTGTCGCTCGCATTCATGCAGCAGGGCTGGGACATGCGAAACCTCATCCGCACGATCGTGGCGAGCCGCGCTTACCGGATGGCGTCCGATGTGTCGGACGATCTGCTCGCCCGCGATCCTGAAAACAGACTGCTCGCGCGGCAGGGTCGCTGGCGGCTGCCCGCTGAGGGCGTCCGCGACACGGCGCTGTTCACAAGCGGCCTGCTCGTCGAACAACTCGGCGGCTCGAGCGTGCATCCCTACCAGCCGGCCGGCTACTACCGACATCTCAATTTCCCCCAGCGGGAATATCAGGCCGACACCGACAGCCGCCAGTGGCGGCGCGGGCTCTACGTCCACTGGCAGCGGATGTTTCTCCATCCGCAGTTGCTGGCGTTCGACGCGCCCACCCGCGAGGAATGCACCGCCGCGCGGATGCGGTCCAACACGCCCAAGGCGGCACTCGTGCTCTTGAACGATCCGACGTTCATCGAGGCGGCGCGAAAACTCGCGGAACTCGCGGTCGCGTCGGGCGGCACGAGCGACGGCGACCGGATCGCCTTCCTCTGGAAACGCACGCTCTCCCGCCGCCCGACCGCCGAGGAGCAGGCCCTCGTGAAGCGACTGCTGGATCGGCGCCGCACAGAGTTCAAGGCCGACCCGAAGGCGGCAGGCGAACTCCTCGCCGTCGGCATCGCACCGCGGGACAAGACACTCGACCCGATTGAACTGGCCGCTTGGACGACGGCCGCCCGCGCCGTACTCAACCTCCACGAAGCCATCGCGAGATACTGATGCATGAATCCTCGTGTCCCTTGCCTGCGCTGCGGGCTTGGCTCAAGCCGGATCGCGTTCCACACACGGTGAGCCGGGGATCGGTGCGAGGATCCCGAGCATGACGCCGCCGCGGCGTTCGCGAGGGAACTCGTACCGTCCCCGGCGCCGCGTCCCCACTGACCTGCCCCCACTGACCTGCCCCCACTGACCTGCCCCCACTGACCTGCCCCCACTGACCTGCCCCGCTGACCCGGCCACGATCCGAGACGATTCCATGCACGACCCGCTCACGATCCACCGCCGCACGTTCCTGACCCGCTCGGGCCTCTCGCTCGGTGGTGCCGCGCTCTCGGGCCTGCTGGCCCGCGACGGTCTCGGGGCGACGATCTCGACGGCCGCGGGCCGGGCTGGCACAGCCGACCGGTATCCGGGCGCCGTGTATCCGCTCCACCATCCGCCCAAGGCCAAGGCGGTGATCTTCCTCTGCCTGGCCGGCGGCCCGAGCCACCTCGAGACGTTCGACTACAAGCCGGTGCTCGCCAGGCTCGACGGAGAGGAGATGCCGGAAAGCGTGACGGCCGGCCAGCCGATCGCGCAGCTTCAGGGCCAGAAGCTCGTCTGTCTGGGGCCCCGCAAGGGCTTCTCGCGACGGGGCACGGGCGGCGCCGAGGTGAGCGACTATTTTCCGCTGCTCGGCGGACTCACCGACAAGTATGCGATCGTGCGAAGCATGGTGACCGAGCAGATCAACCACGACCCCGCCCACACCTTCATGAACTGCGGCACGGCGCTCTCCGGCCGGCCGAGCATGGGCGCCTGGGTGACCTACGGCCTCGGCAGCGAGGCCGACGATCTGCCCGGCTTCGTCGTGATGACGAGCAAGATGGGCCGCAGCCCGCAGCCGATTGCGGCGCGGCAGTGGCATTCGGGATTTCTGCCGGGACAGTTTCAGGGAGTCGAGTTCGCCACCTCGGGCGCCCCGGTGCACTACGTGCAGAATCCGCCGGGCGTGTCGGCCGCCCACCAGCGTGATCTCATCGACACGGTCGCCGCCCTCGAGAACCATCGGCTCGGGACGCTGGCCGATCCCGAGATCGCCACGCGGGTGAAGCAATACGAGCTCGCCTTCCGGATGCAGACGAGCGTGCCGCAGCTCGCCGATCTCTCCGGCGAGACCGCCGAGACGCTCGCCCTCTACGGCGCCGAGCCGGGCAAGGCGACCGTCGGCACGAACTGCCTCATGGCCCGGCGGCTCGTGGAGCGGGGGGTGCGGTTCGTGCATCTCTACCACAGCGACTGGGATCACCATGGCAACATCAAGAGCCACATGGACGAGATCTGCCCGCCGACCGACCGGGCCGCGGCGGCGCTGCTCATCGACCTCGAACGCCGTGGCCTGCTCGACGAGACACTCGTCGTGATCGGCGGCGAATTTGGCCGCACGCCGATGGGGCAGGGGGGCAAGGGGGCGATCGGCCGCGACCACCACATCAAGGGCTTCAGCATGGCTCTGGCGGGCGGTGGCATCACGGGAGGCATCGTCCACGGCGAAACCGACGACTTTGGCTACAACGCCGTGAAGGACATCGTGCACGTCCGCGACCTGCATGCCACGATGCTCCACCTGCTCGGCATCGACCATGGGAAGTTCACGGTCGAATACCAGGGCCTCGACACGAAGCTCACCGGCGTCGAGCCGGCCAAGCCGGTGAAGGCACTGTTTGCCTGACCGCGAGCCCGTCACTTCAAGAAGCCCCCGGCTTACGCCGGGGGACTCCGGGTTCAAACACCACCCAACGTGCAGCTGACACCGGTGGCGGCCCCACGGGCTCACCGATACTCGGCCCGGCCCCAGGTGGCGGCGCGTTCCCAGACGTGGATCCGCAGCGGCTCGTGCGGATTGCGGACGTCGACCATGTGCCGACGTGAGAGCCGCCCGGTGGCGTCGCCCCAGCTCACCTGCCACACGGTTGCCAGATCGTCGCCGGGCCGCGGCGGGTCGTCGGCGCACCCGAGCAGGCTCCACGAGATCGCATACTCGAGCGTATAACCGAGGCCGTCGTCGTCGAGACTGAAAGCTCCTTCGTAGCCGGCGGGGTTGATCTGCGGCTGCCGGAAGGTCATGCCCTGAAAGAGTCGCAGGCAGGTCTTCCCGCTCGGGATGTGATGCCAGAGGAAGAGGTGCGACAGTCGCCGATTCTCAGACGCAGCCCGTTCGTCGGCGGTGGGCTCGTGCCGGCGGCTGCTGAAATAGACGGGAGCGTTGCCGAGGGCCGGCCAGCCCATCCTGCGGTCGGTCGATACCCGCACCGACACGCCGTAGCACTTGCGGCTCTCATCGGGATCAAGCTGCGGATCGATCGTGTTTCGCATCGGGTAGGGATCCCGCACGTGCGCCGCCAGGTAGAGCGCAGCGTCGTCGTAGAGCATCAGGCCTTCGGCCGCACCCATTTCATGCTCACCATCGAGACGGTTCGCGAAGCGATCGGCATGCCCCCATTCATCGAGGCGGCCGTCGATGCGGATCGGCTCCCGAGGCCGCCGGACCTCGATCGCGTCACGCGTCGGCCGTCCGTATTGGTCGGCAAGGGTGGCCGTGTCGGTCCGCTGCCGCTCCGTCGGCAGCACGATGCCCGGGTCGGGCGGGATCCGGCGGACAAACCGCGACTCGCTGTAGGGGATCACCTCCGGCTCTCCGAGCGGATCAGCGCGAAACCGGAACGCCTGCCCTGCCACGAGCCGTTGCGGGAAACGAACGTTGCCACCGGCGCGATCCGCTGCGATCACGGCGCCGTCGTAGACCTGCACGTCGGTCGCGAGCGTCGCCCCCACGTACACGGCGAATTCGGTGCCGAGGTCGAGCACTTCGGTCGCCGGCGTGCCGAGGCGGAAGCCGTCCATCCCCTCAGGCATCCGGATCACGGCCGTGCCGCCGAAGAGAAACGCCGACAGTTCGTCGCGGAGTTCGATGTCGGCTGGCCCTTCGAGCACGATCACCACGCCATTGCGAAGCGTCAGTTCCATCACGCCGCCCGCGATCTCGAGCCGGCCGGCGGGCATCGCGGTTCCCACGGCCGGCAGCGGCCGCTCCTCGGCGGCCACGGCACGGCAGCTCGTGACCGTCGCGAGCGGCCTGGTCACCGTCGGGGGAAACGCCCGCGCGCCGCCGGGCTCCCGCCGCCATGCCTGAAAACCCAGCAGCGTCGCCATCGCCAAGAGCCCGCCCACCACGGCCATGCCGATCATCTGCCACGGCCGCCTCGCGGAGTTCCGCATGTCAGTGCCCGTGGCATCGACGGCCGCCCCCCTCGGTCGCGGCAGCGCGGCGGCGACATACCGCCAGTGAAGCTCGGCATGGAGCGCCATGAACTTCTGAAACTCCTCGGCCACGGCCTGATCTTCGGCAAGGAGCGTGAAGAGCGTCTCCTCGTCCTGCTCGGTCTGGATACTGTCCGCGACGCGACTGAAGAGGTCGCGCTGGTCATCGGTGAGAACGTCTTCCTGCTGCCGGCTTTTCATGACGCGGCTCCGGAGAGTTTTCGCTCGATGCACGCCAAGAGCGCGATGCGGATCCGCCGCAAGGCCTGCGACAGGGCCGCGGGATTCATACCGTGCTGAGCGGCCATCTCGGCGACGGAGACATCGGGCGAGTAACGCCTGGCCAGGAGCTGCCGCTGGGCGTCGGGCAGCCGCTGCAGGCAATCTTCCAGGGCCGAACGACGGGCATCGCCTCGCCGGGCTGCGTCGATCGAGCGATGCATCAACCGATCGATCGCCGCGTCGTTGAAGGCGGGCGGCACCCGCTGCCGCCGCTTCAGCCAGGCCTTCACCTGGAAACGGGCGAACTGCATCGCCCACGGCAGGAATTCCCGCGTGGTGTCGAACTCCTCGGCCTTCCTCCAGAGGGCGAGGTTCGTCTCCTGAAGCAGGTCGTCGGCCTCCTCGAAATCCCACACCATGGTGAGGATGAAGGCGTGGAGCTGCCGCTGATTCCGCGTCAACTCGGTCACGAATTCGGCGGAGGCGGCCATGGAGGTGGTGGGAAACCGCTGCGGGAGACGGTGCGGGGGAATGCCAAAGGATCAGCCAAGGGTTCCGACACAAAGAATTAGCCGTTCCTGGCCGTTTTCAACACGGGGGAGCGTCCGCCCCGGGCGAGAGCGGCAAAAAGGCCCGGAAAAAAGCCGGTGTCAAATCGCGAATGGAACGGCTAATTCCTTAAGGATTCTGATGGTCGGGGGCTGGTCTCTTCGCCACCCGGCGCGGTTTCCCCGAGCATTCGTCTTTTCCGAAAAACCATATCGGTCTCATCGATTCATTCTTCCCGGGGGGCATAGCCATGAGGTCAGGCATCCTGCAGTCGTTCCGCCACCGTCGTCGCGGTTTCAGCGGCGGGTTCACCCTTGTCGAGCTTTTGGTCGTGATCGCGATCATCGGCACACTCGTCGGGCTGCTCCTGCCGGCCGTGCAGGCTGCCCGCGAGTCGGCCCGCATGTCGGCCTGCGCCAACAACCTCAAGCAGATGGGACTGGCGGCGCTCAACTTCGAGTCGGCCCGACAGGGCTATCCTCCGTCGGCCACCGGCACCGGGGGTGGCGTGGGCGGCAGCTTTGGTGGCATCTCGTTCTTCGGCCTCATCCTGCCCTACATCGACGAAGGCAACGCACGTGGAAGGGTATCGCAATGGGACTCAAATCCTGCCACTACCATGAAATGGGACAGGACGGGAGGAAATTATGGGACGAATTTCCAAATCCTCTCCACGACGCCCTTTCCCTTCATGACCTGCCCGACGCGAGGCCGACGGACATCCACCGACGTAAACGGCACGAGGCAAGTCACGTTCGATTATGGCGTCGTATCACTGGTCAGCCAGGGTAGTGCCTTCCGTGGAGACCACCGCGACGCCCTGTGCTTCGCGCAGGGCCAAGGACGTTGCGACGTTAACGTCGCCACGCGCATTTCCAGTCTCGCGAATTGCGTGATCCAACTCGCCATGGGACCGACGAACGCGAGTGGACAGATCGTCACGCACTTGGCTTCCGATTGGACCGACGACACGACCCCCGGCCCGTATGCGGGATGGCGACCGCGGCTTCGTGGCAAGGACATTCTCGACGGCACGAGCAAGACGGCGATGCTCTCCGAAACCCACCTGTTCCAGGGTGAGTATGGAAAGAGGAACGGCGCCGCCTGCTGTCCCTCTTGTTCCTCAAGATCCTGCACCCAAGACCCGACCAGGGGCTTCGACGATCCGCCGCTGGCGAGCGAAGGCAATTCCAGGCTGTTCGCCTTTTTCAATTTTGGCGGCGTTGCTCGCGGAGCGTCCGAAGACTCCAGCGAGACGACGGCCGGATCATGGCATAGCAACGTATGCCAGATCGTCATGGCCGACGGGGCTGTGCGGTCGATGGGAAGCGACATTAGTCAGACGACCCAGACACAGCTCGGTGACCGGCGGGACGGCAGCACGGTCGACGTTCCCTGATCACGAAGGATCCGAACGACATGCACATCCAGTTGCCAGACGCAGAAAAGTCCGTGACGCCTCTGGGGTTTTGTCTCGCCTTGGCGTTGACATTCCTGGGATCATCGGGCTGCGGCCGCTCGGATTTCGTCCACGTCCAGGGACGAGTGTCCTATTCCGATGGTTCACCGTTGCCTCTTGGTCGAGTCCTCATCGATGCCGGTGGCAAGCCGACGGGAGCTTGGGGGCGCATCCGGCCCGACGGACGGTTTACCATCGGCAGACGTGCCGACAACGACGGCATCGGGGCGGGGACGTACCGTGTCGCAATCGTGGACGCCCTGATTCCACCCGGCGAAGACGGCCCGGCCAAGCGGTTCGTGGACGACCGCTTCACCGACTTCACCACCTCGGGCCTGGAGTTCAAGGTGCCGGAGCAGACCGACTGGCAGATCGTGGTCGAGCCCCCCGCCGACCGCGGCCGAAAATGAAGCCGCGACGGTTTTGCGTGGCACGGTCGTCATATCCAGCTCGGCGCGGCTAATTCTTAGGTGAGGACAGCAGCGTCGAGTCTTCGAGGATTGCCCAAATGAAACCTGGCGTCGGTCGCATCGCGTTCATCCGTGCTTGGTTTCATGGGATCGCCGCCTGCGCTGTCGGCCTGCCGGCTGGGCTCGTGCTCGCGGCCGAGGCCGACGCCAGCCGCTTCCTGAAAAACCACTGCATCCGCTGCCACGACGACAAGGTGCAGGAGGGGCAGTTTCGCCTCGACACGCTCGACCGCACCTTCACGAGCCAGTTGACAGCCGAGCGGTGGGCCGAGGTGATGACGCGGATCAACGCCGGGGAGATGCCCCCCGAGGAGGAGCCGCGGCCGACCACCGACGAGATCGCGGGCGTGGTCGAGTGGATCTCGGGCCAATTGGCCGCAGGCGAGGCGGCCCGCATGGCCTCCCGCGGCCCGATGACCCACGACCGCCTGAGCCGGGAGGAATATGCCAACACGATCTCCGACCTGCTCGGTGTGCGGCTCGACGTCACGGAGCCGGGCGTCTTCAACGAGGATCCGATCTACCGCGGATTCGACCGGATCGGTGCGATGCTCTCGCTCGCGCCGTCCCACGTGGAGCGGTATCTCGCGGCGGCCGACGCGGTGCTCGCCCGGGCCTATCCGGAAAAGCCGGTGAAACCCGGGGTCTATCGGGCCAACGGGCTGCACATCCGGGGCACGACAACCTCGCCGGAGGGGCGGCAGAAGATGAACGAACGGGCGGCGGCCATCGGCGTGACGGACAAGGTGCGAGTCCTGATCTGGCCGGGCCACTCGAGTCCCGGCTGGGCGACGTGGTGGAGCCCCGCCTTCAATCAGCCCGGCGTCTACCGGATGAAGATCACGCTCTCGGGTGTGCGGCCGAAGGATGGCCGGGTGCCCCACCTGTCGGTCTGGGATCAGACGGCGAAGACGTCGCTCTTCGATGCCGACGTGCTGGCCGACGAGGACCATCCCACGACCCTCGAGTTCGAGCGGTTCATGTCGATGCCGAGGGGACTGACGCTGAAACACGAGCTGCCTGCGGTGTTTGATCCGAACGGCCACACCGTCAAGGCGCTCGCTCTGGGTGGCAACTTGTTCGTCAACAGCCGCAATCATCCCTTCGCCACCCCCACCGGCTACAAGCTGTTCGACGACGACGGCGGGCCGCTGTTTCCCCTGCTGATCGTCGATTCGGTCGAACTCGAGGGGCCGCTCGTCACCGACGAGGATCGCAAGAAGCGAGAACCGTTCTGGCCGGCTGATGTGGCCGACACGACGCAGGTGCGGGATTGCCTCGCACGGTTCGCGGAGCGGGCCTGGCGGAGGCCGGTGGCGGCCGATGAGATCGACCGTTACGCGGCCTTCTATGAACACGAGCGGGCCGGCGGCGAGCAGCCGCGGGCAGCCTACCTCTCGGCGCTGGCGGGCGTACTCGCATCGAAGAACTTCTTCTACCTCGAAAACGGTGATCCGGAGAAACAGCGGCAGGAATTGAACGACTTCGAGCTGGCCAGCCGGCTCTCCTATTTCCTCTGGGGCTCGCTGCCCGACCAGTCGCTGCTCGACGCCGCCCGATCTGGCTCGCTCCAGCGGCCCGAGGTGCTGCGGTCGCAGGTCGCCCGGATGGTGGCCGACCCGAAGATCGACCGATTCCTCGAGGCCTTCCCGCGACAGTGGCTGGAACTGCATCGCGTCGGGATGTTTCCCCCCGATCGGAAGCTCTACCCCGACTACGACCTCTGGCTCGAGCAGAGCATGCGGCGGGAGCCCGTGGAAACCTTCGCCAAGGCGTTTCGGGAGAACCTGCCGGCCGGCGACCTGCTGGCGGGCGACTGGAGCATGGTCAATGCCCGGCTGGCCGAGCACTACGGCCTGCCCGCCCCTGCCGAAGCTGGCTTTCGCCGGACGACGTTCACGCCCGATCAGCATCGCGGCGGACTGCTCACGCAGGCGGCCGTGCTCTCGCTCACCTCCGACGGCACGCGGCACCGACCCGTGCACCGCGGCGCGTGGGTGTCGGAGGCGATCTACGGCGTGACGCCGCCGCCCCCGCCGCCGAACGTGGAGCCGCTCGAACCGACCCCCGCCGACGCCGCGAAGCAGACGATCCGCGGACAATTGGCGGCACACTCCACAAACGCCGCCTGCGCCGCCTGCCACCGGAAGATCGACCCGCTCGGCTTCGCGTTTGAAAACTACGACGCCATCGGCCGCTGGCGGACAACCGAAGACACCGCCGCCGGCAAAGGGGCCAGCCCGCCGGTCGACGCTTCGGGCGTGCTGCCAGACGGCCGCAGCTTTACCGGGCCCGACGAATTCAAGCGGCTGCTCGCCGCCGATCCCGACCGCTTCGCCGAGGCACTCGTGGAAAAGCTGGCCACGTTCGCGCTGCGCCGCGCGATGACGATCGACGATCGCACCGCGATCCGGGAGATCGCAGCCGCAGCCAAGGCCGACGGTTACAGGCTCCGCAGTCTCGTGGAGGCGGTCGCCACGAGCGACCTCATCCGCCGCCGCTAGCGTACGATTTGTTCATCAGGAGTTTCCCATGCACGTCCTTCGCTCCACGCCGCTCATCCACCGTCGTCACTTGCTGCGGGGCATCGGCACGGCCGTCGCCCTGCCGTTTCTGGAATGCATGCGGGTCGCGCGGCCGGCGGCGGCGGCGGCCGCCGCCGCACGCCCCCGGCGGAGCGTCTTCGTCTACCTGCCCAACGGCGTCAACAACTACGAGTGGCAGATACGCAACGCGGGCCAGGGCTACACGGCCTCGCAGGCATTTTCCGTGCTCGAAAAGCACCGCGGTCAGATCACGCCCATCAGCGGCCTGCACCACCCCACCGGCCTCAGCCACCACCACAACTGCGAGAAGATCTGGCTCACCGGGGGGCGGATCGGCGAGGCGGAGAAGAACACGATCTCGGTCGACCAGTTGATGGCCCAGAAGACGGCGCCGCACACGCGGTTCGCGTCGCTGGAAATGGGAAACGGCTGGTCGCTCGCCTGGAATGCCGATGGCATCGCGCTGCCGTCGGAGCGGAATCCGGCCACGGTCTTCAAGACGCTCTTCGAGGAGCCGGCGGGGGGCATCGACGCGCAGCGGCGCCGGCTGCGTCGCAAGGAGAGCATCCTCGACATGGTGCTCGACGAGGCCCGCGGGCTCGAACGGCGGATCGGCACGGCCGACCGCGGCCGGCTCGACCAATACCTCACCAGCGTCCGCGAGGTGGAGGTGCGGGCGAAGCGGGCCGAAAGCTGGCTCGACACCCCGCGGCCGACGATCGAGCGGGCCGTCGCCGAGCGGCTCAACCGCGACGTGAGCCCCGACAAATACGGCGATTACCTGCGGACGATGTACGACATGATCGTGCTCGCCTTCCAGACCGACACGACCCGCGTGGTCACGTTCACCACGGGGTCGGAGTCGCAGGCACCGGCCATCCCGGAGATCGGGATTTCGCAGCAGCGGCACGCGCTCTCACACCACGGCGGCAACCCCACGCTGCTCGCCGACCTGGCGAAGAGTGACCGCTTCCATCTCACGCAGCTCGGCCACTTCCTCACCCGGCTCGGCGAGGTGAAGGATGCCGAGGGGCCGCTCCTCGACACCTCGATGGTCCTGTTCGGCAGCGGCATGGCCTATGGCCACAGCCACGGCAATGCCAACCTGCCGCTGGTGCTTGCCGGCGGCTCGGCGCTCGGCCTCAAGCATGGCAGCCACGTCGATTTCAACACGGCCGCCGGCCACGACTATGAGAAGGATCTGATCGGCATCTGCTTCAAGCCGGTCGATCCGCGGGCCCGGCTGAGCAACCTGTTGCTGACGATGGCCCAGAAGATGGGGGTCGAGACCGAGTCGTTCGCCGACTCGACCCGCGGCCTGACGGAGGTGGAGGCGTGAGCCGACGCACTCCTGGGATCCTGCTCGTCGCCGCCGCCGCCGGGCCTGCCAGAGACGGATGCAACGATGCCCTGGCACGACAGAAAACCGAGGCGGAGGGGTCGGCGAAAGCTCGAGGAGCTTTGGGCTATCCTGCCCACGCGACGAGACTTTTGCCGCCCCGCAGCCGGCACTACGCCACCGCCGGTTGCATTCTTGCCTGTCTCCTCGGCGCGGCCGCCGTGCTGGCGGCCGACCCGGCGGCCTACGTGGCGAAGCTCGATGAATTTCCGCCGGCCGACGCCGGAGTGGACCTCGCCGGCGAACTCGTCACGGTGGACTACGTCAATCGCCGCGGCGGCTTGCGGCTCGACGGCGACTTCGACGACGAGCGTTACCGGGTGGGGCCGACGTTTTCCTTCATCCTGATGCCCTACGGCATGGTGTCATACCACGGGGCGGCGGCCGACCTGCAGGACGTGCCGCTCGGCACGCGGCTCGTGGGCCGGTTCGTGCTGCCTCCGGAGGGCGACAAGGCGATCCCCCCGCCCCCGCCGCAGCAGAAGAAGCACGTGCCCGACCACAACCGCGCGATCCGGCTCGAGGACGACTTCAGCCATGCGGTCCGCACGGGCCGCGGCTGGAAGCTCCAGGCCTTCGACCGGGAAAAGAAGCAGCTGACACTCGTCGCCGTGACGGCCGCCGGCGAGCCCGTGGCCGATGCAAAGCCGGTGACCCACTCGGTCGATGCCTCGACGCGGATTTGGCGGGGCGACGGCTTCGGCACGCTCGACGATCTGGCGGCGGCGGCCGCCGCAGGAGAGGTCGTGCAGGTCAACCTGACGTGGGCGCCCGGCTGGTCGAATCATGAGTTTCACGCGAGCGACGTCTGGCTCGACGAGGCGAGCCGCAAGGCGGCGACCGCGCGGCAGCGTGAGATCCATCTGCGGCGGATGCTGCACTTCCACGTGCCGGCCCGGATCGACCGCGTCGATCACCAGGGGGGCAGCAAGGGGATGCTGACCGTGACGATTCTCGGAGGCTTCGACCCCGCGATCTACGACAAGTTCATCGAAAAATGGGGGGTTTCAGTGTCCGCCGCCGAGCCGACGCTGCGCACCTGGTGGATGAATCACGACATGATGGGCGGTCAGGTCGTGAAGAAGCGGACCATCGAGAATCCGCCCCCGGGCAGCAGCGGGATCGAGCTCGACATCCAGACGACGCTGCTCGAGGGCTTTCGGCCAGGCCACTTCGTCCGGATCGGCTCCCACGGCTGGCCGCGGATCCAGCCGCCGCCGGAATGGCGGATGAAGTCATGGGACGACCGGCAGTGACGGGACGGGCCGCACTCGTGCCGACCGGCGACAGCTGCCGGTCGGGTTCATGTCCTTGGCAAACCGCCGGAGCCAGAATCAGCCCACCGATTCCGCTGAGGAGGCCGGAATAGACCTATCCGTGCTGCCTTTTTCTGCGGAGCTTGATCCATCGTGAGTGACCCTATGCCATTGATCACCCGCAGACGGGCGTTGAAGACCGTTACGGTCACCGCGCTCGGTGTCGGACAGTCGGGGCGGCTCGCTGCGCAGCCGGCTCCAAAAGAGCCGCCGCAAACCGCCGTACCCAAGGCCCGGCGACACCGCACCCGGAACGGCAAGACGCTGGCGATGGTCGTTGATGTGTGCGCTACTGGCCACTCGTTTTACGATCGGCACCGCATTCGGGCCGAGATGGCGGTGCTTCGCGAGCTGGGGTTTGAGCGGGTGTACTTCGTCCAGTTGAACCCGGGATACGCCTCGCCCGACATGCTGTCGCCTACCCTGATGCGATCAATCATCGCCCTCGGCGATCCGAACCAAGCCTACATGGATGAGTGCAAACGACAGGGCATGGAGGCATGGGCCGTCATCAAACCCTATGAAGCCGGGGGGCGGTATACCATTCCCCACGGCAAGAGAGCGCGATTGAGCCGGGCACATGTTGAAACAGTTGGGGGCGAAAGGATCTGCTTCGACAACCTCCTGTCCGAGCACCCGGAATATGCGGTGGAACGCCGCCCAGACCCGAACCTCGAGCTGCGGAAAAGCGACCCTGTGACCGCGATCGAGATTGCGTTTTGCGTGGATCCGATTCTGGACCGAGTGGGGGCGACCGCCGTCAAGGGCCTGCCCGACTCGGATATCCCGTCCCCCGTTTTTTCGATCTGGACAAGCCGGGACAACGGGATTTTCAGCCCGTTGGAAACCCCATGTCGCTCGACGACCAGCATCGAACAGCGCCAGCTCACGGATGCAAACGGCCTTCCTCTCGGAGACAAGCCCAAGCGTTGCCTCGTGGCCACGCTGACAGGGTTCACGCTGCCGCCGGATGTCCGCTATGTGGGCGTGACCGTCAACCCATGGGAGCGGCTCTACACGATTCCTTTCTCAATGATCAAACTGCTCTCGCCTGTCGGCGAGATCCCGAGCACCACGGCAACCTGGGCGCGAATGGCCAAGGGCGATCCGGCGTCGCATGAATGGGGCACGCATACGCGCAGTTCCGGCCCCCAGGCGGCAGAGGCTTTCCAGAAGTGGGGGTTCGAGTTCGAGTTGTTTGGCGTTGGGTACGGAATGCGATCTGGAATCTGGTCCGACGGGTGGCACTCGAGCCCCGTGTATGGGATTGGACGCGGCAAATTTTCGCACATGAAAGGCACTCCCTGCGAGGGATATGCGGAGGTCCGGGAATACTGGTTGGATTGGGTGCGCCGGACCATGGCCATGGGATTCGACGGCATCGATTTCCGCCTGCAGTCTCATTCCAATATGGTCAGCGATTACGCCAACTACGGGTTCAACACGCCCATCCTCGAGCGATTCAGGCAGATGTATGGGGTCGAAAAGCCGGGAGAGCGGCCAGATCCTCTGAAGATCATGAAAGTGCGGGGGGAATTCTTTCAGTTGTTCTTGAGTGATGCCGCGCGTGTCATCCACGAACATGGCAGGAAAGTGCAGGTTCATCTGCGAAACTGCTACGAGGATCCCAAACTCGGGAGCGACCATAACGAGCTGGGGTTTCTCTCCATGCCAAAGGTCCTGCCCGATTGGCGCACGATGGTGGGACTCACGGATGAAGTGACCATCAAAGACTACGAATTCGACACTCATGCTCCGGAAAATGCCCGGCGCATCAAGGAATACGCCAAGCAGATGAACAAGCCGCTGTGGGTGCATTGCTACATCAACCAAGCGAATGCACTGAACACCACGTTCTTCGATGCCGTCGAGAACGACGACCAGGTCGGCGGAGTGCTGTTGTACGAATTGGATGACTTGGCCTCGAGGGACACCGGCCAGCTTGATCTCAGCAAGCTTCGTTCGATTCTGGAGCACGTGCGATTCGCGGAGGCGTGATGGCCGTGAATAGGATCAGTTTTGGTCAGGGCTTTCCATCGGGAAGTCGATGGTCGCGTCGCGGGCATCCACCGTCGCCGTGAGTTCGGTCTTCCGGTTGTAGCGCGCAGGCACGGTCTCAGAGCCGCCTGATTCGTCGGCCGTGGAGATGAAGATGCGGTGCATCCCCGGCGTCGCCCCAGGGTTGCCCCGGAAGGAATATCCGCCGCCGGGCAGCAGCGGAATCGAACTCGACATCCAGACGACGCTGCTCGAGGGATTTCGGCCGGGCCACTTCGTCCGGATCGGCTCTTACACGGGTGGCTGGCCGCGGATCCAGCCGCCGCCGGAATGGCGGATGAAGTCGATGGACGACCGCGAGTGAAGGCGTCTTGGAAAAGGGAAAAAAAGGGGAAAGGATGCCAGCCACGTGGCTCTTTCGGTCGCCGACATGAACATGCTTGGACGGGTGCTTGGCGATGCGATCGCGTGAGCCGAGCATGCTGATCCGAGCATGCCCAACGACCCGGTGTCCCCGGACTCCCGTCCGGGGCTTGTATTGGATGCGGCCGAGCGTGTTGCGCGAATCAAAGCCCCCGGAGCGTCAGCGATGGGATTCCGCATCGCAAGACCATATCCCCCGGCTTACGCCGGGGGCTTGTATGGGATTCGGAATCATCCGTGAGGGGCTGCCCGTGCCCCGAGAGCCGGCGTATGGTGACAAGCGAAGGCAGGATGCCGAAGCGCAGTCAACATCCGAGTGAGCGAAGCCCAGGATGGGCGCAGCGAACGTCCGGCGACGGGGCATGGGCGGCCCCGAACCGCGCTAGTCGTGCCGGCCCAGCCACTGCTCGCGGATGCGGTCGATCGCGCCGTCCTCCCGCATCCGCAGGATCGCCGTGTTGAGCCGCTCGCGGAGCGGGCTGCCGCTGGGCAGGCCGAAACCATAGTCGAATGACTCGAACATCGGCCCGACCAGCTTGAGCCCGGTGCGCCCGGGCTGGTTCAAGAGAAACATCATCTGCTGGTTCTCTCCCACCACCGCCTCGAGCTCACCCCGGCCGAGCGCACCCAAGGCCTCGTCGAGCTTGGCAAACTCCCTGGCGATGCCGCCCCGCCGCTGCACTTCCTTCACGGATACCGCCGCCT
The DNA here is from genome assembly GCA_044369655.1 of Pirellulales bacterium. Classification (GTDB taxonomy): domain Bacteria; phylum Planctomycetota; class Planctomycetia; order Pirellulales; family UBA1268; genus CAMCQY01. The sequence goes on from JBILWX010000013.1 coordinate 19,971, forward strand.
CCTGGCAGCCCGCCGTTCGGCCGGCGAGATCCCTGGGACCGTGGATCGCTCCTGCCACCTGCTCCGCCGTCAGCGTGGCGGTAAGCACGCTGGTGAACGCAGCGAGCAGCACGATGCCGCCCACCATCCAGGCAAAGGCGATCGCGCGGCCAAGCCCGCTGGCGACATGCTTGTTGTCGCAGCCGCCGACGACGACCGTCGAGGCGATCCACCAGATGGCCTCCCACACGCCTCGCGGATACTCCGCCGGAAACGACTCCGGGTTGCCGCGATGCTCGAACCACCAGAGCAGATGGCCGGAGGCGAGCGCGAGCAGCAGGACCGTTCCGAGCAGTTGGAGCAATCGCCACGAGAAGAGCGAGCGAAGCGCCGGCAGAAATCCCGCCTCGTCCCGCTGGCGGACGACGATCCGCAAACCCGAATGGATGATCGGATGGGTGAGGTCGAAGACCCGCTCCCGCTCCTCGGTGATCGCGATCGGCCCGAGTGCCACGTCGGCCTCCCCGGTTGTCAACGTGTCGAGCAGGTGCTTGAACGTGTCGGAGCGAATGAAGTCGGTCTCCATCCCGAGACGCTTTTCCAAATCCCTCCAGACGTCGATCATCACGCCGTGGGGCTGGTCACCCTTCCACTCGACCGCCGAGGCGATCGGCACGACGGCAACCCGCAGCCGCGCCGGGGCCGAGGCCGCATCCGCGGGCTCGGCGGCCGCCACGCTGCCGGCGCCACGGGCACCTCCGACCAGCGCGACGCCCGCGAGGAGCACCGCCGGCAGGCTCCCAGCCCGCGGGCCGCCGAGGCCCGTCACCGCCCGGCCACGGACCGCCAGCCAAATCAGGGCGGTGCCAATCACCACGCTGACGAGCGCGGCCACCATCGTTCCCGCCGGCAGGTTGATTCCCGTGGCGGCCACCGTTGCCGCGGGCGCAGCCTCGGCCCCGCCCGCCAGCCCGCCAGCCAGCCAGAGCAACACGAGCGGCATCGAGTTGTGGGCCGCATGGCAGGCGATCGCCGGCAGCAGACTCCGCGTGGCCAGTGTCATCGACCCGGTCACCAGCCCAAGGGCGAACGTCTGCGGCATCCGTTCGGGCAGCAGATGGAAAATCGCGAAACAGACCGCCTGGACGACCACGCCGGCCACCACGCGGCCGCGGCTGGGCCAGGCCCCGACCAGCGCCGACTGCACCCACCCCCGGAAGAGCAGCTCTTCGCCGATGGCCGGGAGCAGGGCGATGAGCGTCCACGACAGCCACACCGGCTTGTCGCGCATCATCGCGATCAGTTTCTCGGCCAGGCTCTTTGCCTCCGCCGATACATGCGTGCCCCGCATGGCCAACAGCACGGCGGCCCCGAGCACGAACAGACCCGCCCCGACGAGCACCGCCCCGAGGAGGCTCGATACCGTCCGCCAGCCCGTGCCGCCCCCGGCCGCCCCCGGCCAGCGCACCGCGAACGTGTGCCGGAGATCGACCCGTTGCCAGGCCAGCAGCAGGACGAGCGGCAACCCCACCGCCGCGGCCTGTTGGACCGGGATCGCCAGCGCGAAGTCGGCGGGCGCGATGCCCTGCGCGTACCAGAGTCCAGCCAGTCCGATGACCAGCGCCGTGAATCCCTGTGCCACGGAAGGGCGGCGGCGGCGAGCAGGCCGTGACCAAGGGCTGCCGGCCACGTCCGGGCCGCGAAAGAGAATCTCCTCGTCGGTGAGCAGGGTCGCCGTCACCTGCAAAAGCAGCCAGACGACCACGGCCGACGAGATGAGTGACACAGCCAGCGGCAGGGCCAGCCGATCGATGGCGCCGGCAGCGGCCGGGCGGGCGGGCAGATCACCAGGCTTCTGCTCCTCGCCATCCTGGGCGGCAGGTTGCCGGGCGGCCGAACGCTCGCCGGTTTCAAGCGTCGCGCGGGCCAGCGACACCTGGCCCGCAAAGGGCACGGCCGGCAAGAGCGGGCTGCTGCCGGGATCGATGACGAGGCCCGCGCCGGCCAGGGCGCTGGCGATGAGGAGGACCGGCGTGAGCGTGTTCTGCGCCTCCTTGCCGCTCTTCGACGCCGTGGTCACGGCCAGGCACATCGCCGCCGCCACCGCCGACAGGCCGATGAATGCCAGCAGCGAGACGCCCACGACGGTCGGCAGCTGGCCCTCCGGCAACAACGGCCCGCCCTGCGGCAGAAAACGGAGCGAGACGGCTGTCGTCAGGACGATCGAGACCACGTTGGCCACGAGCGTCGCCAAGGCCACCGCCCAGACCGCGAAGAACTTCCCGGCAACGATATCGATCGCCGCGCAGGGCGCGATCAGGAGCGTCTCGATCGTGCCGCGTTCCTTTTCCCCGGCGATCGCATCGATCGCCGGGTAGAACGCACCGGTCATCGTGAGCACGGCCAGCAGCACGAACACGCCGCCGGCAGCCGTCGGTAGGATGCTTTTGGCGGAAACCGTCCCCGGGGGATCCACCTTGCCGGTGAAGCGGAGATCGACCGGTTCGAGCAGGCTTTCCGGCAGTCCTGCCCGGTCGATTCGCCGCCGCCTGGCGTCGTCGGCCAGCCCCCTCATCACGGCCGTAAACTGCTCGCGCACCCGCGGCGACAACACCTTGGTGGCAGGTCCCTGCGCCTCGAGCGTGATCGTGCCGTCGCCGTCGAGTTGGTCGAGCACGCGCCTGGGCATCACGATCCATAGGTCGGCATCACCGGCTTCGACAGCCTGCTTGGCATCTTCGGCAGACGCAAACCCGAAGGAGATCGAGGCGGGCCAGTCGAGCTTGGCGCGGCCCTCTTCCGGCCTGGGCAGGGCATCCACGCGGCTGGCAAATGCCTGCGCGTCCCGGGGCGAGCCGGAGAGCACGACACCGAGATGGGTGGGTGCCGAACGGGAGTCGATGTCGGAGAGCGCCGTCCGCACGCCCAAGGCGCTCGAGAGCGCGAGGATCGGATACATCGCCATCGGCAGCAGGAGCGTGACGAACAGCGTGCGCCGGTCCCGGATGAACTCGAGCAGGTCGCGGCGGGCCAGCGCCAGCCGCGCCTTGGCCCGCAGGCCACCGGTCTCCCGACTGCTCGTCGGACGGCGATCGTGAGCGGCAGTCATGACGGTGCCTCCGCAGCCAGCGCCGCAAAAAACGCCTCTTCCAGACTCACGTGGGGGCCGAGGATCTCCGCCGGCGTTCCCTGCGCCACGATGCGGCCTCCGTGGATGACCACGAACCGGTCGCAGCGGTGCTCGATCTCGTGGAGCCGATGCGTGGAGAGCAGGATCGCCCGCCCATCGGCGCGAAGGGCGTCGAGCAGATGGAGCAGATCGCGGGCACCGACCACGTCGAGGGCATTGGTGGGCTCGTCGAGCACCAGCGCCGGCGGATCGTGCACGAGTGCGCGGGCCAGCGACACTCGCTGCCGCTGCCCGGAGGAAAGCCGGCCGGCTGGGCGGTCGGCGAAGTCGACCAGGCCGAGCGCCCGGATCAGGTGATCGATCCGCCGCGTGAGCGGTCCGTCCTCCAGACCGTGCAGCCGGCCGTAGGAGCGCAAGATCTCGCGGGCCGAAAGCCGATCAGGCACACCCGTCGTGGCCGAGACGTAGCCCAATTTCCGCCGCGCCCCCAGCGGATCGGCCAGCACGTCGCAGCCCCCCACGCGGGCCGTGCCGGACGTGGGCTTGAGCAGCGTGGCCAGCACCCGCAGCGTGGTCGTCTTTCCGGCGCCGTTGGCCCCCAGGAGGCCGACCATCTCGCCCGGCGCGACGGAAAGCGAAATACCATCCACGGCCCGCACGACGCTGCCGTCGCTGGCCCGGTAGTGCTTCACGAGATCGAACACTTCGATCATCACGTCGTTTCCTCGCTGAGCCTCATCTCAAATCTCCACGCTGGGGGGAAACTGGCGGAAGTCGAGGATCTTTACCGCCGCCACCAGCAACACCGCCGCCAGCACGCCGATCGCCGCGATCTGCACCCATGCCGGTTGCGGATCGACGAGCAGTTGCATCTCCACCGGCAGCCGCTGCTTCCATCCCATCCAGGCCACCAGCAGGCTTCGCAGCCGCAAGCTCACGGTCGCCTGATTGACGACCGCCGGTATGAAGCCGGCAAGATACTCGACCACCAGCGCCACGGCCACGCTTGCCACGAGCGCCCGCTTCGGCAGGATCACGGCCGGCAAGGCGAAGAGCGCCGCCCGCCCAAGCGTCGACAGCACGACGAGCACCGCCAGCATGCCGACGAGCGGCAGGGGCTGCTCGACCCGGGAGACGATCACCGCCAAGGCCGCCGCGAGGATGGCGACGGTGCTCGTCCAGATCACGGCGGCCAGGTAGGTGCCCACGAGAAGCGATCGTCGGCCGCCGGGCCTGACGGCGACGTGGATCCAGGTGCCGCGCTCCAGTTCATCGGCCACCGCGGGGCACATCGTCACCAGCAGGCCGAGCATGCAGACCGCCTCCGGCACGAGCGCATAGATCATGGTGACGGCCAGGTCGCGGTCGAGGCCCTCCGCCGCGGTCCGCCGCACTGCCATCATCACGGCGGCGGGAAAGATCACCCCGAGGCCCGCGAGCAGCAGCCGCTGCCGGGAGAGCAGCCGCTGGAGTTGGAAGGCGGCGACGGCGAGGGTGGGGCCGAGCACGGCCTGCCGGAACGGGACGGCCGGCGATGGATCGAGCGGTCCGCTCATGATCCCACCCCGCGATGGAGCCGCACGAGGCGACCAAAGATGCCTTCGAGCGAACGGTCACCGGCCGCTACCTCGCCGATCGCGACCCGGTCCTCGATCGCAGCCCGCGCGATCCGCTCGGCCAATTCCCGCGGCTGCCGGGTGGCGACCACGAGGAGATCGTGTCCCTCGAACCGCATGCTCTCTGCGCCGGCCGTGCCGCAGACCGCCTCCGCGAGCCTCCGGGGCGCATCGCAGCGGATCCGGATCTCGGACGGCATCGCATCCACCATGTCGCGGATCTCGCCGGCGGTGCCGCTGGCCACGAGCCTGCCGCCGAGGATGACCGCCAGGCCCGCGTGCAGCGCCTCCACTTCGTGGAGCAGGTGACTGGCCACGATCAGCGTCCGCGGCCTGTCGGTGGACGAGGCGGACGACACCGCCCAGTGCCGCACGAGATTCACCAGATCATGCCGCGCCACCGGATCGAGCCCGTCGAAGGGTTCGTCGAGCACGAGCAGGTCGGGATCGTGCGCCATGGCGCCGGCCAGTTTCGCCCGCTGACGCATCCCCTTGGAGAGCGTGGAAAGGGGTCTGTCGATGGCCTCGCCGAGCCCCACGCGGTCGAGCGCGCTGTCGGCCCGCGTGGCAGCGTCAGTGGAACGGAAACCGGAGAGCCGCATGAGATACCGCACCCACTCCCGGGGCGTCGCCCGCCGTTCCGTCAGGTCGGAAGCGGGGCAGAATCCAATCCGTCGCAGCACCCGCGGGTTGGCGAACGGCCGCTCGCCAAACACACGAACCTGCCCCATGGTCGGCCGCAACTGGCCGGTGACGAGTCCCAGGAGCGTCGTCTTGCCGGCGCCGTTGGGGCCGAGCAACCCGTGGGCGCCTGCCCCCAGTTCCACGGTCACGTCGTTGACGCCCATCACCGACCCGAAAACCTTCGTGACATGGGTGAGGGAGAGCATGGGTGCGTCGGCAAGGATGATGGGAAGCAGGCTGATGACCAGCCGCCACACGATTCACACTCGGGTGGGGGCGTCGATCCTGTTGAACAAGACGATCACGGCGATGATCGACACGAGCGTCAGCGACACCAGCGACGGCACGACCGCCTGCAGCCTGGTCTCGGTGCCGAAGATCCAGGCCTGCACGACGCCCAGCGCATGATACGGCGAAAGCCAGGCCCAGCGATCGATCGCCGGATCCATGCCGGCGGCCTTCGCGAGCCAGCGGAACCGACCACGCGGTCTTCCTCCAGAAGCCGCGGTCGTCGCCGCCGACCGCGCCGGGCGGGTCCGATCCTCGGCGAGATCGCCAAACGGGTCCTCGTCCCAGGAGCCGGCCCGGCCCTCCCGCTGGACGGCCCCGGCTGCGTCGCCCGCCTCGGCCCGCCGCATCGCCGCCACCATGTCGGCGGTGGTGAGCGTCGAGTGGGCGATCCAGCAGGCCGCCCAGGTGGCGAACCAGGCAAAGCTGGCGATCCGGCTTTCCGCCGTGGCCGACGAATAGGCGAGCGCCAGGAGTACCGTCGGCACGGCCAGCGCGGCGCTCGCCACGACCGCCTTGAGGGGCAGGTCCCAGGTGTCGAGGGCCACCCACACGCTCGGACTGACAAGCACGCCCATCAGCCACAACGCCAGCGCCGGCAGCACCGTGATGGCGCCGACGAGCACGCCGAGAATGGCCGCCTTGCCGAGAATGTATTCGAGCCGGCCCACCGGCCTGGTGAAGTAGACGAGCCATGCCTTCGCCCGCAGATCGCGGGAGACCAGCGACGGTGCAACCAACCCGATCACGACGGCCAGCAACACCGCCTGCGGCACCCGCATGAAGGCCAGCAGCAGCCGCGACCAGACGACCCGCCGCGTGTCGGCGACATCGACCTTCGGGTCGACCGGTTGCCCGGCGTCGGTGCGGACGCCGCGGGTACCCGCGGCGTGCCCCGGCGACCTGCCCAGCGTGTCGGCCAGCACCGTGCCCAGCATCCCCACACCGTCGAGGTTGCGTCCGGCGCGGGCCGCGTCGCGCATGTTCGCCAGCCGGCCCTCGTCGATCGCCTGCTCGAAGGCGAAAAAACTCGTCGCGAACACCAGCGCCGGGCTCCATGCGAAGAACACCATGCGGCGGAGCCAGCGGCTCGTCCACGCCAGCCTGATGCCGGTCGTCGCGATCACGCCCACCGCCGAGCCGGAACCGAGCCGTTCGCCCCGCCACGGCCTGTAGCCCACGTCATGGAGTGGCATGGCTCACCCCCGGCCCCGGAGCATCGAGGCCTTCCGCATCGGCGACCTCGGCCGCCCGCAACGTCTGCACGAACACCTCTTCCAGTGGCCGATGCGCCGGCTCCAGCGACCGGATGACGACCCCGGCATCGCGGGCACTCGCCCAGACCAGAGCGATCCGGTCGGGACCGGGCGGCTCGAGCAAGAGCGGCCCAGGGGCACCGACCGCATCCCCGGCGGCCAATCGGGCCGGCAGGCCGCGGGCGGTGAGCAGGTGCGCCAGGGCTTCGAGCGGGCCGTCTCCTTCGAGCCGGTGTGCCGGCGTCGCGGGCCGGGTGAGTTCATCGATGGCCCCGATGAGCCGCACGCGACCGCGGGCAAGCACGACCACCCGATCGCAGATCGACTGCACGTCGGGGAGCACGTGCGTGGAGACGAGCACGGTCTTGCCGTGGTCGCGGGCGAGGGTGACCAGCCGGCCAAGCATCGCCCGCCGCTCGAGCGGATCGAGGCCGTTGGTCGGCTCATCGAGGATCACCATCCGCGGATCGTGGACGAGCGCCGCCGCGAAGGCCACCTTCTGCCGCGTGCCCACCGAAAGGGTTTCCACGGGCCGATACCGCTCCTGCCCGGCGTCGCACCAGTCGAGCACCTCGTGGGCGCGTCTGAGGCTCTCGGTGCCGGGCAGCCCGCAGAGCCGAGCCGCATACCGCACCATCTCGACGCCGGACAGACCGGGCACGGCACATTCGTCTTCGGGTACGACGCCGAGCAGCGACCGCACCCGCCGCGGCTCGCGGGCCGGATCGAGCCCGAACACGCGCACGCTCCCCGCGGCCAATCGCACGAGCCCGAGGATCGACCGCACGAGCGTGCTCTTGCCGGCGCCGTTGGGTCCCACGAGCCCGGTGACTCCGGGCGTGACCTCGAGCGATACGCCATCGAGCACCGTGCGGTTCCCGTAGCGTTTCACGACGCCATCGAGCTGCACGGGCAGATCGTCCCGCACGAGATCATCCCGAGTTGGGTCGCGCACTATTCTGCATCCTGCCGGGTGTGCTCCATCCTGCCGGGCACGGTCCGAGTCCGCCGCTCACTGCTCCATCACTTCCGCTTCCTTGGTCTTGGCGAGGTCGCCGACCTTGGCTTCGTATTTCTTGGTCAGCTCCTGCACCTCCTCCTTGGTCGAATCGCAGTCGTCCTCGGTGAGGGTGCCGTCGGTCTTCTCCGTGTCGGCCGCCTTGTTGGCGTCGCGGCGGACGTTGCGGATCGCCACGCGGGCCTCTTCGCCCAGTTCCTTGATCCGCGCGGTCATCTTCTTGCGCACGTCGGTGGAGAGCGCCGGGATCGTGATCCGGATGATGCGGCCGTCGCTCTGCGGATTGAGGCCCAGGTCGCTGGCCTGGATCGCCTTCTCGATGTCCTTGAGCGTGCCGGGGTCGAAGGGGCGGACGACGATCTGGTTGGGCTCGGGGGCGCCGACGCTGGCGAGCGCCTTGATCGGTGTGGGCGATCCATACACCTCCACCCGCAGCGTATCGACGAGACCGGGATTGGCCCGTCCCGTGCGGATGCCGGTGAGGGCGTGGCGAAATACGTCGACCGCCTTCTCCATCCGTTCCTCAGCGTCGAGCAGAATATCGTCAGCCGGCATGGGACTCTTCCTTCTCCAAGAGGCCTTCTCAAAGTGGCACCGTTCCCGGCACCGTCGCCGAGAACGCCGATTCTCGCAGGATGCTCCCCCGGGAAGCAAGCGGCCCGTTCTTTCTGCGACCGCACCTCGGCGCGGCTGTGTCACCACCGTGGGTTGATGTGGACGCTGTGCCACGCGCGACGCTAGCCTGCCGGGCGACGGAGTGCTTGCCGGAACGAGCCCTCCAGGGCCGCTGCCTGCACCCTGCCGGGGTCTGCGATGAACGAGCCTCTCGACAAATCGCCCACGCCGACCGCCCTGGACCGCGTCGTGCCGGCTCTGGGGCTGGCGTCATTCGCCGTCATTCTGTTCGGCTTCAAGCTCCTGGTGATCGGCGCCTATGGCAACGCCACGCCCTACTGGGACCAGTGGGCTGGCGAGGCAAAGCTGCTCTACGCGCCGTTTCTGGAAGGCCACCTCGAGTGGTCGCACATGCTGGCCGCGCACAACGAGCACCGGATCCTGTTGCCGCGGCTGCTTTCGCTCGGGCTGTTGTCGGTCAATGGCGTATGGAACCCGCTGTTGCAGATGGTGGTCAACGCCGGCCTGCACGTCGGCCTCGTCTGCCTGCTCGCCAGCCTGCTGACGAGGGTCGTCGGTCGCGACTATCTTCCAGCCATCCTCATGTTCTGCCTCGTGCTCTTCAGCGGGCCGTACGGCTGGGAAAATACCCTGGCGGGTTTCCAGTCGTGTTTTTACTTCGTTCTGCTGTTCAGCATCGGTTCGATCTGGCTCGTGATTGGCGCCGCACCGTTCTCGGCGCGCTGGTGGGCGGGAACGGGGCTTTCCATCTGCGGTTTCTTTTCGCTGGCGTCGGGGGTCTTCGCTCCGGCGGCCCTGGCGGGTATTGGCACACTCCAGTACCTAACCGGGACGCGAACGGGCAGGCTGCACATCGCCTCGGTGCTGGCGCTTGGCTGCCTCTTCGTGCTCGGGGTCTTCTTGACGCCGAACTGTGCCGAGCATGCGCCGCTGAAGGCAGCCACGCTGACACAGCTTTTCTTCTCCTTGAACCGTGTCCTGGGATGGCCCCTTCAGGGCGACATCGTCGGGCCGCTGCTTCGCAACGCCCCGGCCCTACTGTTCACCGCCCTGATGCTGCGGACTCCGCCTCCGGCCGACGACCGCCGATGGTTTCTTCTTGCGCTCCTCCTGTGGATGTTCGGTCAGGACGTTGCCGTCGCCCATGGCAGGGCTGTCCACCCCGTGGCGAGCCGCTACATGGACCTGTTTGCGATCGACGTACTCACCAACTTTGCCTGCCTGCTCAGCGTCGTTCCCCGGCATCCCGTGCAACTCCGGTGGTCGGTGCCCGTGGCCACGGCATGGACCGCCATCGTCCTCGGCTGTCTCGGCGTTCTCGTTCACAAGCAAGGTCGGCGGGATCTGCAACACCGGCTCGAGACGGCACGGGCGCAGGAACTCAACACGCGGAACTACGTGCACACGGGCGACATGCGCCACCTGACCGACAAGCCGTTTCTGCATGTTCCCTATCCCCACCCCGAGCATCTGGCCGCCTTCCTCGATACACCTTCGATCCGAACCATCCTGCCACGGGCCATCGGCGCTCCTCTGGCAGGGGAAGGCAGCGGGAACGCGACGAGCGATGCCTGTTTCGTCGACGGCCACGGACCCGGCGTGCCCGTCCCGACGACTCAGACCTGGGGGACGTATGGCCCAGCCGGGGCGACTGCCACTGGCCGGGCGTCGATCACGTTTCCCGCGGCCCATCGCGGGTATCAGGTCGAGATTCCGGTGGCCGGCCAGTCACGAGCCGAGGGCATCACGCTGGAGATCGAACAGGACGGCAAACGCCGGCCGCTCCACCCCGCGGGGGATCGCGAGGATGCCTGGGGTTCGGCGACGGCCAAGGTCCGCGGCCGCCCCTTCACCCTTCACATCACCGACATGAGTGCCGAGGCGTGGCTGGCCGTGGGCCGTCCCGTCGCCGTGGGAAGATGGGATGCCCGGGTCGACAAGCTGCTCGCCCGGTGGGATGTCTTCGTGATCATGGGTTCCGTCACGGTGGTCGCTTTGCTGACGTTTATCAGCCTTGCACGGCCCGCCAGCATCATGTAACACCTCCGCCTTGCGGTGGCCTTCGTCGCCCGGCTGCTGGAACGTCCACTCGCCGGTGAAACGCTCGCATGGCTCAAACCCTTCTCGTCTCCGGCTCTTCAGGCCTGATCGGCAGTGAAGTCGCCCGCCATTTCGACGGACTTGGCTGGCGGGTGCATGGCATCGACAACAACCAGCGGGCCGTGTTCTTTGGTCCTGCCGGTGATACCCTCTGGAATCGGGACCGCCTCTGCACGACGCTGCGGTCCTTTTCGCATCACGAGCTCGACATCCGCGACCGCGACGGGGTCCTGCGGCTCGTGGCCAGCATCAAGCCCGATGCGATCGTGCACACCGCCGCACAGCCATCGCACGACCGTGCCGCCGCCATCCCGTTCGATGACTTCGACACCAACGCCGTCGGCACGCTCAACCTTCTGGAGGCGACGCGACGGGCGGTGCCGGCATCGCCGTTCGTGCACATGAGCACGAACAAGGTCTACGGCGACGCGCCCAACGAGATTCCACTCGTCGAAGGTGATACCCGCTGGGACTACGCCGATGCCACCTATGCCCATGGCATCCCGGAAACGTTCCGCGTCGACGCCAGCAAGCATTCGCTGTTCGGAGCCTCGAAGGTGGCCGCCGACGTGATGGTGCAGGAGTACGGCCGCTACTTCGGCATGTCGACCTGCTGTCTGCGCGGCGGTTGCCTCACGGGGCCGGCGCACTCGGGCGTGGAACTCCACGGGTTCCTCAGCTACCTCGTCAAATGCAACCTCGAGGGCCGCGAATACCGGGTCTTCGGCTACAAGGGGAAGCAGGTCCGCGACAACATCCACGCCGAGGACGTGGCCCGCTTCATCGCGCGCTTCATCGCGGCGCCGCGCCAGGCCGCCATCTACAACATCGGCGGCGGCAAGCAGAACAGCTGTTCGATCCTCGAGGCTTTTTCGATGGTCGCGGACCGTAGCGGACGCGAAATGCGGTGGGTCTATGACGAAAAGGCCCGTGAGGGCGACCACATCTGCTACTACTCCGACCTGCGGCGGATGCAGGCCGACTACCCGGGCTGGTCCCCGGAGATCACGCTGGGCGAAACGCTCGACCAGATCGTCGATGCTTGGCAGCGAGCCGGCCGCCCCTCGCGCCAATTCGGAAGAGCCGCCTGATGAGGTTCATCGTCACGGGCGGCTGTGGGTTCGTCGGCAATGCGATCTGCCGGGAGCTCGTCGAGCATCTCCCGGACGCACAGGTCGTGGCCTTCGACAACCTGCGGCGGGCCGGTTCAGAACTCAACCGCCCGGAGTTGCGTCGCCGCGGGGTGATGGTGGTCCATGGCGACGTGCGGTGCCAATCCGACGTCGATGCGCTCGGCGACTGCGACTGGCTGATCGACGCCGCCGCGGAACCGAGCGTGCTGGCCGGCACGGCGTCGGCGGCCGGGCGGTGCGTGGGTTCGCGACCGCTGCTCGAGCACAACCTGCTGGGCACCGTCAACCTGCTCGAGGCGGCTGCCCGCCGCCACTCGGGCATCGCGCTCCTGAGCACGAGCCGCGTTTACTCGATCGAGAACATGCTGGCGGTGCCGCTTCGCGAGCGCGCCGCTGCGTTCGAGGTTGATGCCGCGGCACGACTGCCGCACGGCGTCGGCCCGTCGGGAATCACGGAAGACTTTTCAACGACGGCCCCCGTGTCGCTCTATGGCGCCACGAAGCTCGCGTCGGAGGCGCTGGCATTCGAATATGCCGATCTCGTCGGAGTGCCCGTGATCGTGAACCGCTGCGGCGTGCTGGCCGGTGCGGGGCAGTTTGGCCGGGCTGATCAGGGAATTTTTTCCTGGTGGATTCATTCCTGGGCGCGCCGTCGACCGCTCCGCTACATCGGCTTCGGTGGCCGGGGCCTGCAGGTACGCGACTGTCTGCACCCGGCCGACCTCGCGCGGCTCGTGATCCTCCAGACCCGCTCCGCCACCGGTCCCTGCCGTTCCCTCCTGAACGTCTCGGGGGGCATTGCGTCCGCGACGTCCCTCGCCCAACTGTCTGCCTGGTGTGCCCAGCGGCTTGGCAACCACAATGTCGCCGGCTCCTCCGAGGAGCGGCCGTATGACGTGCCATGGGTCGTGCTGGATCACGCCCGGGCGACGTCGCTGCACGGGTGGACCCCGGAGCACCACGCCACCGCCATTTTTGAGGAGATCGCCCGCCATGCCGAACGAAACCCGGATTGGCTCGACATCGCCGGCAGCTGACGACTTCCGCACCTCGTCCACGGATCGAGCCGACGCGATTCCGTTGCCATCCCAGCCGGGCCGGCAGCTTGAGAAGCTTTCGGTGGTGATTCCCGCCCGTGACGAGGCGGGCTGCATCGCCTCGACGGTCGAACACCTCCATCTCGAACTCAACCTGCACGGGATTAACCACGAGATCGTCGTCGTCGATGACGGCAGCCGCGACGAAACGTATGCCATTCTCGAGTCGACTACGGCCCGGATTCCGGCCGTGGTGCCAGTGCGCAGCCCGGGCCCGCACGGCGTCGGCCGCGCGATCCAACGGGGATTCGACGCCTTCAGCGGCGACGCCGTCGTCATCATGATGGCGGACGAAAGCGACGACTGCCGTGACGTGGTCCGCTACTGGAGGATCCTGCAGGAAGGGCACGACTGCGTCTTCGGCAGCCGCTTCATGAGGGGGGGCGGAACGATCGACTATCCCTGGATCAAGTGGATCCTCAATCGCTGCGCGAACTTTTTCATCCGCATCCTGTTCGGTATCCGCCTCAACGACACGACGAATGCCTTCAAAGCCTATCGGCGGGAAGTCATCGACGGCTGTCGGCCCTTCCTGTCGCCGCACTTCAACATCACGGTCGAACTGCCGCTGAAAGCGATCGTCCGGGGCTACTCGTGGACGGTGATTCCGATCACTTGGCGCAACCGGCGAACCGGCGTGGCGAAGCTCAAGATCCGTGAGATGGGCAGCCGCTACTTCTTCGTCGTGGCGTACGTCTGGCTGGAAAAGTATTTCAGCCGTGGTGACTACCGGAAGCCGGCCACGGCGGCAGCGGATCAGGGTCTGCGCGCCACGACGAGAAACTGCCTGCCGAACCACCGCCAGACGGCGGGGCACCGCAGATAGAGCCGCAGAAACGCGATCGGCGGCGTCCATAACTGCGACATCGAATAGGGAAGGAACCGCGGCTCGACCCGTTCGACGACGAACCCGGACAGCCGCAGCCCCTCCACGAGGGAGCGGTCGGTGAGCGGCAGGAAGTGATCCCAGAAGTCCCAATAGGCGCCGTGCAGGAATCGGATGTTCGGCCCGAGGCAGATGATCCGGCCGCCGGGCTTCAGGCAGCGGAAGGCTTCGTGGAGCGTCCTGCGGAGGGCATCCTTGTCGGGCAGGTGTTCGAAGAAGTTGCTGGTGAACACGACGTCGAGATCGCCGTCCCCGAGCGGCCAGCGCTGCGAACAGTCCTGCTGCAGGATCTCGACCCCCGGGCCGACGTGTGACGGCATGTCTGGATTGAGGTCCATGGCGAGCTTGCGACCGGCTTGGACATGCCGGATGAATTCCCCCCAGCCGGCTCCCAGGTCGAGCAGGGCCGCCCGGGACCCGACATACCGCTGGAAGCAGTCGGCCACGAGCACCTTCCAGACCGCCTCGCGGTAGGGCTCGAGTGCCGCGAAGCGCTGCTCGTATTCCCGGCCGAGATCGCGAAGTAAATCCATGGTGTCAAAGGGTACGCCGCCGGTTCCTCGACGGGCAAGTGCCGCTGCACCGGGCGTGGTCTCACGAACGGCCCGTTCACGGCCGCGCGGCCCGCATCGCCTGCTCGAGCGCCTCGAGCGTCTGGCCCGACCCCTGAAACACGTCGGATGGAAAGCGAAATGGCGCCCGCTGCATGTCGGCATAGATCGTGCCGCTCGCATAGACGTTGAGCCCCAAGCCCGCGAGATACTGCAGCCGCAGGTCGCGGTCGTGATTGATGGCGGCATCGCTGAGCCACGACTCGAGATCGGCGGCCTGGCCGGCGTAGGTGGCGAACAGTTCGGTCGCGGAACCCAGGCCCACCTCGCGGAGCGACTGCGCCACGGCCGCCATCTCCGGTCGCGCGAGCTTCGCCGCCACCGCATCGACGTCGATCACCGTCGGCCCGACCTGGCCGAGCAGCACGAGATCGTAGCCGAGGCCGTTTTTCGTGTTCGCAAAGACCATGCCGTGGGGAAAGGCCGCGAAGAAGGTGGCCAGTTCGCTTTTGACGGCCGCGGCATTGCTTTCGTAGAGCTGGACGAAGAGCGTGAACACGCCCCCGTCGTTGAGCCGCGATTTCACCAGTTCGAAGAACTCCAGGGTGTAGAGCGTGGCCGCACCCTTGACCCATGGATCGAGCGGATCGGACGTGATGGCGTCGAATGTCTCCCGGGTCGTCAGCAGGAAGTGACGACCATCGTCGATGCGGATCGTGACCTTGGGGTTCGTGGCCACGGCATTGTTATGGCTGCTGAAGTGGGTCGAGACGGTCTCAGGCACGATCGGTTCGATCTCGACGATCGTCTCCTGCTCGACGTGGGGATCGAGCGACACCGCCCCGGCCGTCACGCCGGCGCCGAAGCCGATGACGAGCACCTTGCGGGGATGCGCCGGCACCAGCGTCGTGAGGTGGCCGAGCAGCCGCTGCAACCGCATGTCCTGCGGCTCGCTCGAGGCCTGCACCTTGCCGGCGTTGTGGTAGTTCAGTCGCCCCAACGGCGTCCGCGAAACCGCCACCGCGGTCTGCAGCCCCTCGCCCACGTAAAAGATGTCCTGCGTCCGCCCGGCCAGGGCGCTGTAGCGTCCGTAGGCCACCAGTGCCCCGGAGATCGGCGGCACGCTCCACACCAGTGCCACCGCGGCCGCCAGCGCGGGCAGCAGCGCCAGCCATTCCCGGGGGCGTTGCCGCCCGTCGCTCCCGCCGCACCACACCGCGGGAACCAGCATCCAGATCCCCGACAACGCCGCCATCGCCAGCAGGACCTGCTGCACCCGCTGCGAGCCCAGCCACCAGACGAGCAGCGGGGCCGCCAACGCTCCCAGAATGGCGCCCGCCGTGTTGGCGGCGGAGACGGTGCCCACCACCTCGGCGGGATCCTGACCGTCTGTGCCGGCCGCGGCGACGGCGAACGAAAAACTCGCCCCCCACAGGCATGCCGCTGGCAGCACGACCCAGAGGCTGCGAACAAGATCGAGTTGGAAGACGAAGGCCGGAGCGGTCTCGATCGACGGATTGATCGGCCAGTAGGGTAGCGAGCTGGAGATCTGCCAGGCTGCCCAGGCCATCGCGGCGACCAGCAGCAACTGACAGATGCCAAGCGCCGCGCCGGGGCGACGGCAGGTGCGGCCGATCGCGGCCCCGGCGAAGCTGCCGATGCCCAGCCCGGTCAGGAAAACGGCAAGGATCAGCGACAGCGTGTAGGCGGTGCCGCCAAACTGCAGGGCGAGCAGTCTCGTCCACACCACTTCGGCAGCCAGCGCGGTCAGGCCGGAGAGCGCGATGGCGGGAAGCGGCCACCGTGATCCACGCGGGCCCGCCCCGGCGGGGAGCGCGGCTCCGACCGGCTCGTGGCGCAGGCGGTCGGCCAGCGCGAGTCCGACACAGCCGACGGCCAGATTGCACACGATCGCGACGGCGGTCGCCGTCGTCATGTCGAAGCGGGGCAGCAGCACGAAGCCGGCGAGCAGGCAGCCGACGACGGCGCCGATGATGTTGCCGCCGTAGAACCAGCCCATCCATGCCAGGCCGCCCGGCGTCGCCCGCACCCAGCGGGCCACCGCCGGCAGCGTGGCGCCCATCATCATCGTGGGCGGGAGCAGGCAGGCCGCCGCCACGACGCCGCGGCCCACGATGCCCAGGTATCCCGACGGCGACAGGGCATCGTACGCCGCGCCAAGCGCCGGCGCGCCGAAGAGCACGAACAGCCCCGCGGCGGCGATCCCGAATTCAAGCCAGGCATAGACGGCCAACGGATGCCTGCGTGGACTCACGATCCGGGGCAGCAGCAGGCTGCCCAGACACATGCCCCCCATGAACGTGCCGAGCAGCACCGACAGCGACACGGCTGACGATCCGATCGTCAGCTGGAGCAGCTGAAACCAGACGACCTCGTAGATCAGGGCGGCGCAGCCGCTGCCCACGAATAAAACCACCAGGAGCGGCAGGATACGGTCGGCCGCTCGGCTCGAAGTCGGTGTGAGGGACTGAGATTCCATGCGGACGGCATGGTAGCACGTCGGTCGTCGGGCGCCCGCATGGCCGCCTACCCCACGATGACGGTCGGCCGCTTCTCGGGGTCGGCGATGGCATCGTCGAGCAGATCGACCACGCGGTTGGGCACGTCGCCGCGGCCGAAGAGCAGGAAGTCGAGGGCGAGCTTCAGGCGGTTGCCCTTGCTCCAGCCGAACACGATGTCGAGCGGCGAGCCGTTCTTCGTCATCTCCATCGCCAGTTGAGCGATCGTGTGGGAAACCGAGACGCAATCGTGGGCGGTGATCACGAAGAAGTCTCCCTCCTGCCGCACGCCGATGATCGGTGCATTCTCGAACTCGCTCGTGTCGCCGTAGTGCACCTCGAGGAAGACGATCGGCACGCCCGGCGGGATGCGGTGCTTGCGACGGATCTCCGCCTCTTTCTCCGCCAGCGAACGCTGCCCGGGCCGGTGCGGCACGAGCACCTGGAAGGTGCCGTCCAGGCAGATGTCGGTCCAGAGCATCCGCGCCGCGTCGTCGGCAAAGCGAAACTCCTTGAGCCGCAGTTCCTCGGCCCGCCAGAACCGGGAGAAGATCGAGATCGCCAGCACGCAGCCGATGAAGATCGACGCGATGATGATGCCGTCGGGCCGCTCGATCATGTTGGCGATCGTGGTGTAGATGAACACCAGGCAGACCAGGAAGAAATAGACTTGCGCGGCGCGGCGTCCGAGCAGTCCCCGCCCATCCGCCGGCAGCGGTTTGTGGCCGATGTCGACGAGCGTGGCGATGGCGGCGCTCGTCATGAGCACGAGCACGCCGGTGGCGTAGGCGCCGCCCTGCGCCGAGACGTCGGCCTGGAAGGCCCAGGTGACGATCAGGTTGATCACCGTGAAGGCGATGACCAGCGGCCGGTAGGCCGCCGCCCATTCCGGGGCCATGCCGTACCGCGGCAGATACCGCGGCACCATGTTGAGCAGGCCCGCCATCGCCGAGGCCCCGGCGAACCAGAGGATGAGGATCGTGCTGACGTCGTAGGCCGTGCCGAACACCCGGCCGAACAACGGGCAGATGGCATGCGGGCTTTCGCCATGGGCGAGGTACGCCAGGGCCCGGTCCATGGCCTTCCCCTTCACCGGCTCGAGCCGGAGCTCGTCGGCGGGGATCAGCGTGTCGGTGCCGGTGACGAGCGACGACCCGATCAGAAACACCGACATGATCAGGGCGGCCGTGACCAGCAACTTTCGCGTGTTGGCGATCCGCGCCGCCGTATCGGCCGGATCGTCCTTGGTCCCCTGCACGAGATGAATCTGCAGCACCCCCGTCTCGAAGCCGCTCATGCCGAGCGCCAGCTTGGGAAACACGATGCAGGCGATGCCCAGCGCCACCCACGGCCCGCTGCCGCCGATGGGTGCGTGCTCGAGGTGGTAGCGGCCCGACGAGATCTCCGCGAACCAGTGCTGGAACAGTGATGGATGCGTGACCAGGTGCAAAAGCCCCGCCCCGACCACGATGGCCGTCATCCCGAGGTACGCGACGACGAGCACGAGCGCCAGCCCCACCACCTCGCTGAAGCCCTTGAGAAACATGCTTCCGAGCAGCACGAGGAGGCTGCAGGTGACGACCATTTCGCTCTTCAGGAAGTCCGGCACATGCCCGGCGTAGTAGGCGTTGCTGACGAGGTGCGCCGCGGCGTCGGCTGCGGAGAGGGTCTTGGTGATCACGAAGTCGGTGGCGGCGAAGCCCACGAGCACGAGCACCACGATCTTGTTCCACCAGCCGTGGAACAGCCGTTCGATCATGCCGATGGAGCCGATGCCGTCGGGCGTCTCGCCCGCCACGTGCCGGTAGACGGGCAGGGCGCCCAGGAGCGTGACCAGCACGAGGATCAGCGTCGCGATGGGCGCGAGCGTGCCGGCTCCCTCGAACGCGATCGACGGCTGGTAGCCCAGGGTGCTGAAATAGTCGACGCCGCACAGGCACATGATCAGCCACCACGCATAATGGTGGTGCTGATGGTGGTGCTGATCGGGCGGTGCCTGGCTCATTCGCGTCTGGCCCCTACCAGCGTGCCGATGCGTTCCCCCGAGACGGCCCGCTCGATATTGCCTTCCCGGCGGTAGTTGAAGACCAGGATCGGCATGGCGTGCTCCATGCACTGGGAGATCGCGGTGGCGTCCATGACGCGGAGATTCTGCTCGAGCACCTGCTGGTAGGTGAGGTCGCGATAGAGCATGGCGTGTGGGTTCTTCTCCGGATCGTCGGAGTAGACGCCATCCACGCGGGTGGCCTTCATGAGAATGTCGGCCTCGAGCTCCAGCGCCCGCTGCGCGGCGGCCGTGTCGGTGGTCACGAACGGACTGCCGGTGCCGGCCGCCAGAATGACGATCCGGCCCTTCTCGAGATGACGCTTGGCACGGCGGCGGATATAGGGCTCCGCCACGCCATCCATGCGAATGGCCGTCATCAGCCGGGTCTGCGTCCCCAGACTCTCGATGGCATCCTGCAGCGCCAACCCGTTGATCACCGTGGCGAGCATGCCCATGGAGTGGCCCGTCGCCTCTTGGATGCCGGAGTTGCCTGCCGTGAACGAGGCGCCGCGCAGGATGTTGCCGCCGCCGATCACGACGGCCAGCTGCGTGCCGCGGGCCGCCGCCTGCACCGTCTGCCGGGCGATGTGCAGCACCTCCTCCATGGAGATGCCGCGTTCACCCTGCCGGGCGAAGCTCTCGCCCGAGAGTTTGAGGAGTACGCGACGGTAGCGACCGGCGTCCATGGTGGTGATGGGAGCAGACCGGGGTGTGGGTGCTGGTCTCAGCCGCCGATCCGCCAATTCTCCATCCGCTTGACCTGCAGACCGGCGCCGCTCGTCAGCTGGCCGACGGTCTGTTTGTCATCCTTCACGAAGGGCTGCTCCAAGAGCACGCACTGGCTGAAGAAGTTCCGCAGCCGGCCCTCGATCATCTTGCCGATGATGTTTTCCGGCTTTCCCTCCTTGCGGGCCGCGTCACTGAGAATTTCCCGTTCCTTGGCGACGACGGCAGGATCGAGTTCTTCCTTGGAGACCGCCTGCGGGGCCAGTGCGACCACGTGCATCGCCACGTCCTTGGCCACCTCGGCGGCCTTCTCACCGCTCGTGTTGCCGGCCACTTCGATAAGCGCCGCCTTCGAGCCGTCGTGGTGGGCGTAGCCACCGCAGGGGGCGTCGATCCGACAGATCCGCGACAGTTCGAACACCTCGCGCATGCGATTGAAGAGTTCATCCTTCAGTTCGCCCAGCGTGCGGCCGGGGTGGGCCTGGCTCTTCTGCGCAAGCAGGTCGGCGGGCGTCTTGGCGCCGGGGCCGAGCGCCAGCGTCTTCGCGATGTCGTTCACGAAGTCCTTGAAGTCGGGGCTGCCGGCCACCGGGGCACTCTCGCACTTCACCTCGATCATCGCCCCGACACCCTTGGAGAGGTCGGTGTAGACGGCCAGACGGCCGGTGGAAGTCTCCCGATCGGCACGCAAGGCCTGCGTCTTCACGCCCTGCTTGCGCAGCCATTCAACGGCCTCGTCGGTGTTGCCGCCGCATTCCTGCAGGGCCTTCTTGCACTCCATCATCGGCAGGCCCGTCTTGTCGCGGAGGGCCATCACTGCCGCAGCGGTGATCTCAGCCAAGGTATGTCTCCTCGTGTCTGGTCTTCGGTATCAGGTCGGTCTGGATGGTTGTCGATCGATCGGCGTCGTGCTGCTGTCGGCGCTGCGAGGCGAATCCCCGCGGCGTGAAATAGGACAGGGGCAATCCGGCCAACCGTCGCCACATCGCCCCGCAGCCCACACCACTCCCGGCGATCAGGTCTTCGGGGGCTTGGGCACGGCCCGCTTCACGTTCGCCCTGGCCTTCGGAGCGGGCTTGGAGGCCTTGCCTTCCTCGCCAGCCTGGCCGGCGGCCTCGGCACCCTCCGCCTTCACCTGGGACTCCGCCGCGGTCTGGGCCTTGCCTTCGAGAATCGCGTCGGCCAAGCGGGCGGCGACCAATTCGATCGAGCGGATCGAGTCGTCGTTGCCCGGGATCGGCAGATCGATCACGTCGGGATCGCAGTCGGTGTCGATCAGCGCCACGGTCGTGATGCCCATCTTCCGCGCCTCGTTGACGGCATTCTTCTCCTTCTTGGGATCGAACACCACGAGGCACTCGGGCAACCGCGACAGGGTGCGAATGCCACCCAGATTGCGAAGCATCTTGCGGTGCTCGCGCCGGAGCGATGACTGCATCTTCTTGGAGTAGCTGCCGAACGCCTCCGACGGGATCAACACCTCGAGTTCCTCGAGACGAGCCAGGCGGTTGCGGATGGTGCGGAAGTTGGTGAGCGTGCCACCCAACCAGCGATCGCTGACGTAGGGCATGCCGCATCGGGCGGCCTCGCGGGCCACGGCCTCGGCGCCCTGCCGCTTGGTGCCCACGAAGAGAACGAGCACGCCGGAAGAGGCGACCTGCTTGAGATACTTCCTGGCCCGCAGCAGGCCGCGGATCGTCTCGCGGACGTCGATGATGTGGATGAGGTTGCGGCGACCGTGGATGTAGGGCCGCATCTTGGGATTCCAGCGGCTGGCACGGTGGCCGAAGTGGACGCCGGCTTCAATCAACTCTTGGGCCAAAACGTTCGACACGCTCGCGTACTCTCAACAGAGGGAAGGGGATGGGATAGACCGGGCAGGGCAGGGGGAGCCTGGCAGCCGAGCACCGCAAACTATCGGCTTTTTCGGGGCCGTGTCAACGCTCACGCGGCTTCCCCGGGCGCCGCGGCAAACCCGGCCCCGGCTGTCAGCCCGATTCCGCAGCCACCGCTTGAATCCGGCCATCCACCCACACTAGACTCGCCCCCACGCGATTTCCCGCATTTCCAGCCCCGTCCACCCGGTTTTTTCCCGTCTCCCCCCCCTCAACGAGCCCGGCATCGCTGCCGACCGCACCCATGCGACACGTCCTCTCGGCCACGGTCCAAAACGTCCCGGGGGTGCTGGCGCATGTGTCGGGCATGCTGGCCTCGCGCGGCTATAACATCGACAGTCTGGCCGTCGGGGAGACGGAGGACCGGCGGTTTTCCCGGATGACATTCGTGCTCCGGGGCGATGACCGGGTGCTCGACCAGGTCCGCCGGCAGCTGGAAAAGATCGTCACCGTGGTCCGCGTCGACGACATCAGCTCCCGGAACTACGTGGAGCGGGACCTCATGCTCCTCAAGGTGGCCGCGCCGGTCGGCCCCGCCCGGTCGCAGGTGAAGGAACTCGCCGAGATCTTCCGCGGCCGGATCGTGGATGTCGCGGGCGATAGCGTCATCGTCGAGATCTCGGGCACCGAAAAGAAGATCGAGGGCTTCATCGAGCTCATGCGGCCGTTGGGGATTCTCGAGTTGGTCCGCACCGGCAGGATCGCGATGGTACGGGGGAGCTCCCCGACCCGCGAGCTGACCGAGGCCGCCGACGGTGCCCGCCCGGCCGATTCAGCCCCCGCCCGCGAATCGCTGGCCTGAGGGGAAACTTCTGCCGTCCCGGCGACGCTTACCATCCGACTTACCATCCGACTTGTTTTCATCATCTTTACATGGAGTGACTCGTGGCTGCGACGATCTATTACGACTCTGACGCCGACCTGAAGGCCCTCGCCGGCAAGACCATCGCCATCATCGGCTATGGCAGCCAGGGTCATGCCCAGGCCCAAAACCTGAAGGACAGCGGCCTCAAGGTCGTGGTGGCCCAGCGTCCGGGCGGCCCCAACTACGACCTCGCCAAGAGCCATGGCTTCGAGCCGCTGAGCGTGGAAGACGCGGTCAAGCAGGCCGACGTGGTCAACATCCTCCTGCCCGACGAGTTGCAGGGCGACGTCTACCGCACCTCGATCAAGCCGAACCTGAAGAAGGGCGCCGTGCTGATGGCCAGCCACGGCTTCAACTTCCACTTCGGCCAGGTGGAGCCGCCGGCCGGCCACGACATCATGCTCGTGGCCCCGAAGGGTCCGGGCCACCTCGTTCGTAGCGAATACGTGAAGGGGGGCGGCGTGCCCTGCCTGATCGCACTCGGCCCCGGCGCCTCGCCTGAGACCAAGAAGATCGGCCTCGCCTACGCGAAGGGCATCGGCGGCACGCGGGGCGGCGTGATCGAGACCACGATCGCGGAAGAGACCGAGACCGACCTCTTCGGCGAGCAGGCCGTGCTCTGTGGCGGCGTTTCGGAGCTGATCAAGGCAGGCTTCGACACGCTCGTCGAGGCGGGCTACCAGCCGGAGATGGCCTACTTCGAGTGCCTGCACGAGATGAAGCTGATCGTCGACCTGCTCTACCAGGGCGGTCTCGAATACATGCGCTACAGCGTGTCGAATACGGCCGAATACGGCGACTACACGCGTGGCAAGCGGATCATCACGGAAGAGACCCGCAAGGAGATGAAGAAGATCCTCGAGGAGATCCGTTCGGGCGAGTTCGCCCGCGACTGGATCCTCGAGAACCGCGGCGGGGCGGCGATGTTCAAGAGCACGCGGCGGCGCGAGCGGGAGCACAAGCTCACGGAGACGGGCCGCCGGCTCCGCAAGATGATGAAGTGGATCGAAAGCAAGGAAGTGTGAGGCTGTCGGGCTCCACCGGCTCCGGGACGGCATGAGTTGCCTCGCCGGGCGAGGATACGCCCGACGCTCGGCATCCTCACGCCGATCCCGTCGCCTCTTTGGCTGGATGCATGACGTACGTGCGAAAGGACCATCATGACACCTGAGGAATACCAGTCGCGGACGCTCTACGAGCAGCTCCAGCCGGGCGACCGGGTGGAGGTGATCCACGGCGTCACGGTGGGGTCGACCGCCAAGTGGAGCACGACCACGGTGGGTCAGGTGCTCCGCCGGGAGCGGCGGCGGCACGGGCTGCACTTCCGTCGCAACCCCGACGACAAGGTCTACAGCGACGTGCTGATCCTCTCCCGCGACGACGGCGAACTCACCACGGTGACGATGGACGAGTTCACGCGGCTCAGGAAGCTGTAGGGCACGTCAGAAGGAAGCCCACGGCGGGAGCCGGGGAATCATGACGGCGCCAGGGCCTGGAGGGCCGGGCTTGACGATGCAGTCCCTCGCTCGCGCTTCGGGCTGGCATGGCCCCCGACCGCGCACCCAAGCCCGCTTCCACCCAAGCCCGCAGCGCCAGCAAGGGAAATACGGCCTCCGGCACCTCTCAGGCAAAAACCGTCAGGGCATGGGGCGTGAGGCCCGCCTCAGGCCACGCGGGCGATCACGCACTTGAGATACTCGCCCTCGAGGCAGCCCGCGCTCACCGGATGATCCGGCGCGGCGCCGCGGCATTCGAGCAATTGGATCGTCCGGCCGCTCCGCTGGGCCACGCCCGCGAGCATGACGAGAAAATCCTCCCGCGACACGGCGCCGGAGCAGCTGTTGGTCACGAGGATGCCGCCCGGCTCGAGCAGATCGACCGCCAGCCTGTTGATCCGGTGGTAGGCCCGCATGGCGTCGTCGAGCGAGGCCCGGCTCCGCGCAAACTTCGGCGGGTCGAGGATCACCATGCCGAAGCGATCACCGGCCGCCTTGACCGCTGCCAGCTTCTCGAAGGCATCGGCCGTCTCCACCGTCACGTTGGCGGCGCCGTTCAAATCGGCGTTGGCCTTGGCCAGCGCCGTCGCCTTCGCACTCGAATCGACGGCCAGCACGCTTCGTGCGCCACCGCTCACGGCACAGGCCGTGGCGAAGCCGCCCGAATAGCAGAACATGTCGAGCACCCGGCGGCCGCGGGCAAACCGCGCCGCCGCCTGGCGGTTGTCCCGCTGGTCGAGATAGAAGCCCGTTTTCTGCCCCTCGGTGAGGTCGACGCCGAATTGTAGCCCGTGCTCGGTCACGAAGATCGGCCCGGAGGGGGCGGTGCCGCGAACGAGCCGGTCGGGCAGGTGCAGCCCCTCGAGCTTGGCGAGCCCGCGTTCCGCACCTCGCAGGAGAATCCCCTTCGGCGCCACGAGCGATTCGAGGGCGTCGCAGATCGTGTCAAGCCGGTGCGACATCGCCAACGCGGTCACCTGCACGGAGAGCCACTCGCCGTAGCGGTCGACGATCAGGCCGGAGAGGTCGTCCCCCTCGCTGTTGATCAGCCGAGCAGCCCCGGCACGGTCGGCGAGGCCGAGGGACCGCCGCAGTTCCACGGCCGACGCGATCCGTGCCGTCCAGAGCCCGTCGTCGAGCTTGGTGGCGGCATCGAAGGCGTAGAGCCGCACCCGGAGTTTGCTCGCGGCATTCCAGAGCCCGCGGGCCACGAAGGTGCCGTCGTGGGTGGCGAGATCGACCACGTCGCCGTCGGCCGGTGTGCCGTCGACTCGCAGCACGGCCGTGTCGAGCACCCAGGGGTGCCGTCCGAAGAACGGGCGGGCCCGCTTGGGCTTCAGGACCACCGTCGCCGCGGGCAGGCCAGCCGCTCGCGGCGACTGGCTCGTTGACTCAGGCATGCACGACCTGCTTGGCCGGGCCAGGCACGACGTGCGGCGCCGGCAGGGCGTCGCTGCCCGGATCGGCCTTCACCTTGCGCCGCCCTTCCCGAAGGGCTTTCTTGCGTTCGATCCGCAGCACGCTCCAGCCGAACACGGCGCCGAGCGGACCCGACAGCAGTGCCGGCATGAAAACGAGGTTGCCCACCAGCGCAATCGTGAGCATCGCGAGCATCATGTGGCCGAAACGCTGGGTCGGCCCGAACGGCGAGAGCGAGAAGACGGAGAGCCCGATGCCGATCACGCCCCAGCTTTGGTACATCGCCCGGGCGCAGCCCTTGTAGGCGAGCATTGTCGCCTGTTTGCGGTCGAGCCCGTCGGCGATGCCCTTGCGGAACCAGAGCATGAAGTGCACGACGTCGTCGACCGTCACGCCCAGCGCCACGCTCGGCGCCATCACCGTGCCGATGTCGATGAGCAGCGAGCCGGCGTCGAGCGACTTGAGCAGCGCGTTCCCCCAGCCCATGGCACCGAAGACCATCAGCGCGGGAAACGCCGCCGGCAACAGGAGCACGAGCCCCGCAGAGGCCGCCCGACAGAGCAGGATCATTACCACGACGATGATCGCGAAGTCGTAGATGAAGCCGATCGTCAGACCGTCGAGCAGCGAATGCTGCGCCTTGTAGACCAACGGCACCAGTCCGGTGTAGTCGACCGACACACCCTTCACACCGTCCGCCTCCAGGTCGGCGAGGATCGGGTCGATCTTCGACTGCAGGTCACGTTTGAAGAGGGCATAGTCGACCTCCTTGGTG
>JBILWX010000201.1:0-4748 GCA_044369655.1 Pirellulales bacterium
GGGCGGGGGGGGCGGCGCCCTCCCCCCACGCCTCCTCCATGGCGGCCAACTGCACCGGGGTGGCGAGGACGGCTGCTCGCTCGGCGAAGAAGGGCTCCATCACGAGCCGCAGTTCGTAGATCTCCGCCAGCTCCGTCGGCGTCGGCTCCCGCAGGAGGACTCCCTTCTGGGCCCGCTGCACCACGAGCCCCTCGGCCTCGAGCTGCAGGATCGCGTCGCGGACGGGGCTGCGGCCGAGGCCGAGTTGCTCCGCCAGATTGCGGTGCGACGTTCGGTGGCCTGGGAGCAGGCCGCCGTCGAGGATCATTCGCCGGATGGAGCGGTAGGCGACGGCCGTCTGGTCGTTTGGGAGGCCGGAAGAAGTGCTGGAGGCTGAGGGCATAGTGACGGTCTCACGGGGAATCAGAGCGACATGACGAGATGCTTTGTTACAGTATACACAAGCCGCCTGGCCCCACGACGGGACCGTTTTCCAGCGCGAAAGGGCTTTTGTGAAAGGGGATCAATCGATCATCGGCCCCCCCGCCGGTTCTGACCAGATACTTGGGGATGCCATGTTATGGCTTCGAGCAGGAAGGCTCGCCATGCCGAATCTGCGGGGGTGCGTGTGTCGTTCGGCCGCCGAAACGGCCGATGGCTGGATGCCGCTGCGGCAGGCCTGGAGCCGCGGCGGGCCCGAGGAGCGGTTTCAGCCCGGGTGGGCCCGGCTCCGGTGGTGGCCGGAAGCCTTCTGCATTGAAACCGTCTTCTGCGGGAGCCGGCCCGCGAACCGGTCGACCCGGCTCAACCAACGGACGTGGGAACTGGGCGAGATCGCGGAGGTGTTTCTGGAGGAGGCGGGAGCTGGTCGCTATCTCGAGCTGCATATAACGCCCGAAAACCAGCGGCTGCAGCTGCTGTTTCGCCACGGCGACATCGAGCGGTTCAGAGCGGGCGAAGCGTCGCTCGAATCGTTCCTCGTGGACGATCCACACTGGGTGGCGAGCGAGACGGCGATCGGCGCGGGCCTCTGGGCGATGCGCACGATCCTGCCGGCCGGCATCTTCGGCCGCGGGCCGCTCGCGACAGGCAGAAGATTCCTCGGCACGTTCTGCCGCTACGACTGCGACAACCCCGAGTCGCCCGTTCTCTCCGCGACGGCCACGTTGACGGAGCCCTTCTACCACCGCCGGGTCGACTGGGACGAGTTTGAGCTGTAGTTGTTGGCCGCGATCGAGCGGGCGAAGCCGCCCGGAGACAGCGTTACGTCTTTTGTTCGAACGGTGCTTCGGAAGAGCCTCGAGCAACACGAGGTCCGCGAGGCGGCGAACGCTTACATCGCTTTTGTCGAGTCGCACCCGGACGAGCAGCAGTGGATGGACGAATGGGAGCGGGCTGACTTGACGACCCCTCCAACTGAACGGCGGGATGCCCCATGAAACGTGGCGGGATCTACTGGGTGAACATCGGTCCCAGCCAGCCTCCGGAGTTCGGGAAGACTCGTCCCGCGCTGGTCGTCTCCAGTTCGGTTCACAATGAAATTTTGAACAGCGTAGTAGTCATCCCGCTGTCCTCCTCCCCCGGGGAGATCTGGCCTTTGCGGCTGCAAGTGCCCGGATTCCCAGGCAAGGAGTCTTTCGCCGTGCTGCCCGGCTTGCGGCAGGTGGCCAAGCAGCGTCTGGTTGAGTCCATCACGCTCGCTCAACCTGACTGGATGCGGCGACTGGACGAGGCGCTCGCTCTCTACCTCGGGGAGTAAAGATCGTCTCAGGTAGATCATCGGCAGCCGGGCCCACTCATGGGCTTTCACCTCCCACATCTTGTCCACGATGCCGGGCACGACCAATTCCTCCATGCGGGTGCAGATGTCGGTGAGGATTTGCCGCCTCGCGGTCCGCTGTGCCTTATCGGACAGGGGCGAATGGTAGAGCCGCCATAGGCCGTGGCAGCAATGGGTGTATGGTGGAATCCTGTCACCGGAACCGGAACGAGAAGAGATCCGCGTCGGCGAGGATGAACCGCAGCCGCACGGGCTTGCCCGCGAGCGTGCCCAGATCAGCCTGCGGCTTCCCCGCGGCCGCCTTCCATTCGACCATTCGCTCGATCTCGTCGCCGATGATCTCCGGGCAGTCGGCCGCGGTGAAGCCGGCGAGCGGCGTGCCGTCGAGGTCCTGGATCTCCACCCTCACGCTCCCCGCGGCGCCGGTGCGGTAGTTGATCTCCAGAGCCGTGCCCGTAAACGTCAACGGCTTGGTCAGCATCTCGCCGCCCGTCCACGGCGACGAGACTGACGCGAAGCCGTCGGTCCGCAGGAGCAGCCGCTCGATGTGCCAGGTGGGCTGCATGTAGTCGCGCGAGACGAACATCTGAATCCTGCCCGGGCCCGCCGGCAGGATGCCGGTGAGCGGGTAGTTCGTCCGCGACACCCAGTTCGAGTCGCCGGTGCCAGGCCGGATAAACGTCTCCATGAACGTGCGGGCATACTCGGTCGAGCCGGCGTGGCTCGTGAGGAGGACGGCGTCGGAACAGTCTTTGAAGTAGGTGTTCTTGCCGATCGTCTCGATCCCGACCGCCTTGGCCCGTGCCTCGTCGAGCACCTGCCGCCCCTCCATGAACCGCGCGGCCGGGGCGAGATAGATCTGCGCTGCCCGGAAGTAGGGCTGCGTGTTGTTGACGTAAAACTGTTCGCGGGGCGAGTCGCCGTAGGTCATCGGCACGGGCTTCGTCCAGGTCATGAAGTCCTTGGACGTGGTGCGGGCCATCGACCGGCGGCCCGTGCCCCACTCTCCGTCGTACCAGCGGTAATAGAGCACATACTGCCCCTCCGCCTCGCTCCAAAACAGCGTGTTGCCGCCGTCGAACGAGTTGCGAAGGTCGCTCACGAACTCGGGCTGCGGATCGAGTTTGCGAAACGAAAAACCGTCGGGCGACGCCCAGAAGACGAGCCGCTTGGGGCCTGCGGGATCCTTCATCGCCGTGTGCTTCTCGCCGCTCACCGGCACACTCTCGATCATCTTCACCCGCTCGCCCGGAGGCACGCCCGGCCGCGTGTCCACGAAGGGGGCGCAGGGAAACGCGAACCGCGGCTCGCCCTCCACCGTGGCGATGATGTTGTTGTCGGGCCAGTCGGGTCGCCTCACGAGGTCGATCGCGGGCTTCGTCCACGTCGCCCCGCCATCGCGGCTCTCGGCCACGCAGCCGACGCCGTTTTCATCCTTCGCATCGTTCGCGGGCCAGCCGCGGTAATACATGAGCAACCGGCCGTCGAGTTCGATCACCGACATCCCGAAGTTGGCCGGCCCTTCCCAAGGCTTGTCGTTCCGGATCGCCACGCCGCCCGAGACCGGCTCGTGGAGCTTCAAGGTGACGCCGTTCAGGCTCTCGATGAGTGAGCGGTCGACGAAGAGTTGCCGGCGGGAACCGATCGCGACCGGCGGCACCCGCTCGGCGGCGGGCAGCTTCCACTTCGACCAGAGCAGCGAGCATTTTTCCTTGGAGTCCGCCTTCTGGTAGCAGACGGTCAGCAGGCTGCCGTCGGCGAGTTCGACCGTGGCGGGATAGCCGAGGTCGCCATCGGGGCCGTCGGCCCGCAACACCGAGTCGCCCTGCCACGACTGTCCATCATCGCGGCTGATCGCCACCCGCTGGCCAAAGGGCTTTTCGCGATAGCCGTAGGTCATCACGAGCGCGCCCGACGAATGTCGCACGAGATGCGGCGGCGACCCGCTCAAGCCCACCCACCGCGGCACCGACCAGGTCACTCCGCCGTCGTCCGAGAGCGTCTGCATGATCGTGAACGCCGGCATGCCGGAGCGTCCGCTGCGTTCCTCGACCCGGATCGCGGCGACGAGCCGTCCCGATGGCAGCTCGACGACGTGCGGCTCGTGGTAGTTGGCCGCCGTCGTCCGCGGTGCCACCGGCACGCGGCCGACGATCCGCCAGGTCTGGCCGCGGTCGCTCGAGCGGGCGGCGGTGATCTGGCCAACTTCCATGTCCTTCCAGGTGCCGAAGGGTTTGCCGAGGTAGAACAGGTCTCCGTCGGCGAGCTTGATCGGGCCGTGGGGCGTGGAGACCGGTGCCCGGCGGGGCTCACCCCAGGTCTCGCCACCGTCGTCGGAGACACTCGTCCACGAGCCGACGAGCCCGGTGACCATGTCGTCGGTCCAGTCGGCAAACACCTTCGGCCACGTCTCCCGCTCGGCGGCGGGAATCCAGTCTTCCTTGGCATAGATCCGCGTGTCGCTGCGAAACCATGAGGCGAGGACCGACTTTCCGCCGAGGTTTACGATTCCAGCGTCGCGGTCGTCGATCGGCGAGTCTTGGATCACCCGCGGCGGCGACCATGTGCGGCCATCGTCGCGGCTGACATTGAGCACGGTCTTGCCGAAGGGGCAGACATGCTCAGCCCGCAGGCCGGAACTTACGACCAGCAGCGTGCCGTCATCCATGCGGGCAATCGTGGGCCAGGCGAAGTAGCCGAACCGTTCGCCGGGCAGGCGGCAGACCACGCCGTGCTCTGCTTCGAGCAGGTGCGCTGGGACCGGGGGCGAAGCGACGGTCGCCGGCAGTGCATCGGCTGCAGCTGCCGTCGCCGCGGCCAAAGCCATCAAGGCGGCAAGCAACACGAACAAGTCGAACCGGCAGTTGAGCTTCACAACACCAATCTCCCTTATTGACATGTCATGCCGAATCCCCTTGAATGTACCGGCGTATTCATCCGCGTGCAATCAGCAAGGGTGCCAAACAGATGACAAAGACGAGTCTCGAGA
>JBILWX010000080.1:0-15563 GCA_044369655.1 Pirellulales bacterium
AGGCCGACAGTCGCCGGCGGCAAGCTGGGGCCGGCGGGCCGCGCCGCAGTTACGGCGGTGGCACTGGTGACGGGGGGGGCCGCCGGCTGCGGCGCCGGCGTGCTGACGGTGGCCTGAGCCGCCGTGGCTGCCGCCGGAGTCGCGGTCTGATTCGCCGGCGCGACGGCTGCAGGCTCGGTCGAGGTGGCAGCGCGATGCGGCGTCCAACGCAGTTGGCTCTGCCCGCCCGCTCCGGCCGTCGTGTCAGGCTGCTGCGACCAGGCGGTGCCAGCGCCCAACAGCATCACCAGCGACAGGCCCACAAGGCTTCGAAAACCGTGCAAAACGTGCATCGCAGACTCCTTCCGATCCGGCGGCGCGGTGGGAATGGCCCAGCCGCAATTCGTCAATCGGAAGAGATATCGTCATCCGCACAACCGAAACTTCCGCCAAAATCGACGCTATTGGCAGGGTTTGCCTATTTTGTGCAGTCGAGTGCGGCGGAGAGGTCGGCGATCAGGTCGGCCGAGTCTTCGATGCCGCAGGCGAGACGGATCATGTTGTCCGCAATCCGGAAGGTGGCCCGTTCGGCCGGCGAATAGTTCCAGTAGCTCATCACGAGCGGCTGCTCGATCAGCGACTCCACTCCCCCCAGGCTCGGGCCGATCCGCGGAATCCGGACGGCATCGATCACCTGGGCAGTCTGTCGCCAGTCGGCGTTTTTCACGAAGAACGTGACCAGACCCCCGAAGCCCCGCATCGTGCGGGCCGCGAGCTGGTGATAGGGATGGCTCTCCAGACCGGGGTAGAGCACCCGCTCCACCCGCGGATGGCTCTCGAGGAACCTGGCCACGGCCAGCCCGTTGGCGTTGTGCCGCTCCATGCGGAGAGCCAGCGTCTTGAGACCGCGTTCGAGAAGATAGGCGTTGTGAGGGGAGTTCACCCCGCCCATGATGCCGCGGAGGTGCCGAACCGGCTCCAGCTTGTCGCGGTCGCCGATGACGACACCAGCCAGCAGGTCGTTGTGACCACCCAGATACTTGGTCGCGGAGTGGAGCACGAAGTCGACGCCCGCCTCCAGCGGCCGGAGGTTGTAGGGCGTGCAGAGCGTGGCGTCGATCAACGAGAGCACGCCGTGGCGGCGACCGATGTCGGCGAACCGCTCGATGTCGACCACGCTCAAATGCGGATTGGTGGGCGACTCGCTGACGATGAACTTGGTTCGCGGCGTGATCGCCGCCTCCATGGCCGCGTAGTCGCAGGTGGGCACCTCGCGGAAGGCCACGCCAAACCGCGTGAGGTGCTTGCGGCAGAATTCGCGGCTGCGGTGGTAGCACTCGTCGAAGAAGACGATCTCCTCGCCCGCGTTCAAATGGGCCATCAGCAGGCCGACCAGCGACGCCATGCCGCTGGAGAAGAGGACGGCCGCCTCCCCGCCCTCGATCGCGGCCAGTTTGTCTTCCACCACCCGCTCGCCGGGATTGCCGTAGCGGCCGTATTCCTCGCGGGGCTGCTTCTCCTCGATGAAGTCGATGATCGACTGCGTATCGCGGAACGTGTAGGTGCTCGACGCGAAGATCGGATCGGTGATCGAGAAGCCTGGCTTCTGCCGAGCCTCGCCCGCATGGACGGCCGTCGTGGATGGGCCGAGAGGTGGGGAGGCTGCCGAGCCGGGGACGTCAGGGGTGAGCATGCCGAATCCTACGGGAAACACGGGTCTTGGCGAGTCTAGTTGAGCTTCTGACTACCGACAAGGAACACCGCGCGGCGGGCGTTTTGGGCCACGCTCCCATCAAGCCCGCTCCCATCCAAGCCCGCAGCGCAAGCAAGGGAAACACGGGTGGTGTCCCTCATGGCGACGCGCCGCCTGGGACGGCAGAAGTCTCGTCGCTACGGCTTTTTCTCCTCCCACGACCTACGGCAGCACATTCCCCAGCAGGTCGAAAAATCCTCATGCTCCTCGAGCTTCCGCCGATCCCAGGCTCCCTCTACCGATCCCGGCTCCCCTTCCATCCAAGCCCGCTCCCATCCAAGCCCGCAGCGCAAGCAAGGGAAATACGGGTGGCCCTGCATGCCACCCCCGCCGTCCTGTTTCCCCTGAAACCGCCTCGATCGCTACACTCCGTCGTATGAAGAAAAACTCTGTCATAGCCTCGTCTCGCGCGGCGGGTGGCCCCGGGCCGCGCCCCCTCACGCCCCCCCGCCGCGTCTGGATCTCGCTCGCTTCGCTCGCCGCCGCCACCGTGCTGGTTCGGTCCGGATGGCTCGAGCCGATCGTGGGCAGCATCGTCGATCAAGCGGTGCGAAACATCATCACGCTCATCCTCTGCTTCTCCGCGCTCATGACGCTCCTGCTCTGGTTCGTCCGCGAGAGCGGCCACACGCAAAATCTGAAACAGGCCGTGCTCGGTGGCCTGCTCGGTGCGGTGGTGGTCGGCGGTTCCGTGCTGCGGATCGAACGGGTGTCGGGGGATCTTGTGCCCGAATTCGCCTTGCGCTGGAGCCCGTCCCGCGATCGGCTCCTGCCGCAACAGCGGGCGGGGACCGCCGCGCCCGCGGAGGATGCCACCGCGGCGATCGCTCCCTGGCAGCGATCCCCCGGCGATTTCCCCGGCTTCCTCGGACCGGCTGGCAGCTGCGGCATCGACAGCCCCGTGCTCGATCCCGACTGGCAGACGCGGCCGCCACGGCTGCTCTGGAAAAGGCCGATCGGCGCCGGCTGGAGCGGCTTTGCCACCTGCGGCGACCACGCGGTGACGCTCGAACAGCGGGGCGACGAAGAGATCGTCTCGTGTTGTTCGGTGGTCACGGGTGCGCCGGAGTGGACGGTGGTGGTGAAAGGCCGGCACGAGACCGTGCTCGGCGGCGTGGGGCCGCGGTCCACGCCCACGATTCACGACGGGATCGTCTACGCCCACGGCGCCACCGGCTGGCTGCACGCGATCGACGGCGCGACGGGCCGCGTGCTCTGGAAAAAGAACGTGCTCGACGAGCTCGGCATCGACCCTGTGGCCCATGGTGCGATGGTGGCCTGGGGCAGGGCCGGGTCGCCGCTGGTCACCGCCGACCTCGTGATCGTGCCGGCCGGCGGTCCGCGGACACGGCGTTCAGCCCAGGAACCGGAGTTCCTTTCGCTCGTGGCCTTCGACCGCAGTTCGGGAGAACGGCGCTGGACCACCGGCGACGAACAGATCAGCTATGTCTCGCCGCAGGTGGTCGCTTTCGGCGGCAGGCAGCTGATCGTGAGCGTCAACGAGGGGCATGTGGCCGGCTACGATCCCGCCGACGGCCACGAGATCTGGGAGCATCCCTGGCCCGGGCACTCCAACTCCGACGCCAGCTGCTCGCAGGCGGTGCCGATCGACGACCGCCGGCTCTTTCTCTCCAAAGGCTACGGCATCGGGGCGGCGGTTTTCGAGATCGAGAAGAACGACGCCGAACCGTGGACGCTCCGCGAGGTCTGGCGGAATGCCGGCCTGCTCAAGACGAAGTTCACGAACGTCGCGATGCACGAAGGGCACGCCTACGGGCTCTCCGACGGCATCCTCGAATGCGTGTCGGTCGCAGACGGCAAGCGACGGTGGAAGGGAGGCCGCTATGGGCAGGGGCAGGTGCTCCGCGTGGGGCCGCTGCTGCTCGTGCAGGCGGAGTCGGGCGAAGTGGTGCTCGTCGACGCGTCTCCGGAGAAGCATGTCGTGCGGAGCCGGCTGGCCGCGATCGACGGCCAGACATGGAACAATCTCTGCCTGTCGGGCAGCCGGTTGCTGGTGCGCAACGCCGAGGAGGCGGCCGGCTACGAACTGCCTGTCATCGGTGAGCCCGGTAGCGTCGCCACAGCTTCAGCAGAAAGCACGCCGTGAACGATCTGGTGGGGCGGACGGCTCTCGTCACCGGCTCGACGCATGGCATCGGCCGTGAGGTGGCCATCACGCTGGCCGCGGCGGGCGCCCGCGTGGCCGTGCACGGTCGCTCCCCCGAGGCGGCCGCCGACATGGCTGCATTGCTCGCCCGAGACGACCGCCATGCCGGCACGTTTCTCGCCGATCTGGCCGAGCCGTCGGCCGTGGAGCAGCTGATCGACGACGTCGGCCGTCGCCTGCCGCAACTCGACACGCTCGTGCTCGTGGCGGGCGCCGACGTGCTCACCGGTTCGCCGGCGAAATGGCCCTTCGAGCAGAAACTCGACCAGTTGCTCCGCGTCGACGTCGTCTCCACCATGCTTCTCGCGCGAGGCCTCGGCCGTTGGATGCGGGATCGCGCAGGTGGCTCGATCGTCACGATCGGCTGGGATCAGGCGGCCACCGGCATGGAGGGAGACAGTGGCGAACTGTTCGCCGCCACGAAGGGGGCCGTGATGGCCTTCACGAAGAGCCTTGCGAAGTCGCTCGCGCCGCAGATCCGGGTCAACTGCGTGGCCCCCGGCTGGATTCGCACCTCCTGGGGCGAAGGGGCCAGCGACGTCTGGCAACAGCGGGCGGTTCGCGAAAGCATGCTCGGCCGCTGGGGCACGCCGGCCGACATCGCCAATGCCGTCCATTGGCTGGTCTCGCCGCAGGCCGCGTTCGTGACCGGGCAGGTGATCCCCGTCAACGGCGGCTTCCGCCCCGCCTGACGACACGCCGCCTCCTCCATCCAAGCCCGCAGCGCAAGCAAGGGAAATACGGGTCGTATCACCGCGCGATGGTTCGGATCTGCCAGCGCCCGATGTCAAAACGTCACGATTCTGGTGTCGTCGTCATGACGCCGCTCGGGCGTGGCCCGGGCCTGCTCGGCCACGAGCGCGTCGAGGTTGGCC
Source organism: Pirellulales bacterium (assembly GCA_044369655.1). Taxonomy (GTDB): domain Bacteria; phylum Planctomycetota; class Planctomycetia; order Pirellulales; family UBA1268; genus CAMCQY01. The sequence continues at coordinate 4,775 of JBILWX010000080.1, forward strand.
ACGCGGTCGGCATGGTGGGGAATGCCGGCGGCCGTGAGAAAATTCGCCAGCAGCCGGAAGCCGTGCCGCGTGAGGATCGACTCCGGATGGAACTGCACTCCGTAGAGGCGGTCGGCCTCGTGGGCGATCGCCATGATCGTGCCCTCGTCGTCCCTCGCGGTCACCGTGAGGCCCGCCGGCAGCCTGTCGGGGGAGACGACGAGCGAGTGATAGCGGCAGGCGGTCATCGGGCTGGGAATGCCCGCGAAGAGATTGACGCCGTCGTGGTGCACCGGGCTCGTGCGGCCGTGGACGGGTTCTGCAGCGCGGACGATGGTTCCGCCGAGCGCTGCTGCGATCGCCTGGTGACCGAGGCAGACGCCGAGCACCGGCACGCGGCCCCGGCAGCCGCGGATGGCGTCCACTGAGCAGCCCGCTTCGGCCGGCGTGCAAGGGCCCGGCGAGATCACGACAGCCTGCGGCTCGAGCCGAAAAAGACCCTCGACATCGATGGCATGGCTCGGCACCACCGCTGCGGCCGCGCCGAGCAGGTGAAAGTGCCGGGCGAGGTTGAAGACGAAGCTGTCGCGATTGTCGAGGACGACGATCATCCGGCGGCCTCCGCCGGGTTCTGCATGCGGGCCGCGGCCGGGCCAGGCGTGCCTGCCCTCCCGAACGAGGCGAGCACGCGGAGCAGTCCTTCCGCCTTGTGGAGCGTCTCCGCGTATTCGGCGGCAGGGTCGCTCCGCGCCGTGATGCCGCCGCCGACGGCGAAGCTGATCGAGTCGGCGCCGACCACGAACGTGCGGATGAGCAGGTTGAAGTCGGCCGTGCCGTCGAACCCGATGAAGCCCAGCGACCCGCAATAGGCGCCGCGTGTGAAGCCCTCCAACTGGCTGATGATCTCGCAGGCCCGCTGCTTGGGCGCCCCGGTCACGCTGCCGCCCGGGATGGCGGCGTCGAGGGCGTCGAGGGGCGTGAATCCGGGCCGCAGGCGGCCGGCCACGATCGACACGAGGTGCTGGACGTAGCGATACCGCTCCAGCCGGCAGAGTGCCTCCACGCGAACGCTCTCTGGCCTGCAGACCCGGGAGAGGTCGTTTCGCACGAGGTCGACGATCATCACGTTCTCGGCCCGGTCCTTCTCGCTCTGGCCAAGATCCTCTCCCGCGTAGAGATCGGCCTCGGGGCTTGCCAGCATGCGGCGGGTGCCCTTGATGGGGTGCATCCGTACGGTGCCTCGCTCGACCTGGAGCAGTCGTTCCGGCGACATGCTCACGATGGCGGCGGTACCGGCGTCGAAGCAGGCGGCGAACGGGGCGGGGTTGAGGGTGCGGCAGCGGTGGTGGAGTTCCACCGGGTCGATGGCGGTGGCGAGTGAGAGCTGCTGCGCGAGATTGACCTGGAAGATGTCGCCAGCGCGGACCAGTTCGATGCCGGCTTCCACCATGGCGAGGTAGCTTGCCCTCGACTGCGTCGACACGATCTCGCCGTGGCCGGGAATCTCATGACCGGGCAGCACGTGGCCGACTGGCAACGCCGCGGTCGTGTCCGCTGCAACGCCTGCCGTGTCTTCGGCGACCGCGGGCGCCGCCGGCATCGGCTCCGCCAACGCCGCGAGCAGCCCGTTCAGCCGCTCTTCCGCCCGACCCCGCCTCGCTGTCGGCCCCTTCGCGGGCACGCCCTGCGAGATGATCCAGCCGCGGCCCGCATCGTGGTCGAACGCATAGACGAGGTCATAGACGTGCAGCGAGAGCAGCGGCACGTGGCTCTTGCCGGGAGGCGAGAGGCCCAGTCGCGCGAGGCCGCAGTCGTACGACACGAACCCCGCCACGCCCCCCTGAAACGGCGGCAGGCCGGGGATCGTCGCGCAGGCCAGGTCGGCCAGCAGCGATCGCAGCACTGAAAACGCGTCGTTCACCCGTGCCGCATCGTCGCCCTCGCCCGCCGGCTCGACGGCGATGGAATGAATCGGGTCGGCGGCGACATAGGAAAAGCGGCCCAGGCGGGGCGTCGCCGGGCCCTCCATGGCGGCCCGGTCGGGGGTGGGGCCGGCCCCGTCGAGGACGGCGCTATCGAGAAACAGGCAGTGCCGACGCCGTGCCAGCCGCTCGAAGAGGGCGAAGGGCTCGATACCGGCGCGGAGTTCGGCCACGAGTGCGCCCGAGGCCGTGAACCAGCGGCGGGCGATCCACCGGTGCGGATCGGACTCGAGTGGTGTGTCTGGGGGGGCGGTCATGCGGGGATGGCGATCTCGAGATCTTGGCTGCGGCTCCAGTTTAGCCGGCGGGAGAAAAAGCCCTCCACGGCCCCGGTCAGCGCGTGGGCAGTGACGCCTGAATCTCGAGGCCAAGTGGCGTTGACGGGGTGGCGACCATTTTTCTATCTGCTGGCCCAGGGGAGGGGTTGCGCCCCCCGGAAGGAGATTCTGTTTCGCGGTTCGAACCAACCAGCACCTCGTGCCGCGCCCCGGCACTCGAAAACGTCAAGGAGGTTCCCATGGCCAGTTTCCGACGGCACGGCCCGCGTTCCCGACGGCGGTCGTCACGCGGGCGAGGTTTTGCCACGGCCGCGTCAGCGTCGCCGGGCGGGATCGAACGGCTGGAGGAGCGGCAGCTGCTGGCGGTGCTCTACTGGGATCCCGACCGTGTGGCGAAGAACAACGTGGTCGCCAGCGGTGCGGGACTCGGAGGAGCGGGCACGTGGACGGAAGGGGGGGCCGCGGTCTGGTTCGACCCGAAGCTTGGCGGCCATGTCAGCTGGAACAGCAGCCGGGGCGACACTGCCGTCTTGACCGGCGCCGCCGGCGGCACGATCGCCATCGCGGGCGAGGTGAGCGCCGCCGCGATCGAGTTTCGCGGCGGCGCCTACACGGTGACAGGCGGCACGTTCTCGACGCCGGCCGCGGGCACGACGTTCACCACGGTCGTCGCCGCCCGGTTCGACACGCCGATCGCAGGGGGTGGACGAATCGTCAAGGCGGGCGGTGCGCCGCTCACGCTGGGCGCTTCCTTTCATTCCTACACGGGCGACACCGTCGTGTCGGCGGGTGTGCTCGATGTCCGGGGCACGATTCGCAGCCACGTGCTACGCGGGAGCGGCGACGTGCAGGGCGTGATGTTCTTCGACCCCGACCTCGCCGCAGCCGTGCGGGAGTCGTTGGCGCTCGACCGCGACGCGAGGCTCACGCCGGCGGTGCTTGCCCAGTCGCCGCCGCTCACGTCGCTCACTGTCGACGCAAACCTCGTGGGCGATCTCACCGGCATCGCGAATCTTCAGTCGCTCAAGTCGCTGGAACTCGTTCCGGGCGACCATGCCGCCGTGCCGCAGGGGCTGCGATCGCTCGAGCCGCTGGCCGGCCTCGGCAGCCTCGCGTCGCTGTCGGTGGTGCACGTGGGCCTCACCGATGCCGGCCTGGCCACGCTCCCCGCACTGCCCGGGTTGACGATGCTCGACGTGCGCTCCAATGCGCTCGCGACGCTGCCGGTGGCCGTCACCCGACTGCCCCGGTTGGCGACGCTTCTCGTGCACGGCAATCCGCTGCTCATCGGCAGTCCGCGGACGGGCCTGGCGACGCTGCGGGGCAGGGCCATCGACGTGGATGTCGCGCCCGACCGTCCGGAGACGGCCACGAGCATCGCCGACCTGGCGGCCCGGCTCTATCACCTGCCGCTCGAGATGCTCGAATACGTGACGAATACGGTCGAGTTTCAGCCGTACTCGGGCGCGATGAAAGGGCCGCTGGCCACGCTGCAGACGAAGGCCGGCAACTCCTGGGATACCAACTCACTGCTCGCGGCGCTCTACGCCGCCGCCGGCATCCCCACACGGTACGTCGCCGGTGCCGTGGAAGTGACGGAGAGCCAACTCAAGGATTTCGCGGGAGCCCGGGACGGCGTGGCCGCCGCGACGATCCTGGCCAGGGCCGGTCTCCGGCACGACCAATACCTCAATCGCTTCAAGCACACCTGGCTCGAGGCGCTCGTCACGGTGCCGGCAACCGGCCAGCAGGCGTGGGTGCCGATCGATGCCGCGTGGAAGCTTCGGGATCTTCGGCCCGGCATCCCCGACATGCTCACGAAGGTGCCCTTCAGCCCGCAGGAGGCCGACTACCTGACGAACCCGGCCTGGCAGAGGAAGTCGACGGCCGAATATTACGAGGCGAAGGTCGCGGCGTGGCTGGCCACGAACCGGCCCGAGCTCACGATCGCCGACGTGGGCTACGACGGGCCGATTCGCCAGCAGTCGTTTCCGTCGTTGCCCACGGCGCTGCCCTACACGATTGTGACCCAGCCGGCCGAGGCGGCACGGTCGGCGGCGATCCCGGCCGCTGCCCAGTACAGGGTGACCATCAAGCTCGCCCAGGGCACGAAGCAACTGTTCGGCGAGGCGGGGGCCACGCTCACGCTCGCCGACGTCGCCTTGAGCCGGCTTTCGATCGATCCGATGCCTGGTTACGGCGCATGGGACCGGCCAAACGGGTGGGGTGGGTGGGGCGTGGCGGGCTGGTACCCGACGCTGCGGCGGGATGGTGTCGCGATCGCGAGCGCTTCGTCGTTCGTGCCGGGGCCCTCGGCGAGTGCCCTGAGTCTCACGATCTCCATCACCGCCCCGGACGGCGGCACGAGCTACGAGCGCACCTTCACGCGGCCGGCCGACCGCTTCATCGCCATCGGCCTCGACGCCAACCAGTTTTCCGAAACGCTGCTGGTCGAGAAGCGGGCCGTGGCCAATGCCCAGCAGATCAGACAGGCCAACGGCGGTGCCGTCGATCCCGACCAGGCCGTCGGGGGCCTGCTCGACCTGGCGATCGCCTCCTATTTCACGGCCGCGAATGCCGACGAGGCGTCGCTCGCCTCCCTCACCTCCGCCGTCGCCGACCGCACGATCGTGGCCCTCGGGATCGCCACGGGCGGCCCGACGCTCTCCTTCACGCCGACGGCCGGCCTGCAGTTTCCATACTTGCCCGACGGCATGGGGATCGACGTGCCCGCCAACGTGACCGGCGGCTTCGCGATCGATCCGACCACCGCGGCGATCGACCTTGGTCGCAACTTGCTGATGGGCTACGCGAACTCCTCGCTCGAGGGCCTGGTGCTCGAGGAGCTGACGAATTTCGAGAGCGTCTCGACCATGAAGGCGTTTCAGTTGTCCGTCTCCTCGGCCGGCGGCTTCTCGAATCTCGTCGAGATCAATGCCGGCAACGTCGCCTCGATCGCCCAGCTCCTGCCGGGATTGCGGCCTGAGATCGTCAGGACGATCGCGTCGGTCGTGAGGAGTGGTCTTCCCGGCTACTCAGGCACGGCGTTCACGGCGCTCGTCCCGAAGCACGAGATCACCGTCGGCGGCGGCGCGCTCGAGAGGCAGTGGAAGGGGGTTGGCTACACGCTCAAGATCGCCGCGACCGGCGCGACCGTCGGCTTCATGATCCAGGGAAGCGTGGGGGGCGGACCGGTGCTCACCTATGGCGGCGCCACCTCGCGAATCCCGGTGCTTCCGCCGGCCATCCGGCCGACGCCGCTGGCCTGGGGCATCGACAAGGAGGCGGGCGATCCCGTCAACGTGGCCAATGGCAACGTCTACCACGAGGAGACCGACGTCGAGATTCCCGCGCTCGGGCAGCCGCTCGCCTTCCGCCGGCGGTACGACGCGATCCATACGGTCTCGGGTCGACCGGGCAGCCCGGCGATGTGGTCGGACCGGGGCATGGGGGAGGGCTGGTCGTTCAGCTACTCCGATCGGATCGAACTCGGCACCGACGGCGCCGGCACGGTGACCTGGTTCACCGCCGATGGCATGCGGCTGGTCTTCACGGCCGGTGCCGCGGGCAGTTGGACAAGCCCGTCCGGCCTCTTCGGCACCTTGACCGGCTCGGCCGCGGCCGGCTTTACCTGGAAGGACTACGACGGCGCCACCTGGACGTTTCGGCCCGCTGTCGCCGGCTCCTGCCCGATCGGTTCGCAGAGCGACCGGTTTGGCAACGGAGTGCGGATCGACTACGTCGCGGGCACGAACCGGATCGCGCGGGTTTCCGACCTCCGCGGTGCGAGCCGCTGGCTGGCGTTCACCTACAACGCCAACCCCCGCCCCCACGTGAGCCGAGTCACCGATTTCACGGGCCGCACCTGGACCTATGCCTACGTGGGCGGCCGGCTGGCGACGGCGACGGCTCCCGCGCCGGCGGCCGGTGCTGCCGGCCCGGTGGTTCGCTACGCCTACCATGCCGATGCCGCCCGTCGGGGCCTGCTGGCGAGCGTGACCGACCCGGGCGGCTTCGTGACGTCGTGGGAGTATTACGCCAACCGTCGCGGCTTCCGAGTCACCGATGCGGAGGGGCTCCGCCACAGCTTCTCCTACAACCTGCACCGCCGGCAGTCGGCGTTCATCAATGAGCGTGGCTTCGTCACCCGGTATGCCTACGACGACACGGGCAACCTGCTCGAACTGCGGCAGCACGACCGCACGAGCGAGCGATCGACCTGGACCGCCACGGGGCTGAAGCTCACCGCCACCGATGCCTACGGGGCGACGACGGCCTATGCCTACGACACGACGACGGGGAAGGTGACCAGCGAGACCGATCCGCTCGGCAACGTCACGACCTACGAATACACCACCGGCGCGTTCCGCGACATCGCCACGATCACCCGTCTCAACCGTCCCAACGACACGTCCGACGATCTGGCGACGAGGTTCACCTACGACACGTCCGGCTTTCTCGCAAGCCGCACCGACGACTTCGGCGCGGGCAGGCTCAATGCGGTGACGCGGTTCACGGCGGCCGCGGGTAGCCGCGGACTCGTCGGGGCGATCACGTCGCCGCGGGGCGTCGCGACGAGCTTCACCTACGACACGGGCGGGCAGGTGCTCATGCGGTCGGTCGACGTGTCGCCGGGCGTCACGGTGACGGAGGCGTTTACGTACGACTCCCGCGGCGGCCTGCTCACGAAGATCGATGGCAACGGCAGCGTCACGGCATACACCTACGACATGCTCGGCCGAAAGACGAGCGAAAAGTCTCCCGATCCGGACGGCGCCGGGTCGCTGCCGGCGCTCACGTCGGCGTTTGCCTACGACGCGAGCGGCAATCTGCTGGCGACGACCCGGGGGGGCGGCCGCGTCGAGCGGGTGGCGTATGACCGGCGGCAGCGGGAGGTGAGGCGCACGGCGCCCGACGGCACCGTGACCCTCGTCGCCTACGACGCGGCGGGCAACAAGGCGGTCGAGACCGACGCCCTCGGCCGCATCACCCGTTTCGTCTTCGACGGCCGCAACCGGCTGGTGGCAACGCTGCTGCCGGATGGCACGACCACACGGCAGCGGGTCGACGGTGGCGGCCGCGTGGTGGCCACGATCGATCAGGCCGGCGCGACCGCGACCACCGCCTACGACAGGCTCGGCCGCACGGTGCGGCAGACGCAGGCCGACCCAGACGGCACCGGGCCGCTCGTGGCGCCCGCGACGGCCGTGGGCTATGACTCCCGCGGCAACGTGCTCTTCGTGACCGCATCCTTTGCCGGTCAGGCGGGCGTGACCGCGGGTGACCCGGCCTGGTCGACGCACTCCGAGTACGACGCCCTCGGCCGCAAGACCAAGGAGACGCAGGCCGACCCCGACGGCTCGGGGCCGCTCGGCCGTCCGGTGACGTCGTTCACCTATGACGCCGACGGGAATCTTCTCAGCGTCACTGATCCGCGCGGGTTCACCACGGCCTACGTCTACGATGCGCTCGGCCGCAGGACCGCGGAGACCTCCGCCGACCCCGACGGTGCGGGGCCGCTCGTCCCGCTCGTGAAGCGGTTCGTCTTCGACAAGGTCGGCAACCTCCGGTTCGAGATCGGGCCGGGCGGTGTCGACGAGAACGACGTCGGCTTCACCACCGAGCATGTCTACGACGCCCTCGGCCGCGAGATCCGCACGCTCCTGCCCGATCCGGATGGCGCAGCGGGGCCGCTGGCCCGTCCGCTATCGACGCGGACTTACGACTCGAGCGGCTTCCTGGTGGCGACGACCGATCCGCTCGGGCGCGGCACGAGCTTCGCCTATGACAAGGTGGGCCGGGTCGTGACGGCGACGAACGCGGCGGGGGGCAAGGAGACCACCGTCTTCGACGCCGCAGGCAATCCCGTGATCACGATCGATGCGTTGGGTCGCCGGTCGTTCTTCGGCTACGACACGCTGAACCGGAAGGTGATCGCGCGCGGGCCGCGGTCCGACGCCTCCACGCAGACGCCCGTCACGCGGTTCGTCTACGACGCCGTGGGCAACCTCGTCGCCACCACCGACCCGCTCGGCCGCACCGTCTGGCGGCAGTTCGACGCCCTCGGACGGCTCACCACGCAGACCGATGCCTTGGGCATCGCTGCCGGTGATCCGCTGCACACCACCCGCCTGGAATACGACGTGGCGGGGCGGGTGATCGCCACGATCGACGAACTCGGTCGGCGGACCGACACCGTCTACGACAACCTCGGTCGGAAGATCCGCACGCTCGCGCCTGACGCGGGCCAGGGTCGGCCCACGACCCACTACGGCTACGACGCGGCCGGCAATCTCCGCTTCACGACCGATCCACGCGGCGGGTCGGCCGGTGACGCGGGCTTCACGACCTGGATGTTCTACGACTCCCTCGGCCGCTCGGTCGCCACCGTCGATGCCCTCGGCCCCGACTGGCCGACCACAGCCATCCCCGACACCCTCCCTGCGGCCGTGACGACGAACGTCGTCCGCACGGCCTACGACGCCCGCGGCCGCGTGGCCGCGATCACCGACGCGCTCGGGCGCACGACCGACTTTGGTCTCGACCATCTCGGCCGCAAGGTCTCGACCACTGCTCCCGCGCCGGCGGCGGGCGTGGAGAGGCCCGTCACCCGCTTCGTCTACGACGCGGTCGGCAATCTCACCGGGGTCACCGACCCGCTCGGGTTCGTGACGACCTATGGCTACGACCCGCTCGGCCGCCGCACGGTGATCACCGACGCTCGTGGGTTTTCGACGCTGACCACCTACGACGCCGTCGGCAACACGACGAGCGTGACCGACGCCTCGGGCAACATCACCCGCTATGCGTACGACCGCCGAGACCGGCTCGTCGTGGAGACCGATCCGCTCGGCCAGGCCACGGCCTTTGGCTACGACCTCGTCGGCAACAGGATCCGGCAGACCGACCGGCTCGGCCGCGTGACGTCGTTCGTTTACGACGCGGCGGACCGGCTCGTCGAGGAACGCTGGCAGTCGGCGACCGCCGCGGCGATCTCGCACACGATCCGGCGGTACTACGATGGAGCCGATCAGCTCGTGGGCGTGACGGAGACCGACGTGACGGCGCCCGCGGCGGCGACCGCGTGGCAGTTCGCCTACGACGCGGGCGGCAACGTCGTCAAGAGCCGGATGGCCCCCGAGGAGCTCGCGCAGCAGCCGACGGTGGCGGCGGCCCCGAATCCGCCGGGGAATCTCGCCGCGGGCGATTCCACGATCGACTGGGATCGCGATGGCCGGCTCGAGCGGTACGACGGGTATGCGATCACGCTCGCCGCCGGGGACCAACTGCTCCTCACGCTCACGGCGACGGCGTTCGATCCAGTGCTCTTCTTGCAGAAGCCCGGCGGCGGGATGGCGACGGCGGTCTTCGACGATTCGTCTGGTGGCGGCACGACGGCGCGGCTGTTCTTGACGGCCGACGTCGCCGGCACCTGGAGCATCGTCGTCACCTCGCGCGACGAGAACGCCGCGGGGGGCTACGACCTGCAGATCGTCCAGGACGTGAATGCGATCGTGCCCGACGCGCTGGTCGAATACGACTTCAGCTACGACAAGGCGGGTAACCTCGTCGGCACGTTCGAAGATCAGGCGGCTGTGGCCGCCATCGGCGGCCTGGGCAGGGCGGCGGGCGGTCTGGGGGTGCGGACGAGCCTCACGGTGGACGCTTTGAACCGCGTCACGCGGTATGAGCAGACCGGCATCGGCACGAGCGGCGTGACGAAGCGGGCCGACTCCGTGTATCGCGCGGATGGCTCCGTGGCGTCGGTGACGCGGTATGCGGGGGCCGGGGTGAATCCCGTGGTGACGACTGCCAGCACGGTCGACGGCGTCGGCCGGCTGGTGGGGATGACGCATGCGCCGGCGTTGGGGACGGCGATTTTCCATGCCTACGCCTACGACGCTGCGGGGCGGGTCGTCTCGCTCGCGACTCCCGACGGCACGAGCAGCTTCACGCTCGACGCGACCGACCAGCTGCTGTCAGCCAGCCTGACGGGCGAATCGTATGCCTACGATGCGACGGGCAATCGCACCGGCGGCGGCGCGATCACGGGCGTGGGCAACCGGCTCGTGTCCGACGGCGTGTATCGGTTCAGCTCCGACGCGGAGGGGAACCGCACGGCGAAGTTCGTCGATCAGGATGGCAATGGCGTCTTGTCGGTCGGCGACACCGACGTCACGGTCTACGGCTGGGACCAGCGGAACCGGCTCGTGTCGGTGAGTCATGTCGCCGGCTGGACGGCAGCGCAGGGAGCGGCGTTGGCGGGCTTCGTGGCCACGGGGGCCGGCCTGCCGGGCTCGGACCTCGAACTTCGGTATAGCTACGACTACGCCGACCGTCGGATTCGGCGGTCGATCGACGCCGACGGTCTTGTCGGGGCGGGGCAGGAGAGCGTGTCGTATGCGGCATATGCAGGCGGCGACAGGACGCTCGAGATCGACCGGGGCGGCCTGGTGATCCGGGATGGGGGCGGCCGTGTGACCGCGTTCGTGGGCGGTGTGGTGCAGCGGAATTTTTTTGGTTCGGGTGAGGACGAGATTCTCGCGGTGG
>JBILWX010000203.1:0-4735 GCA_044369655.1 Pirellulales bacterium
TATTTCTCGCAGCACGGTCCCACCGACCTGGCCGCGATGCTCGGCCGGTCGATCTCGGGGGTCAACACCACGCTCACCAAGGCCCGCGACCTGCTGCGGGAGTGCGTGGATCGAAAACTCGCCGACGGCGCGGGAGCCGCATCATGAATCACGACTATCGCGACAGCCTGATCGAGGCCTGGCTCAACGGCACGCTCGACGACTCGCAGTTTGAGGAATTGGAGGCCGAACTGCTCGAATCAGGCGGAGCCCGGGATGCCTTCTGGGAGCGGGCGGCGTTGCATGGCCTCGTCTCCGAAGCTGCCCGCCTCGCATGGAGCGCAGACAGCGACCCGCGGCCGACGAGCCGACAGGCGACCCGGCGGCCGGCACGCTGGGCTGCGGCGGTGCTCGGTGCGGCGGCTGTGCTCGGCGCGGCGGCGATCACGGCCGCCGTGGCCCTGCTCGTCTTCTTTGTCGCCGATTTTCCCGGGAATCAGTTGCCCAACAAACAGGCGGATGCGTCTGCACCCGCAAGCGTTGCCAGCGGCTCGGCGGCAATCGCTCCGCTGGCCACGGTCACGGGAAGCAAATTTCTGCTGGCCGGGGCTGCGGCCGGTTCACTCGCGGTTGGACAACCGGTCGGACCAGGGCGGCTGGTAATCCTCGATGGCGGCCTGGAACTGACGCTCCGAAACGGCGTAGTGATCACACTCGAAGGCCCGGCCGACCTCGATCTGGGAAGCGAGATGGAGGCCTTCCTCCACGACGGCAACGCCGTCGTCCGCATGCCGGAGGGCACCGACGGCTTCCGGCTCAAGACCGCCACGGCCGATGTGCTCGATCTGGGCACCGAGTTTGCCGTGAAGGCGTCGCACGGTTTTTTCACCGACGTGCAGGTCTACGATGGAGCCGTGATCGCGACGGGCCGATCGAGCGGCGCCGCTCCGCGGTTTCCCAAGCGGCTGGAGGCTGGGCAGTCGGCCCGGTTCTCTCCCCATGGGCCGGAAGAGCCGGAGCCGATTCCCTATTCCGAGAGCCGGTTTGTCCGCCGGCTCCCGGCCGATCCGGGCGTGCCCATGCTTCCTCACGCTGGGCTGCCACTTGACGCGGCGGCAGAACTGCGGCAGTGGGGCCGGCCGCAGGCCGACGCCATCGCCGTGCACCGCGCTCCCGCGACCGTTTCGATCGACGGCGTGCTGGATGAATGGCAGGACGGCCCCGGGTTTCTGAGTTACCGCGACGGCACGCCTTCATGCCCCGAGTGGGCCGACGGCCGGATGATGTATGACGACGGTCACCTTTACGTCGCGGCGCATGTGGGCGATCCGGAGCCGATGCGGAGCGTGATCGACCCGGCGATCGATCGGGACGACGGCTGGCGAGGCGGCAGCGTGCAGGTGCGGGTGTCGACCGACCGGCAGATGGGCTGGCCTGCCGACGGTAATACGCCGGCTTATTTCGCTCAGCGGAATCTTGAACCCACGCCCGAGCAGAAGACGGCGGCTGGAAATCTCCGCCTCGCGCATCTCACGCTCTGGTATCACGCCCCGAGCCAGACTCCCTGCCTGACGATCAACCACGGGATGCGTTTCGACGACCTCGTCTTCAGTCCCAGCGGCTTTCGGGCCGCCTTCACCCGCGACGCCGACGGCAAGGGCTACGTCCTCGAATACGCGATCCCCTGGCGGCTCCTGAACTGTGCCGACGATCCGCCGCGGGCCGGCGACAGGCTCGCCGCTGTCTGGCAGGTGAACTGGAGCGACGCGGCCGGCCGGATGCGGCGGGACCACATGGTCGAAATTCACAATCCTCACGAGCCGCTACGAATCAACGTCTGGGAACGGGCGGCGACATGGGGGCGGGCGGAGTATCAGCCATGAACATTTTTGTGCACATGAGGGTGACTGGCTCGATCCTGTCTGGCATCGCCTGTGCCAACGACAAGAAGCCCCCGGCGGAAGCCGGGGGACTCCGGGCGGAGACGCCGTACCGTATGCCATACAGATCTGGGCTCGCCCAACAAATCGGTGTCCCCGGGTTTCCACCCGGGGCTTTTTGATTGTCATCTTTTCTCATCTGTTTCTTTTCTCTTCTGGAGGTGTGACATGGTGGTCTTCAACGCGGGAAAAAGGGCCCGATCCGGCGGCCGTCGAGCATTTACGCTTGTCGAACTGTTGGTCGTAATCGCGATCATCGGCACGCTCGTCGGCCTCTTGCTGCCGGCGATTCAGGCGGCGAGAGAGGCGGCGAGGCGGAGTTCGTGCGGCCATAACCTCAAGCAGATCGGTTTGGCCTGCCACACGTTCCTCGATCAGAAATCGACGTTTCCACCTGGGGCCATCGGAGGTTTTCAGGGGTATTCGTGGTTCGTCATGATCCTGCCCAACATGGAACTCCGGGAGGTTTACGACACGACCCTCATGCCGACATGGGACCAATACGTTACCAACAAATTGACGATCCCTGGCTACATTTACGGCAGCAATGATCAGCCCGGCAATTTAGATGCAACCACGGCAATGAAAGCCATGCGGACGGCGACGCTCATCTGTCCGTCGAGCCCCATACCGCAGGTCGTGAGGCGAAACAATCTATCGGGGAACCTCGCTCCGAGCTACGCGGCCGTCGCCGGCGCAAGCGACCGTGCTTTCAAAGCCGCGAACCTTGCCACTTCCCTTGATCGCTGTCCAGCTGATGGGTCGGGGTCGTCCCTCGACTCCCCCAACATGATGGCCTGCACCAACGGAGTGATCAATGCGCCAGCCTGCAAGCCGTTCGCGGGCAATGTCTGGTATGGCGGCGGCAGCAGCAAGGGATGCCATCCCAAGAACATCACCGACGGACTCACCAAGACGCTCTTGGTGGGTGAGCAATCCGCGTGGGGGTTCGACGGCACGAATCAGAACCAATGCCGTGCCAGTGGGATTATCGGCTGGTTCGGCGGCGGCGCCTGCAGTCAAGGCCCAGCCCTGAATACTGCAATGATCACTCAAGGACGACATATCGGCTCGACACAGTGCTCGCGTTCCCTCTTTTCAGCGAATGACGGGGGCTATCTGGCCAATATTGACCCGGCCACGCCCTTCCGTTCCGCCCACGCGATCGGCGCCCAATTCACGATGGCCGACGGCTCGGTGCGGTGGGTCGATGGCACCATCGACAATCTGCTGTACCGTCTGCTGGCGATCCGCGACTCGGGGCAGACGAAGGCGGTGCCAGAATGAGTGGGCTACGATTGCACCATGGCTCACTGGCAGCGACCTGTCTCGTCTGCCTGCTGTTAGCCGGCGGCTGCGGCCGGCCCACGATGGCGAAGGTCTCTGGCACGGTCACATCGCAGGGCAAGCCGGTCGCCGACGCGATCGTGCAGTTCGTGCCCGCGAATCGGCCGGGGGCAGGCTGCCGAACCGACGCCTCGGGGAAGTATGTACTGACGACGTTCAAGCCTGGCGACGGTGCTTATTTGGGGCCATGCAAGGTGGTGGTGATGCCGTTTGTTCCCGGCATCGATCCGGACAAGCCCGCTCCGCCACCCAAGCCCCGGCCCGACATCCCGGAAAAATACCGGGATTCCTCAACGACGCCGTTCGAGGCCGACGTCTTGGCGGGCAAGCACAACATCTTCACGTTCGACATGGAGCAGTGAACAGGCGGGCACATAACAAGGTGACAGGCACAGTCCTGTTTGACAAGGCAGTTGCAGGGCTTTCAAACGTGGCAACAAGATTGCATCTTGTTTTGCTCGGGGCCGCATTCGGCACGTTAAAAACTTGCCGCCACGAGTGGGAGGAGTTCGACCCGTGGCCACGAGTTTTTAACTTGTGGAATCGATGCCGGGGACACGGACAAGTTGAAAACCTGCCGCCACGGGTGGAGGAGTTTGACCCGTGGCCACGAGTTTTTAACTTGTGGAATCGATGCCGGGGACACGGACAAGTTGAAAACCTGCCGCCACGTGGGGGCAGCACATCACAGCGCCGAGAAATTCGCTCCCGTCCCTATTTGTCAGCGCAGTTCGCTCGTTCCGGCTTCACGGGCCGCGGCCACGATGAGCGCGTCCCAGAACGAGATGCGAAAGCGTGCTTGCCCGTCGAGGGCCGCGTGCAGCAGATCGAGCGTGTTTGCGACGACCGGCCAGTCTAGCGGCGTTCATGGGCTTCCTGCCGACCGAGCGGCTTGCCGGCGAGATGCAGCCCCCTCTTCAAGCGATCCATCGCCTCATCGCGACGTGAAGCCGCCACTTCAGAACGCAGAACCCAGTCCAGCCCCTCCAAGACAAGCTCTTTCAGCGTGGTTTGACGCTGGGCGGCCAGGATTTTCACGCGGTGAAGCAATTCATCGGGAAGCTCAATCGTGGTCTTCATAGAGCCGTAAATATGGCCGTATACCCATACTGTCAAGCGCCCGTGCCCCTTGCTGTGTCGGATCGGCGGCAGATTTGCCACGACAATTGGCGTTTTGGTCCTTGTTTTCTGGAGGGTGCTTTTTGGTGGGGGCAGGTCATTGATTCTATAGCTTATAGATAGATAGATAGATAGATAGATAGACGAAGTTTTCCGGGGGAGAGCCTGATGCCAGGCGACAACAGCCGACCGCCGCAGCCAGCCGGCCAGCCGGCTCCCGACCGGCCGGGCGAGGCGACCGTGCGGGTGCAGCAGCTCTTCGTCCGCTACCAGTCACAACTGCGGTCGTTCGTGCTGGCGCTCACCGGTGATTTCGGCGTCACCGACGACATCGTCCAGGAGGTGTTCCT
>JBILWX010000204.1:0-4728 GCA_044369655.1 Pirellulales bacterium
GTCGGCTCGGGAAGCAACGCGAGCAGATCGATCGCGCGGTGGAGCAGTTTCTGCCCACTCGGCGGGAGGGGCCTGTCGTGCTCCACCAGCAGTTCGCCCAACTCGATATAGCCGGAGGCCTCCCGGAGGATGGCCTGACGACGGTGTCGGGGCATGGCGGTCATGGATGACTGGTTCTCCAGGTGCCTTCCGCGGTTCAAGGAAGTGTAGTCCGCCGGTTTGGCTCGTCTGCGCATCCCTTCATACGCAGGTCGCCGCCGAACGGGTCGCCGCCCGCCTGGGCAGGCCGTTTCCACCGTGTTTTTCAGGATTTCTACGAAAATCCGCGCCGGACGCCACTCTTTTAGAGGAGGGAGGCAGTGCCCGCGGGCGCTGCCTCCCGGCACGGACTCCTTCGTTTCATTCTCCCCGGTTCATTCCCCCGGCGGTCTTGGAGCAACACCCATGCGGCTCACCCTCAGAACACTGCTGGCCTGGCTGGACGGCGTGCTTCCCGACGACGAACAACAGCAGCTCGGCGCGAAGGTGTCTGCCAGCGTGATGGCCACGCACCTCGTGGAACGCATCCGCGGGGCCGTCAGCCGGACCGCCATCGGGGCCCCCAAGCCCGAAGGCCGCGGCCTGACGGAAGACCCCAACTCGGTCGCCGAATATCTCGACAACACGCTTAGCTCCGACCAGCTCGAAGCCTTCGAACGCATCTGCATCGAATCGGAGGTGCATCTCGCCGAGGTGGCCGCCTGCCATAGCCTGCTGGCAGAACTGTCCCGCGACTCCAGTCGGGCAAAAACGCTCTACGCAGAAGAGAGGGAGCGGATCCATCAGCGGTTGCTCGGGCTGTTGTCGGGCCTGCGCGACCGGGCAGCGACCGAACAGGCCGCGGCGGCAGGCAACGGAGACGAACGGCACGAGTCGATCGAGACGGCGCGTGCGCTCAGGCAGGCCATCGCCGCGACGCCCTCCGGAGATGGCGTGGTCGCCCAGCCGTCACCCCGGCCGGGCGCGGCCCGCTCGTCGTCGACGGCATGGGCGGCGGCGGTGCTCGCGCTGGCGTTGCTCTTGACCTTGGCAGGTGTGCTCACCTGGTCGCTGCTCCGTGGCACGCTCGCAGGCCGCGGTGGTCGCCGGCCGCCCGAGGTGGCGAGTGTGGAGCCGCCGGTCGCTCCTGCGGTACAGCCCGCTGCGGAGGTGGTGAACGAGGCGGTGACACAGGGAGAGCCTGCCGACGAAGCGGAGGCGGTCATGCCCGCGGAGGCGGTCGCGTCAGCCGAAACAGCCGCACCGTCGAATCCCGCGCCGGCGAGCGCGGAAGCCGTCGCCCCGGTGACACCGGCGGCACCATCGGAACCGCCGCCGCCAGCGGTCGCGATGGCGGTGGTGCCGGCCCCCGCGGCACCGCCAACTCCCGCGGACGTGCCTGCGCCGCCATCAGCACCCGTTCCTGCACCGGCCTCCGCCCCCGCGGCCGCGATGCCAGAACCCCTGGGATTCGTGGGAGACGAGGGCGTGCTCTTCCGCATGACAGACAACGTCGATCCGGAGGGAATGGCCGAATGGAGCGTGTTTCCGGGCGGCTCTCCGCTCGCAACGCAGGAAGACCTGCTCGTGCCGCCGACGCTCGAAGCTGAACTCCACGTGCGGGGTGTGACGATTCGCCTGCTGCCCGAAACTCGGGCGGTGCTCGCGGTCGATGCCGACGGCACGCCACGCCTCGAGGTGGTGTTTGGCCGTGCCGTGGCCCGGGCCAGTCGCGCCGACGCGAGGCTGGGTGTCACCGCCGCCGGGATGATCGGCACCGTCGATGGTGGTCTGCTCAATCCGGTTGCCATCGCGGTGGACCTCGACCGCACCGTCGGTGCGGATCCCGCCAGCGCGCCGCCGGTGGTGCGGTCGCGGATCATCGCCGCGCGGGGCCTCGTCTGGCGGCAGACGGCCGCCGAGGGACGTCCCGTGGAACACCCGCTCGAGGGCATCGACGCCCAGGGCATGCTCGATGCGGGGATGGCTCTCGAATGGTCGAGCAAGGTTCCGGAGCGGGTGGCGGTGGCCCGTATGCCCACATTGCCAGCCTGGATCGAATCAGGAGTACGGCCCGACCGACTCGAAAAGGCGGCCGGTGAATCGCTCGCCGCCAAGGTCTCGGCCGCGGCGCCCCTGGGCCGGTCCTTGCGGGAAATGGCCACCGACAAGCGGGCCGAAAACAGGATGCTGGCCGCGGCGACGCTGGCCCTGATCGGAGCGTTCGACGATCTCGTGGAGCAGTTGTCGACCGAGTCTCCCGGACGCAAGCTCGAGCAGCGGCAGTGGTCGCAGCTCGAGGGCTCGAGTGTTCCGTTGGCGCTGGCTCGCGGGGGCAACGCGGCCACCCGGCTCTACGAGTCGTTCGTCAACCGGGGGCCGCACGGCAAGGCCGACCTGCTCTGGGCACTGGCCCGCGGTGTGACCGACGAGGAACTGGCCGCGGGAGCCGATCGCGTGATCGTCGAGGCCCTCGATGATCCGAGCCTGATCGTCAGGCGGTATGCGAGCAAGGCGCTCATCGACATCACGCAGCCGTCCGCCGTCGATCGGACGCGGTATCGGCCCGACGGCCTGGCGGAGATGCGGCGGGATGGGGCGGGATGGTGGCGCGGCCAGTTGGAAAAGGGGCTCATTCGGCGGTCGCCCCCGGCTCCCGGCGACGCCGTCCCGGCGGGGGCCGCCGCCGCTCCCCCGGTGGAGTGAAATCGGTGCCGTTTTTGCGGACAGGGGCCGTGGCACGCAGATGGTTTGTGTCGACGGCAAGAGGGGTGCTATGATCGCTGGATTGAGAGGTCATCCGCCCCGACCACGACGATGCGGCGGTGATTGGCCGTGCCGGTTCGGCCCGGCTTTTTTGGACAGGGCGTCGTGGGTTTTGAAGAGAAGGAATGCCCGAGTGCAGATCAACGTTTCAGCCAGGCATGGTCAGCTCAGCGGCGCCACCCAGTCGAAAATCGTGTCGAAGGTTTCCCGTCTGAAGCGGTATTTCAACCGGCTCACGGCCATCAACGTGACCGTCGATCTGGAAAACGAGGCCCTGCCGACGGTGGAAATCATCGCCTCGGCCGAGCATTTCCACGACATGGTCAGCCGTGAACACTCCAGCCAACTCTGGCGGAGCGTCGACGGGGCCGTCCAAAAGCTCGAGCAACAGCTCAGAAAACACAAGGAGAAGGTTCTGGATCAGAAGCACGTGCACGCCACGCGCGAGTCCTGAACGCGAATCGCATGAAGTTTTCCGATTTCGTGGCCTCGGGTGCGATCCGGTCGCATCTCGACGCCGACACCAAGGAAGGTGTCATCCGTGAGATGGCCCAGTCGCTCGTCGACGCCCGCAGCATTGGCGCCGGCGATCTCGAGAGCATCGTCAAGGCCATCATGAAGCGCGAGGATCTCGGCAGCACCGGCATCGGCCGGGGCGTGGCCGTTCCCCACACCAAGCATCCGAGCGTCAACCGACTGGTGGGCACGGTGGCGGTGAGCCACGAGGGCGTCAACTTCGAGAGCCTCGACGGCGAGCCCGTGCAGCTGTTCTTCCTGCTCGTGTCGCCGCCGGACCGGCCGGGCGATCACCTGCGGGCGTTGGAGAACATCTCCCGCCAGTTGCGAGACGACACGTTCTGCCGGCAGCTCAAGTCGGCCAAGGGGCCGATCGACATCCAGCACCTGTTGGAGGAGGCCGACAGCCACGGGGTGGCGTCATGACCGCCGCCGCGGCCCGCGGCAGCGCGGGTCGGCCGGTCGACATCGGGATGATTCAAGACACAACAGCATGAGTGAGCAGATGGTCTCGCGCGAGGTCGTGGTCGGAATGCCGCAGGGCTTGCATGCCCGGCCGGCCGACCAGCTTGCGCGCGAGGCCCGCAAGTGGCAGTCACGGATCGAGTTGCTGAACGAATCGCAGCGGGTCGACGGCAAGAGCATCCTCGAGGTGCTGACGCTCGCCGCCGAGGCGGGCACGCGACTGGTCGTGGAGGCGACGGGGCCCGACGCCCGCGAGGCGCTCGAGGCGATCGGCAGCCTCTTCGACCGCAATTTCAACGAACAGGAACAGACGGAAGGCCAGGAATCGAAGGCCGGAAACCAAGGCTAGTGCCGATCGGCAGGTGAACCTGACCAGACCCTCGATGGTCGGCGGTCGGGGCCAGCCGGGCTTGTCATAACTCAGTCCACACGCAGTCCAAACAACACGACAAAGGAGCCGCAACGAGCCGTGAGGCGCGCGTGCCGCAGGGATCCTGATCGCCGCCATCGTGCTGGCGATCTCCCTGGCCGACATGCCGCAGCCCGCGGGCGACATGCGCCCCCATGCTCAAACTTCAGGGAATCGCCGTTTCGCCCGGCGTCACGATCGGCGAAGCGCTCGTCCTCGACAGCGAGGGCTTCCGGATCCCGCGCCGCTTCGTGGAGCGGAGCGCCGTGGATACGGAGCTCGCCCGGCTCCAGCACGCCGTCGCCGAGACCGCCCGTGAGATCGAGCGCAACCGGGATGCGATTCGGGCCGAACTCGGCGAGCAGTATGCCGCCATCTTCGACGCCCATCTGGCGATGCTGCACGACTCCAAGCTGCAGGACGAGCTCGCCACGGCCGTCCGCGACCGCAACTGGTGGCCCGAATACGCCGTCAGCCGCACGCTCCGCCGCTACGCGAAGGTGTTCCAAAACCTCGACAACCACATCTCGCAGCGGGCGCACGACATCTACGAC